>QHQO01000248.1 GCA_003221195.1 Verrucomicrobiota bacterium
AGTCGCAGCAGATTTTCCAGCCGGCTGGGCTGACGAGACCGAACTCGAGCTCATGTTGAGTGATTGCAGTGTCTCTGGGTTAATGTCGCCAGTCACTTGCAACCCGTTGCGAATTTGGTAACGCCGAATCGCGGCAGTAGTCTCGGCGCTTTTCTCGCCAGTGACATTTCCATAATAAAACCCTTGGTCTTTCAAAGTTTGCTGCACCGATTGGATTGTTTGATCGGCGTGCATAGAGCTCGCAACGCATAGAACGACGAAAAGATAGACAACTAGCCTTTTTATCGCTGGGAAGTTCACGTTACGCTTATTACTTGGAATTCGCGCCCGATTGCATGAGCGCGTGCGTCGCTCCACAACACAAGTTCCAACAGAATTATTCGGCAGCTAAGAAAGCGAATCGCAAAAGACAAAATCCTAATCCGGCCTTTGGATTTGATTCCAAAAAAAAGCTGGCTCGAAATCTCATCCGAGCCAGCTCCCTTGAATTTGTTTCCTACGCTAACTTAATAGCGATAGTTGTGATGATACCGATGGTGGCGGTAAACCCGATGCCCATTATACCCATTATACCTATAGTACCCGGGGCCGTTGTTGTAATAGCCATAGGACCGATAGGGTCGGTAGTATCGGTACGGATAATACCCGTAGCCGTAACCAGGATAGCCATAGTAGCTGTATCTATAAGCTGGATACCCGAATCCAACTCCAACGCCCCCAACTCCTATTGAAACCTGAGCGTCAGACCGCTGCACGGGCACAAAAGCCAATCCGCCTGCCATCAAAGCAATTAAAAGCAGTCTTTTCATTACAGTTTACTCCCTTCCTTCTTTGTTGTTTTGCGAGGGAGGAAAGCTCCCTATTAAGGATTCCCCGACGCTTAATGAATATGCGTCACCCTCTATTATATAAATCGGATGCCGACGGCTTCACGGCTCCCTGAAAAGATTAAAAACAGGCCCGGTTTTTGGTGTGACTGACACATCTGTAGCCACGGCCCTGTGGGCCGTCTCCCTTATGTGAGAAAGAACCTGGAGGTGGACCGGCCATAGGCCGGTGGCTACAAAATTCATGACCTTGCTTCTAGTTCTCGAGAATTGATTCCAGTGGAAGGCCTGGATCGAGATGATTAGAGGCGAGCCAGTCACGATTGAACAACGTTGATTGATATTTATGGCCTGAGTCGCAAAGAACCGTGATGATGGTTTGACCCGAGCCAGATTCTTTGGCGAAGCGCACCGCTCCGGCGACATTAACGCCGCTTGATAGACCGAGGAACAGACCTTCTTCACGCAGAAGTTGGTAAATGATCGTTAGGCCAGTCTGATCCGGAATGCGATAAGCTCGATCGACCTTAATGCCTTCGATATTCTTGGTGACACGACCCTGACCGATTCCTTCCGCAATAGAATCGCCGTCGTTCGTCTCCAGATTCCCGTTGGTAAACCAGGACCACATCGCCGCGCCGTACGGATCGGCGCAAACGATCTGAATCTTCGGATTTTGTTCCTTGAGATAGCCGCTTACACCGGCAAGGGTTCCGCCGGTGCCGACGGCTGCGACAAATGCGCTCACCTTGCCCTCGGTTTGTTTCCAGATTTCAGGGCCAGTGCTCCGATAATGCGCGTCACGATTAGCCGTGTTATCGAACTGGTTCGCCCAGAACCAGCCTCGCTCCTCTGCCAGGCGACGGGCGATATGATTATAATTTTCCGGATCCTTGTATGGCTTTTCCGGCACCGCTTTTACCTCTGCGCCGAGCGTACGGAGCAAATGCATTTTCTCCGGCGACTGATTATTCGGAATCACAATCACAGTCCGATACCCTCTGGCGCGCCCGATCACGGCAAGACCGATTCCGGTGTTGCCCGCAGTTCCCTCAACGATCGTTGCGCCTGGTTTAAGCCGACCCGCTGCCTCCGCGTCAGTGATGATTCCGTACGCGGCTCGATCTTTCACCGATCCGGCCGGATTCATGAATTCCGCCTTTCCCAGAATTTCGCAGCCAGTCAGCTCGGACAGACGTCGCA
>QHQO01000249.1 GCA_003221195.1 Verrucomicrobiota bacterium
ACCTGAATGATGATAACAGCCAGCATGAGCAAGAGCATGATTGGGAAAAGCGGAGCCAGTGCTGAGTTGGCTTTACCTGCTTCCTCAATCGAGCCTGCCATCTCGATGCGATAGTTTTCCGGTAACGCCTTTCGAAGCGGTGAAAGGCTAGCCCAAATCCGGGAAGAGACATCCGGCGGTTGGGTCGTCTCGATATTGTCACCCCGCACGGTGATGGTGGGAACGCGGTCCCGTCGCTTGATGAGTGGATCTTCTGGCTGGATTTCGACCCGTCCGATCTGGCTTAACGGGATCGGCTTTCCATTCCGGGTCGTGAGGGTGAAATTTTCCAGCTTGGTAGGATCTAATCGCTCCG
>QHQO01000250.1 GCA_003221195.1 Verrucomicrobiota bacterium
TTTCCCGAACTTTTGCGGGATCAGGCCCCATCACCCGAAAAGCAACAGGGAAGGGAGAGTAGGGACCAAATACCAACTGGGTCGCGCGAATCCTCGCTTCCGGCACCAGGCCATCGGCGGCCGCCTGGCGCAGGCGCCATTTGAGATGATCCCTTGCTTTCGCATTGGGCGTCAAAACGACAATCTTTGCAAAGGAGGGATCAGGCAGCTCCGGGTTGTAGGAAAAGAAAAACCGCGGTGCTCCCGCCCCGATATAAGAGGTCACGATTTTCGATTCGGGTTGTTGCGACAGCCAGTGTTCGATCTTTTTCGCCGCTGCGCTAGTCGTCTCGATGCTGGTTCCCGATGGAAGCTGGATCTCAACCAACAATTCAGGCCGGTCAGAGTTTGGAAAAAACTGTTTCTTCACGACAGCCATCCCTCCGCCCGCCATTAGAAACGCCCCAACTACAATGCCGGCTACCGTATATTTTTTCCTCACGCACCAAGCGACAAAATGGCGAAACCGCTGGTATCTCGGAGTCGAGTAGATCCCCTCATGGCCTCCTTTTACGGCTTTGATCTCTGGTAAAAGTTTTACGCCAAGATATGGCGTGAAAACCACCGCCACGATCCACGAGGCAATCAAAGAGAATCCGACAATCCAGAAGATGTTTCCGGCATATTCTCCCGCGGTCGAACGGGCAAAGCCTACTGGCAGAAATCCAATTACGGTTACCAGAGTCCCGGCCAGCATCGGCGCTGCGGTGTGGCTCCAGGCATAAGCCGCGGCTTGGATGCGATCCATTCCCTCCTCCATCTTCACCACCATGGATTCGATGGCGATGATGGCATCGTCCACCAAGAGCCCCAGGGAGATGATGAGCGCTCCCAGTGTGATTCGATCAAAAACCCGATCCGTGATCATCATGATCACAAATACCGCGCCCAGGGTCAGCGGGATCGCCGCCACCACCACGATTCCCACTCTCCATCCCAGGCTTAGCAGGCTGACCAGCATCACCACGCCGACCGCCATCGCGAACTTGATCATAAATTCGTTTACCGCCGAGCTGATGTTGACGGCCTGATCAGTAACTTTTTTCAGGCTGACTCCCAATGGCAGGCTGGAGGAGATCTTGTCGCTTTCCGCCCGCAGGGCATCGCCTAAATCCAGCCCGTTCCAGCCCTCTTTCATAACGACACTCAGCAACAGAGCGGACTCTCCATTATGCCGAATGACAAAGGTTGCCGGATCTTCGTAGCCTCTCGTGACATCCGCGATATCCGATAGTTTGAAGCTTTGCTTGCCGGCCACGATCGGGGTATCGCGGATTTTATCGATGTCGGTGTATGCCCCATCGAGGCGGACAAACACCTGTGCGCCATCCGTATCAACCGACCCTGCAGGAGTCACCGCATTCTGTCGCGAGAGAGCGGAAAATATGTCCGCTGGCGAGATGCCCAGCGTCGTCAGCCGCGGATAGGAAAACTCGACAAATATCCTCTCCTGCTGTTCCCCTACGATATCCACCTTCTTGACTCCCGGCACGTGGAGAAATCTCTGCCGGAATTCTTCGGCGACGCGAGTTAGTTTGCGGAGCGGGAAACCGGGAGCCTCCACCGAGTAAAGTGCAAATGAAACGTCCGAAT
>QHQO01000135.1 GCA_003221195.1 Verrucomicrobiota bacterium
CATTGATCAATTCGTCGATTTCCTGCATCGGCTTGCTCTTGAAAATGAGAGTGGGCCGCGCCTCCGCCACCTCCAGACGCCGCTCAAGTTGCTCAGTCTTTTCTCGAAGTTCTTCGGCTTCTCGCAAGAGGAACTGTTTTTCCAATGCTTTCTCCACGAGACTGAGCAGCTCCTCAGCCGCGTACGGCTTGCTGATAAAATGATAGGCGCCTCGTTTAATTGACTCGATGGCATTGTGCAAGGAGTCGTGCGCCGTCAAAATTATAACCTGTATCTGGGGAACTTCGGTTTTGATTCGATCGAGCGTCTCTAATCCGTCCGCGTCGGGCAATTGAAGATCGAGCAAAATGAGCGTGGGAGATTTGGACCTGATTAACTTGAGTCCTTGGGAAGCCGTGGGTGCTGTGTCCACGTGATAACCATGCCGCTTTAGCAACGCCTCGAGCGTCATGAGCACCGGGCGCTCGTCATCGATGATCAGGACGCGATGGTTCCCAGTTTTCATGTCAGCCGATCTGCGCTGGCCCGTACTATGCGCGACCATGCAATTGGATGCCGAGTCAGGCTAGCAGCCTGAGATCCGTCTCTCACCTTCCAAGGGAAGGCTGAGTCGCGTAATGAGCGTGGAATGTTCGGGATCATGTTGGGCATACAGTTCGCCGCCGTGGGCCTCTACGATAGCTCGGACTCGATTCAGACCAAGACCGTAATGGCCCTGGCTGATTTTATGAAGCGGTTCACGGGCCCAATTGTCGGTGGGCAAGTCGAATCGGTCTTTCGGCTCCTCGAGCATAAAGAGGAACCGCTTATTATCTATCTTGGCGGTTGCAACAAGCACGCCGTTACTACGATTGTGCCGAAGGGCATTGGCAAAAAGTTCGATAAACGTTTCCTGCAAAAGCTGAGGATCAATACTTAGCATCGCGTCGCCGAGCTGAACGTTCCAATTGATTTCCGCAGTTTCCCCGGCGAAGTCGCGGTTGATTTTCTCACGCAGATCTTCCATGAAATCCGTAGCCGGGTACGAAATCAGGTTCGGTTTCACCGCACTAACTGCGTTGGAAAGCGATTGCAAAGTCGAGGTCAGTCCAGAGATCATTTCACGCAAGCGCTTGATTTCGCCCTTGATTTCATCATCTCGCTCCAGCTCGCTGATATAAGCGGACTGCAGTTCGATCGCATTTAGATGGTTGCGCAGATCGTGACTGAGTTGGCGAATGAAATGAACGACGTCGCTCCAGGCAACGTTTGAAACATCAGGTCGATCTTCGAAAGACGGCTCCGCCATATTCTGGCTTAGTGTGCAGCATTCTACTCAGTGCACGAAAATTGATCGTCCGCCGGTTCGTCGCCCTGCGAAACTCGGATATGCCGATCGTTGCTCGCCAAATGTCGCAGCACGTGAAACACGTCTTCCGGGTCAGCGTCGATGGAACGCGCAATTTCCTCGGCCGTTTTTCCGGACCCATCGGTTAGTTTCACGCGTACTTGTTTTTGAAGTTCCAGCAATCTTGTCGCCGCCATCTTACCGGCTTCGACGCCCGGTTGATCATAAGCGTTGATGTTAACCAGCGAGCCGTAAAAGCCCACCGCGCGCTCATAAAGCGCGATCAATGCGCCGATATTAAATGCGTTCGCCTCAGGAATGCTCATGGTGATTGATTCGCGTCCGCTTTCGTAGAGCGCGCTTCGGGTACCTCGCAGAAAGCCATGAAGGTAGTCCCCACTTGAGACTCCGTCTTCGATTTCGATCGGTCGGCTGCGCCGATCCTTGTCAACCTCAATAAAAGTGACGAAAAAATTCAAGACACCGTCACGCAACTGCTGGACATAAGCGTGCTGGTCGGTCGATCCCTTGTTGCCGTAAACAGCAATGCCCTGATGCACGACCTTGCCGTCGAGATCCTTTTCTTTTCCGAGCGATTCCATCACTAGCTGTTGCAGATATTTCGCAAACAATGCCAGCCGATCCTTGTAGGGAAGGATCACCATATCTTTTTCGCCTTTGCCGTTGCCGGCGTAATACCACATGAGAGCCAGAAGCATCGCGGCATTTTGGGTCACATCCTTTGTACGAGTGCGCTCATCCATTGCCGATGCGCCTCCCAGGAAATCATCAATGTCAAACCCCTGAAGGGCCATCGGCAAAAGCCCGACCGCGCTCATCACCGAGGTTCGCCCGCCAATCCAATCGTGCATTGGGAATCGGGCGAGCCAACCGTTCTTTTCAGCGTACTTGTCCAGATCGCTACCCACGCCGGTCACAGCCACCGCGTGCTTGTTAAATTGCAGCCCGTTTTCTTTGAATTTTAGTTCGGCCTCGAGCATTCCGTTTCGTGTTTCCTTTGTTCCGCCAGATTTTGAAACCACCACGACGAGTGTCTGCACGAGTTCATTACCCAGCTTCTCGAAGATGCGGTCGAACCCGTCCGGATCGGTATTGTCGAAAAACAGGATGTCTGTCGGATCACGCCGTGATCCAAGCGCGTCCGAGACGAATTGCGGCCCGAGCGCCGAACCGCCGATGCCAATGAGCAACACGTGCTTAAAAGGTTTTCCATTTTCAGCCGTGATTTTTCCGCCGCGAATATCCGCCACGAATGTCTTGATCCGCTTAACAGTCTCTTCGATCTCGGTGCGAATTTCCGGAGTCGGCGCCAAGGCGGGATTCCGGAGCCAATAATGCCCAACCATTCGCTTCTCGGTAGGATTAGCAATTGCCCCGGCTTCCAGCGCTCGCATGGCTGCAAACGCGTTGTCGATCTTCGGCCGCATTTTTTCGAAGAAATCATCCGGGAATTTCATCCGACTGATGTCGAGAGAGAAGCCGGGGTCGCGGTAATACAAAAAATAGTGCTGAAAACGCTGCCAAAGTGAAGAGGACGACATAGACCCAATATTAAAGGAGATTTGAGTATCGATCCTCGAGTCCGGAAATCCAAATAAAACGAGATCGGGAATGCCCCCCGTCTGGTTGGCGTCCGAATGGCCGCGTCCTACATGAAATTCCATTGCAGCGGTAAGTCATGGGAATAACGTCGCGGCAGCATGATACGTGTCCGCGCCGCGCATGACCTGCCACATTTGTTTTCAAGATTGGTTGCCTCCAGCGGGGCGCCCTTTTCTTTATGAAAAGGTTGTGGCGTCTCGCCGCGCTGCCGCGGAACGCGTTTTCGAATTTCTGCGATTGCCATTTCCGCGCGGCATGGAACTCCCGGGACCCGCCGTTGAAAAACAAACCACTCGAATCTCCGAGGAATGGACAGCAGCTACCTTAAGCTTAGAAGAAAGAAGACTGGCAGACTTGCGCCCACCATTCGGCGCGCCCAAATCTAACCTGTCAAAATGACCATTCCTTTCTCCTTTCATCGATGACACAAAAAGATTTGACTGGATGAGGACTGCCGAAATGCTTCGAAAATCACGCAATCCTTCAGAGAGTTCAGTCTTCTCTAAAATATACAACTTTTTCGTTTCGATAAGCCGACATTCTAGAGAGAGTCTGATCGATCTTGCCTGTGTAACAGCACTCATCGGATATTTTCTTCACTTTGCTCTTCCATCCTTAAGAGGAGGTTTTGGTGCGGACGAGCCGATGAACCTGTACTTTTACTGGCACCCAGGAATTCTAAGATGTCTTTGGGCGAATGTATGCTTCTGGTCAAATTTTTATCGTCCCGCAGGTGCGCTCTATTATCTACCGCTCTACGACTTTTTTGGCCTTAACCCGGAACCTTATCGAATCGTTCAAGTGGGCATTGTTGCTGCGTCAATCCCGATCATCTATTGGCTCTCTCGGCTTCTCACGACCTCGCGCTCGGTGGCTTTTCTTGGAACGATTATTGTTTCTTACCATGCTGACCTGGCCAATCTAGTGTTCCGCGGTTCTATGATCTATGACGCTCTGTGCGGATTATTCTATTTTACGGCATTGGCGTACTACATTCATGTCCGCGAACAACGAGCTAATCTGCGGTCGTTACAGATAACAGTGTTTCTGCTGCTGTACATTTTCGCGCTGAATGCCAAAGAGATGGCAGTTACCTTGCCAGTTATAGCTCTAATATATGAGGTTCTGAAATGGCCTGGTCTGGATGACTGGAAACTATTCGTTCGCCAGAACTCGCGTTCCGCGATACCTCCTTTGGTCGCCGGTGTGCTAGCGGCGATTTACATCTACGGCAAGACGCATGGTAGTGGGCCGCTAGTGGAGGCTGAGGTATACAGACCTCAATATTCATGGCACACGTTCTTAGAATCTAACGCACAATTTGTTAATGAGTTACGGTTCCATCACGGTCCAATTCCGGTAGTGGCACTGCTGCTCCTGTGGGCCGGCGTGTTTTTCTATGCTTTTATGCGACGGGATCGCACCCTCCTGCTTATGGCGTTCTGGGTTGTCTTGGTTCCTCTCCCGATCGCGTTTCTTCGCCCGATTCGAAGCGGCGCGTGTCTTTACCTTCTCCTCTTTGGGTGGGCAATTATCTTTGCAAAAGTTGTCTCAGATCTAATCCTTCTGGTTTTAAAATACTCAACATCACTGGGCCAAAGCGTCGGATTTGGCGCAACAATCGGCACGGTTATCGGTGCTGCAGTGGGTCACCGGCCGCGGGGTGCGGCGATTGGAGCAGCCATTGGAGCCGCTATAGCTGCTTGCGCCGCCAAACTGGCGCCGCGAAAATTTCGAGCATGTGCAATGACTCTTGTGATATTGGGCATCGCAATCGCTACCCAGTGGGAAAATCAACGGCTTGGTCGTGCTGCGGGTATATTGGAATTCGGGCAAAGAACGGTTCAGGCAATCGAAAGATTTCGCTCATTGAATCTTCAACCAGCGTCAGGCAGCAATATTCTGCTAAAAAGCTCTTTCCCCTTCAAAAACGAATGGACGCCCCTCTTTATCGCCTCTCTGGTCTGGAATGATCATTCGCTCCAGATTTGGCTCGAAGGTAAGAACAAACTGAGTCAACAGCAGCTCACAAAGGTGAATTACGTTATCTTATTCACAGAATCTGAAGCGAAACTTCTCCGCAGTCCTGAGTCGCCGCAGCTGTGAATTTCAACGCCTACTGACGAGCTGACAGAGGCATTTGTAACGAAGGTTCAATGCACGGTCTCCCGGCTCGCAAACAAATGTCGCGGAAATACAAAAAATTAGACGAGATTTGAGTATCGAGCCTCGAGTCTGCAAATCCAAATAAAACCACACGGCATTGCGGTCGTCGTGGTTAGCGTCCGTGGTTCCAAACGGCTCTCGCGACCGCAGGGCTGCGTCCTACATGAAATTCAATTGCAGCTTCAGGCCGCGAGAATAGCTTCGCAACATCATGTCATGTGCCCGCGCCAGGCAAGGCACGCCACATTTGTTTTCAGGACTGATCGCTTCCGGTTTAGCAGCGGCGGTTTTGTTTAGCGCAGAAATTGTAGCGGTCCATCTCGAACACACCACCATTCTGTCGACGGCTCCCGAGTTGTTCCCGCTCAAAAACCAAGGCTTAGCCTTTCAACGTGTCGCTGCGCATGCGCAGAACGTATTGCCGCTTTATGGCAGCTCGGAATTAACCGCCGTTCCAGTGCCTGAGAGGGCGCAAATTTTCTTTCGCACTGCGCCAACAGGTTTCCAGGTTTCGCCTGTCGGCGCTGGAGGCATGCCTCCGTTGATCATTTTGCAAAAATTCGGGGCCCTCGGGTCGGCCTTGCGTGGTAAAAAGCTTGCCATCTCACTTTCACCGAATTTGACCGTTCACGCTGCTGGACGGAAGGCCTACGAGGGAAATTTTTCGCTAATGGCGGCGAGTGAAATGGTGTTTGACACCGTCCTCGATTTCGAACTAAAGCGGCAGATCGCTTCGCGCATGCTGGAATGTTCGAGCATCGTGGAGAAAAGTCCCTTACTGGAATTCGCGTTGAGGCGGCTTGCATCCGGCCGACGGCTTGATCGCCTCATTTTTTGTGCGCTCTGGCCAATGGGAAAAGTGCAGAACGCGGTGCTGGAGTTGCAAGATCATTTCGCGGCGCTGGCTTACATTCAACACAAGATCAAGCCTGCTCCACGACAAGATCCAGAGATCATCGATTGGTCAAAGCTCCTTGTAAAAGCAAGCGTCCTAAAACCCGCTGACGAGGATAGGACCAACACATCCTCGAACGTAGCCAAGCAAGCAGTCACAGGTAGTCGTGACCGTGCGTTCGGAACTAACCTCGAAGCGGGGGCGGGATGGAGAGATCTCGAATTGCTATTGCGCACGCTGGCGAGCGTTCACGCACGACCGCTCCTGTTGAGCATGCCGTACGATGGACAGTTCTACGACCGGACAGGCGTATCGCGTTACGCTCGCGAAAGCTATTACAAGAGACTTCGCGCGCTTACACAACAATATCATTTTCCATTAGTCGAATTCACGGACCATGACGAAGATCCGGCTTTCCTTTACCTTCACAAGAGTCACCTCACTGTAAAAGGCTGGATCTATTACAACCGCGCCTTGGATGATTTCTTTCATGGGCGTGTCCCCCGGAGCTGATCAGAGCGACAGCCTGCTGCGATTGTTGGAGGCCTGTCCCGATTCAGGTTTGTGTAGGGTAATATCCTACACAATCTTTATACTTTGACTTACATGCGGGCCTTTAGCGGGCAGGCATACTCTGGAGTCATCATGGGCTCCACCAGAACCAGCACACCACATTTATTTTCAGCCGTTATCGCCGTCGGCGTCGCTGCGACGATTTTGTTTGCTGGCCGGCTGGTCGCGATTCGCCTTGAACGACGCACCCTGGCGTGGACTGCGCCGCAACAGTTTCAGCTCAAAAATCAGGGGATGGTCTTTCAACGGACAGCTGCGCGTGAGAACAGCGTCTTGCCGCTTTACGGTAGCTCGGAGCTAATAATTGGAGTCCCGAATAGGGCGAACAAATTCTTTCAAAATGCGCCCACAGGGTTTCAAGTTTCGCCAGTCGGCACCGTTGGTGCGACGTCGTTAATCATTTTGCAAAAGATCGCAGCTCTCGGATCGGACCTGCGCGGCAGAAGGCTTGCGGTATCGATTTCACCTGCGTGGTTTCTGATGCCCGCTACGAGAGTTGATTGGTACGAAGGTAATTTCTCGTTATTGACGGCATGCGAACTGACGTTCGGCAAAACTGTCGATGTCGAGCTGAAGCGAGATATTGCTTCACGCATGCTGCAGTTTCCAGGCACGCTCGAAAGGAGTCCTTTGCTCGAGTTTGCGCTAAGGCGACTCTCCTCCGGGAATTGGTTCGACCGGCTGATTTTCTGCGCGATCCTGCCGTTAGGAAAAATATACACGGCGGGCCTGGAGTTGCAGGACCACTTCTCGGCGGTCGTTCATATCCTGTACGCAACGAAGCCTGCTCCCGCACTGCAGCGGCAAAGGCCGGATCGGCCGACGCCGATCACAAAAGCGAGCGAACCCAAAATTTACGCACAAGCCAAGGTCGAAAATGCGCCTGTGAACGTTGAATCAATGGCGCCTGGTCGTTTTGATTCCCGGTTTCGTAACCGCATGAATACGGCACCTGAATGGGCTGACGTAGAATTGCTATTGCGCGCTCTGGCCAAAGTTCACGCCCGGCCACTCCTTCTCAGCATGCCGCTGGACGGACGCTTTTATGATAAGCAGGGATATTCTCGGTTGGCGCGCCAGAATTATTACGAAAAAATGCGCGCCCTGGCACGGCGATACAATTTTACGCTCATCGAGTTCGAGGACCACGACGAGGATCCGGCGTTTCTTGACGCTAAGCATACGCATCTAACGCAGGAGGGCTGGCTTTTTTACAATCGTGCTCTTGACGATTTTTTTCATGGACGCGTCCCACGGAGTTGATTGATTGTCGATCGTCTATTGCCCGATCCGCATGATCGCAATGCTGCACGCTATTTATCCGTTATGAATGCCGGCTTTCACGAAAAAGTGTTGCAACTGGTGGCGTCGGTTGCCGAAACCGATGAGGTCCTCGCCAACCTCGAGCTACCTCTTTACGAATGCCAGCTCTTGGATTCTATCAAGACGGTGGAGTTGATGATAAGAATCGAGGAGGAATTCGGTCTCAAGATTTCCCCGGCGGAATTCGAGCGAGAAAATTGGGGGACGCCGCGCAGGATCATCGCTGACCTTGAGAAAAGGATGCGGGTGAACGCGTGAGCTGGATCAGGGCACATCCAGCGCTGTGGCGGGCGCTGCTGATTCTGTATTACCTCGCTATTATTGCGGGGTTAATTGCGATCTACGGTCGAGGCAACTTTTCCACGCCGCCGTTTGTCTATCAGGGTTTTTGAGTGAATCTCATCGAGCAAATCGATCATTGGGCTCTTGCGGCTCCGAATGCGATCGCGCACATCAGCGGAGATAAGAGGCTGACTTATGGCGAACTCCGCCGCCGTTCAGACGCCCTCGCTGCCCATCTAACAAAACGGTTCGGCAATCGCTCTCCCATTGCGGTCCTCGGGCATCTGGACCCTGAGATGCTCATCGCGTTTCTTGGAGCGGTAAAATCCCGCAGGCCTTATGTTCCGCTGGACACAGTATTGCCTCAACAACGCATCGACAAAATTCTGGCAATCTCGCGCCCTGCGTTGCTTCTCATGCCGGAAGACGTCACAGAACTTTCCAGCTCTGCCCCGTTGGTTCCTGCCACGCGCGTACAACGCGACGACCCATTTTACATTTTGTTCACCAGCGGCAGCACTGGCGAACCGAAAGGCGTTATCATTACACTTGGGTGTCTGGAGCATTTCGTCGCGTGGATGCTTGGGGAACCGCGCGCTTGGAAATTCCGGCGCTACGACGTGGGTTTCTACGCCATCGTTTGCACAAATGTGCCTGGTTGAAGAGAAATTTGCGGAAGGAATGCTTCCACGCATTCGGCGTTTTCTTTTTTGCGGTGAAACACTCGCCGCGCAAACCGCGGCTCGTTTGGTTGAGCGCTTTCCGCGAGCCCAAGTGTGGAACATGTACGGGCCGACGGAGGCAACGGTGGCCACGACTTCCGTACGAATAGACCGTTCGATTTTGGAAAAGTATTCGGCGTTACCAGTGGGACGCGCGATGCCTGGGAGCGACGTTTTCGTTGTGAATAGAGCTGGCGAAACTTTGCCAGCAAACGAGCAAGGCGAAATTGTCATCGCGGGGCCAAATGTTAGCCTCGGCTATCTTGGACGTCCCGACCTTACCGAAGCTGTCTTCTTTGATCATTGCGGTCGACGCGCTTATCGAACTGGCGACCAGGGCCAGTTTCGTGATGGCTTCCTTTTTTTTGAGGGTCGGATGGATTCGCAGCTCAAGCTCAGCGGTTACCGCATCGAACCTGGCGATGTCGAAGCAAACCTTCTGGCCTTGCCCTCTGTAAGAGAGGCAGTAGTAACACCGGTGATTAAGAACGGCGCGGCCCAATCGCTCGCCGCTTTCGTAGTGCTCAGCAGCCAAACTGAGAGATCGCATTTCGAATTAACACAATCGCTGCGACGGCAGCTAGCTGAGCGGCTGCCAGTGTACATGTTGCCGCGCAAATTTGTTTTTCGCGATGCTTTTCCACTGACGGCGAATGGCAAAGTCGATCGAGCCCGGCTGGCCCAGTCGCTGTGATTCCATACGCCGATTTTACGTATTTTGGACTGCTGCTTTACGCGGCAGTTCCGACGCTCATTCTAGGACTGTTTGGCAAAGCCGGCTGGCGTTGGGCGACGTTCGTCACGGTCGGAATGCTCCTCGTGCAGTATCACGGGTTGTTAAACATTCGGCCACATTTTCCGGTCCGCGAGATCTGGATCCTCATCGGTTTCGCCGTCTGGCAATGGGCAACAGTCTGCCTATTCGCAAAAAGCGGGGCACGCGGCGGCTGGTCATTCTATGTTGCGGTCGCGGCGAGTCTGCTTCCGCTTGCCGCATCTAAATTTTTTCCGGTCGTGTCGCCGGGGAGCGAGTTTGGTTTTCTTGGAATTTCCTACATCACGTTTCGGGCATTGGATGTCGTATTTTGCTTGCGCGATAAAGTCATCGCCCTCCCCGGAACACTCGATTTTCTGATGTTCCTTTTTTTCTTTCCAACGATTTCAGCGGGTCCGATTGACCGTTACCAACGCTTCGCAGCCGATTGGAGAAAGACCCGAACCCGTGCTGAATTTCTTGTCGATCTCGATGGCGCGGTGCATCGCATTTTTCGGGGGTTTCTTTACAAATTCATTGTTGCCGCCCTCATTAAACAATACTGGCTGGAGCGAGCCGCCAGCAGTGGGAGTTTCACGGCGTTGGTCAGCTACATGTATGCGTACAGCTTCTATTTGTTTTTCGATTTTGCCGGCTACAGCGCTTTTGCCATTGCCCTGAGTTATCTTTTCGGCGTCCACAC
>QHQO01000136.1 GCA_003221195.1 Verrucomicrobiota bacterium
CTCCGGCGGGCACGGCAGCATGTTCCTGTACGCCTGGCTGCACATGAGCGGTTACGACTTGCCGATGTCGGAGATCAAGCGTTTCCGCCAACTGCATTCCAAAACGCCGGGGCACCCTGAATTTGGCGAGACGCCCGGTGTGGAATGCACAACGGGCCCACTCGGTCAGGGAGTCGGCAACTCGGTTGGGATTTCCGTGGCGACAAAGATGGCGGCGGCACGTTTCAATACGGATGAGCACAAGATTTTCGATCAGCATGTGATCTGTTTGTGCAGCGACGGCGACATGCAGGAAGGCGTCGCTTCCGAGGCATGCGCGCTGGCCGGCCATTGGGGCCTCGATAATTTGATTTTCATCTACGATTCAAATGCCGTCACGCTCGACGCCCCAGCGAAGGAAACGCAGAGCGAAGATACTGGCAAACGTATGGAGGCATACGGCTTCGACGTGCAGGAGATCGACGGTCACGACATGCAACAGTTTCTGGATGCGTTCAATGTGGCAAAGAGGCGCGACAACGGGAAACCGCAATTCATCATCGCGCACACGCTGATCGGCAAAGGAGTCCCGGAAGTAGAAGGCACATTCAAAGCGCATGGAGAGGCCGGTGCGAAGTACGTTGATGCGGCACGCAAGGCCCTCGGGCTGCCTACCGAACACTATTTCGTCTCACAGGAGGTGTACGATTATTTTGCTGAACACAAAAAGAAGCTGCTCGCCGACTACGAGAAGTGGGAAGAAACCTACAACTCGTGGCGCACGAAAAATCCTGACAAGGCGGAGATGCTCGCTCACGGTCTGGAGCGAAAAGTTCCATCGGATCTTTTATCGAAGATTCCTGACTTTCCCAAGGATGCGAAGCTGGCAACGCGAAAAGCCGGTGGCGAAGTATTGCAGCCGATTGCCCAGGCAATGCCATTACTGATGAGCGGCAGCGCCGATCTATACGGATCGACAATGAACTACATCGATGGCGGAGGTGATTTTAATCGCGATGATCCCGGCGGACGCAACATCCGATTCGGCATTCGCGAACATGGAATGTGCGCAATTCTCAACGGCATCTCGTATCACGGGCTCTTTCGCGCATCGGGCGCGACGTTCATGGTTTTTACCGATTATTGCCGCGCTTCCATTCGGCTGGCCGCGCTGGCGAAGCTTCCCAATACCTATATTTTCACTCACGACTCGATCGGCGTCGGTGAAGACGGCCCCACTCATGAACCAGTGGAGACGGTGAGCTCTGTGCGATTGATGCCGAACATTGACGTGATTCGACCCGCCGATCCGGAAGAGACCGTAGGCGCATTTGTAGGAGCCATGCAGCGGACGGACGGGCCTACCTTTCTTGCGCTCACGCGCCAGGCCGTGCCGATGTTAAACGACGTCGACGTAAATCTGCGTCGCGAAGGAGTCCTCCGTGGCGGTTACATTGCGAAGAAGGAAAAAGGGAAACTCGACCTGATTATCATGTCGTGCGGGAGCGAATTGCAGCACGCGTTCGCGGCGGCGGGACAGCTGGGCGATGGCGTACGGGTGGTTTCGCTGCCGTGCTTCGAACGTTTTAATCGCCAGCCTCAAAAATACCGTGAAGAAGTCCTGCCTAACGAATGCCGCAAACGCGTCGCGATCGAAGCCGGGGTCACTGAGATTTGGTATCAATACGTCGGGCTCGACGGGAAAGTCATCGGTCTGCATCAATTCGGCTTGAGCGCGCCCGGCCCGGAAGTAATGAAAGAGCGCGGGATCGACGCGCAGCATGTGATTGATGCGGCGAAAGCGCTGTTGCAGCGTTGATTCGTTGGAGCGCTCTTTGTCATTCTGAGCGAAGCGAAGAATCTCTGGTTACTTCTGGCGCTCGTTTGCCGCAACCGATAGTCAGAGATGTTTCGCTCCGCTCAACATGACAGGTTGGGGAACCGACTCAACGGTGTAACGATTTCTAAAACCCCTCTTCCGGCTCGCTCACATTGCGGGCCCGGGTTTCAAAACGGGTAAATTCTTTCAGGAACGTGAGCGGAATCTCACCGACCGGCCCGTTGCGTTGCTTGGCGATGATCAACTCCGCTTCGCCGGCCTTTTCCGCGCGCGCTTCTTCGTCTTCCTCGTAAATCTCCGGCCTGACAAGTAATCCGACCAGGTCAGCATCCTGTTCGATGGAGCCGGATTCGCGCAGATCGCTCAGGCGCGGTTTACCGCCCGTGCGTTGCTCCGGTTGTCGATTCAACTGGGCGACAACGACGATCGGAATCTTCAATTCCTTGGCCAAACCCTTTAATCCTGCGGAGATTTCGGAGATTTCCAACTGCCGATTGTCCTGAGCGCGGCGCGAGGTCGATCTCAGTAGTTGCAAATAATCGACAATGATGAGCCGCACGTCCTGTTGCGCTTTGAGCCGGCGCGCTTTCGCGCGCAATTCGAGAATGCTCAGGCTCGCGCTGTCGTCGATGAAAATTTTTGCTTCCGCCAGTTTTGAAGCGGCCGCGGTCAAACTCGGGAAATCGCGTTCGCCAAGAAAGCCATCACGGACTTTCTGCAGATTCACACGCGCTCGCGAACAAAGCAGCCGTTGCACCAGCTGTTGGCTGCTCATCTCCAAACTAAAGACCCCAACCGGGAGTTTCTCATTGATCGCGACGTGCTCGGCGATGTTCATAGCGAGCGCTGTCTTTCCCATGCTTGGGCGGGCCGCGATCACGATCATTTCCGAAGGGTGCAAACCGCTGGTCATCCGATCGAATTCGATGAAGCCGCTGGAGATACCAGTGATACCACCTTTGCGCTCATAGAGCTTCTCGATCGCCTCGATTGCTTCCATCACCTGATCTTTCATGGAAAGCATCTGGCCTTTGAAGCGGTCGTCGCCCACGGCGAAAATGCGCTGTTCTACTTCGTCGAGAAGATTATTTACCTCGTCCTGTTCCTCGTAGGCACGCCGGACGCTCTCGGTCGCAGCGGAAATGATTTGGCGCAGGATGTATTTGTCGCGAACGATCTCCAGGTAGTACTCAAGATTCGCCGCCGTCGGAACGAACGTAAATAAACTTGTGACAAATGCAGCGCCCCCCACACTGTCGAGGAGGTTCCGGTCGCGTAAGACTTGGGTGAACGTGATCAGGTCGATCGCCTGCCCGGCATTCCAAAGATCGACGAGCACAGTGTAGATCGTCTGATGAGCAGGGACGTAAAAATATTGCTCATCAATTTTCTCGACGCATTCGGCAATGGCTTGCCGCGGCGAGAGCAGCATTGACCCCAGGACGCCCTGTTCTGCCTCGATGCTATGCGGCGGGGTACGGTGAATATCCTGCGCAGAACCTGTGGGCGAAATGGGAACAACTTTTTCGCCGCTTCGCGCCGCCGAACCTCGGCCAGCGCCATTTCCCGCTTTACGAGGCTTCTCTCCTGTCCATGCGGACGATTGAGGCGCCATTTATTCGGTTTCTTTTTTCTCTTCTTTTTTCCTGCGGAAAAACCCGGGTTTCTTTCTCTTTTCAGCTTCGCCGGTCGCAGCGCTCTCGGTCTCGGCCCCGCGATCGCGCGGTTCATCTGCGGATTTTACCTGAAAAACAAGCTGCGCAGTCACATCGTGATGCAACTTGATCGTGACCTCGTGTTCGCCGGTATCTTTGATCGGACGCTCAAGAACAATCTTATGCCGGTCAATCTCCGCACCGAGTTCGTTTTTGATCCGGTTCATAATATCCTGCGCGGTAACCGATCCAAAGGCCTTGCCGGTCTCGCCGGTCTCCAGCGTAAAGACGAACCGTGCCTTACCAATTCGGCGCCCCAATTCTTCCGCCTCGTTCTGTTCGCGGGCTTCGCGCTCAGCGCGCTTCTGCTTCAGCGCGTCGATTTGACGCAATGCGCCCGGAGTGACTTCATGTGCTTTTCCGTGCGGCAGGAGATAATTGCGCGCATAACCACGGCGCACTTTGACGACGTCCGCTTCAGCGCCCAAACCGGGAATGTTTTCCGTCAAGATAAGTTTGGTCAAAGGCATATCGATTTCTAAAACGCGCTTGGAATTTTTCAACCTGAAGCGCGTCCGGGGGTGTCGAGTCTAAAATTCAAGCGAGCATTGTCAATGCGAGAATAAAAGATGTCACAAAAAAAATTTGCAACGCCGTAAAGGAAATACCAAATCCTCGGCCTGTGACGACATGCAAAGAAGAAACGATCAATCATCTTCACAGGAATCTCGTGGTCGAAACATTGCCGCAATTGTTCCAGACCGTTTGGGTAGCGGCCCCTCTCGCTCAACTGAAAAAAAGCGCAGGTCTCTTCGTCGATCTAGCGCATCGCAACTAGACGAACGCTAGCTGCGATGCCCAGATCAGGCGCACAAATCTCTAGTGGCGCTTCGAGCCGACACTTGAGATCACCCCTTGCCATGGGAGAACAAAGGACGGCGGGTTCGTGGTGAAGTCCAGTTGCCCGACCAACTCAAAATGGCCGGTGGCGTTGGCGAAGCGACCCGTGCCGCCTGTCACCTCCGCGGTTTCATGGTTGTCGTACACTCCCGGCGTTTCTGTCGGGCACAGGTACCCCTCGAAAGTGCCGGAGATTTCGTCGCCGTTGGCCGCAAACCAGTCAAAGGTGCCAGTGTAGGGAATATTATTTTCACAAAGATCCGGATCGGGGTCGCAAGGGCGCGTGACGAAGTCCGCCGTCCCGGTGAAGGCTCCCAATTGGTTCGCGTGTCCGAAGTTGATAACGTGTGCGGAAGGCTCGCACTCCGTGCCGGACTGAGACTCAACGTACCCCGAGACAGTGCCATTGAAGGGCACCATGTCGCGGGCTGCCGCCGGAGTGGGTGCCAAGATAAACACTGCCGCAAAGCAGCCGAGGAACAGCGGGATGAGAAGTCCTGCTGATGGTTTGAACTGAATGTTTCGATTTTTCATGTGATTTCCTTTTCTTGTTTTGGGTTTCTGTGACTTCTCGTCGTGAGAGATCACTTCTGGCCGTTTTCATAATTTGGTTTGGCTTATTTGTTTTGGGGTTTTAACTGACGACTTCAGGCCTTTCGTGAATTCGCGCGACACTTCGGGCCGCTTTTATCCACCTCCGCGGCTCGCCAGTCCGAAGAACGTCAGCGAGTCGTAGGGATGCTCGGGCGGGCAGCCGCCGCCGAGTTCGACGTGCCAGGAGAACGTCGCCGGAGCCATCGTCGTGTCGAGCGTCGCCGTCGCGCTGTCTCCGAACCCCGCGAACACGTAGACGCCGCCGGACGACGAGACCAGCACCAACGCGTTGTACCCGAACGACAAGTGATGGCTGCCATCGTAGAAGACGTTGAGCGTGACCTGGGCCGGCGTCGCGGGATCGATATTCACGTTCCAGTTGCCGGTGACCGTGAAAACGGGAACGGGATTGCCGCCGCAGAAGAAGGTGCCGCCGGTAAGCGTGCCATGGTACGTCTGTGCGGGCGCGGCCGGCGACGAACTCGCTGAGGTCACGAGGATGGAGAGTGCGGCGACGATGTAGGTCAGGATATTTTTTCTGTTTTTCATAATACGATTTTTGTTGTTTTGGGTTTGTGGCCGTCGTTCCGGTTAATCCGGAGACGCAGACCGTTTCCCATTCCTTCCCGAAAGTTTGCGTCCCGTTGCAAAGAAAGTGACGGGAGCCACAGCGCTCTGCGTGTCGCAGTGCGATGCAGCGCCCCGACTGAGCGGGGCGGCTACAGCTGGGGGACTATTTCGGTGCGAGCGAGGCGACGATTTTTTCGAAGCGCGGATCGCCGCGGAGCGGATCCCAGAACGGGTGCAGTTTCAGTTGGCCGTAGGTTACCCCACCCGGAATTTGTGCCGAGATCGCCAGTTGCTGCAAAGCAAGATCCTTTTCGCCGATCCATGCGCAAATGATGGCAAAGCCTTGGATCATGTCCGCACCGCCGAGCGAGTCTCGCGCGACGGGGAGAAGCTCAACGGCCCGTCGTCCTTCGCGCAACGCCTCTTCCTTACGCCCAAGTCCGGCGTCGATCAGGCCGAGCGCGCAAAGCGCCGGAGCGTAATCGGGTTGCGCACGGGTCGCCTCTTCCTGTTGAACGCGAGCAATGGTAAAGGCAGCGCGCACCGCAGCCGCATCCCCACGGACGCGAGCCACCACGCCTTCACCAAAGGGGCGGTATAGCGGAATGACTTCTGGCCCGAAGGTATTGTCGGAAAGCGCCACCAGCGCTTGAGCGGCGGCGACGGGGTCGCGTTCGCAAAGCGCAAGTACCAGCCAGTGGTTGGCGAGTGTAGCTGCGGCGCCGGGGTCCTCAACGAGAATCGCTTCGATGGTTGTATGCAAAGGCCGCGAATCAGCGCGCCAATCGAGGTCAACCAAGGCGCGTTCAACCCTCATATGCACGTCCTTCGGCGCGATTGCGAGAGCGCGGTCCAGAACGGCGGCCATGTCCGCATAGCGGCGCAGATCCTGATAGTTAAACGAGAGATTCTGAAAAGCGTAAGAATTGCGGGGATCCAGTTCGATCACGCGCTCGAGATTGCGGGTGGATTCTGCCCAGCGCCCCTGGCGCCGGTCCATAATGCCGGCCACGACGAAGATAAACGGGTCATTGGGTAGCGTGCGTTGCGCGATCGCAAGCTCAGCCCGCGCGCGATCATAGTCGAGGTAGCCCTGGTACAGGTGGTGTGCCAAAGCGAGATGCGCTTCGCCCTGGTTTGGGCGCAAACGGAGCGCTGTCTGGACGGCAGCTTCCGCCAAAGCGAGGCGGGTTGCCGTGTGGTCGTGGTCCAAAAAATAAAGCAGATCGTGCGTAATGGCCAACTCGCACCAGGCGAGGAGAAATGTCGGATCGAGTGCCACCGCCTGGTTGAGGAGACCGACGGCTTGCAGGCGATTGTTGGTGCCTAAGACACGGGAGTTGGTCTGCCGTAACATCTTGGCGCGAGTGTAAAGATCGAAGGCCGCGAGATTGGCGGTGGGTCGCTGCTCGATCGCCGCTTTTTCTGTGAGGGAGAGTTTGGTCTGAAGCTGCTCGGCGATAGTTTTGGCGATTTCGCTCTGAATGGCGAACACGTCCGCCAGATCGCGATCGTAAGTTTGCGCCCAGAGATGGGCGTCGGTGCGGGCCTCAATCAACTGGGCGTTGACGCGGACACGTTTCGCAGCGCGCTGGACGCTGCCTTCGAGAAGATGCGCCACGCCGAGCTGTTTCCCGATCTCGCGCAGGTTCCGCCCGGCTCCGGTCGTGTATTGCATGACCGAAGTGCGGCTGATCACTTTCAGATCCGCAACTCTTGCGAGGCTGGTGAGAATCTCGTCCTGGATGCCCACCGCAAAATAAGCATTCGCTTGATCGTCGCTCAGGTTGTCGAACGGAAGCACCGCGATGCTTTTCTCCGAGATATTTGCAGGCGCCGTGTTCTGGGACATGGCTCGGTTGTGCCACCGAGGGAACAGCGCGAAGGCCGCAGCGGCGATTCCGATCAGACCGGCCGCTAGAGCCAATCGGCGCGTCGCTTTCCAGCGATCGAGGATCTGTGCGCGGCAATCTTGCAATTGCAACGTGAGTGCACGGACACCCGGGCGCGCGCCTGGTTCGGGGGCAAGCATCGACACGAGCAGCGAAATAAGGCGGCTTGGAACATGTGCCGCCTTCAGCTGTTCGATCGACAGAGCTTGCGAGTGCTGGCTCGCGCGAATCTGTTCGATGGTCGCGCCTTCGAAAGGCCTGTGGCCGGTGAGCACATACCATAGAGTTGCGCCTAACGAATAGATGTCCGAGCGAACCTCGACCTGCGCATCAGTAAATTGCTCCGGACTCGCGAAAGCCGGCGTGCCGACAAATCCTCCGTGCGTCAAGCCCATCGCATCCGGCTTTTCCACAAGTGCTTTCGCCACGCCGAAATCGATCACCTTTACGACGGTCTCAGCTTTTTCGGCTTTGCCGGGACTCGAATCGTTCGCATCCGGCGCCGCGGCGACCAACATCAAATTCGCCGGCTTCAAATCCCGGTGCACCAGGCCCTGCTTTTCCGCTGCGGCCAGTGCGCTGCTGACCTGCAAGGCGATGTCGATGGTTGTGAGCGCGTCGAGCGGACCGGTGCGGCGAACAAGCATCTCCAGCGTTTCACCTTCCACCAGTTCCATCGCGCAGAAACACTGCCCGTTCTCTTCGCGGATACCGAAATGGTAGACGGTCGCAACATTTGGATGCCGCAACGATGCGGCCGTTTGTGCTTCGCGCATGAACCGTACACGTGCTTCCGCTCCGCGTTTCGCCCATTCCGAATCGATGAGTTTCAGCGCGACCGGTCGTTTGAGCGAGGTGTCAACCGCGCGATACGTCACTCCCATGGCGCCGTGGCCGAGTTCCCAATGCGTCCCGTCGTCGCGTCGCACGATCCTGTAGATCCCGAGTCGATCCTTTACGGGAGCGGACAATGTTTCATCAGGTTCTTCCGCGTCGTCGAATCCGACGCGCAGCAGGCAAATCATGCAGCGCCCGAGATTGCGGGAGAATCCTCCCTCCAGCCGTGTCCCGCAATCAGGACAGACCGCCGCGCTAGTCGCCTGTACTCGCATTAATCGGCCGCCGCCAGAACTTCGCAAAGATGTCGCAGCTCCGAGTCAACCTCGGACGCTTCCGCCACGGTGCCACCCACTTCCTCCCGCAAAATCGCGCGATACCTCGAGCGCAGCCGAGCCACATCGCTGCGCAGTGTTGTGACCGGCCGGCCCAGCCTTAGAGACATTTCTTCGTATGGAACTGTCGCTTCGCTGGAGACCGAAAGGTGTGAGTTCAACTGCTTGAACAGCTCATCCTTTCCCGCGAGCGCGCATTCCTCCGCAAGCCGGTCCAGCGCCCGCCGGAGCAGCGTCTCTGCCCATTCGCGCTCATAAACGCGTTCAGCACTCCAGGTCTGCAAGCTCACGGCTCGTGCATCCGCCTCGGCGATCGCGGCCGTGTCGAGCTGCCCTAAAATCATGCCTCCGCCGCGCTTCTGCCTTCGGTCGTGAGCGCGCGCGTGGGCCAAGAAATGTTTGAGTGCGCCTAGCAGAAACGAACGGAAACGTCCCTTCTCGGGATCGGCCCGGGCGTAAGCCCGTGACTCGATCAAATGCGCGAAAAAGCCTTGCGTTAGATCTTGCGCATCGTCTGGGTTTGAGCCTTGGCGTCGCAGGAACAGAAAGATTGGTCGCCAATAAATCCGGCACAGTTCCGAGAGCGCGCTTAGCGCTTGGGCAGGCGGTGTTTGCGATTCACCAGCATCGATGACCATCGTCCAGCGAGTGGAGGCGAACAGACCTTCGCGCGTGGTTTCGGTGCCAATCGTCGCAGGCATGCGACGTTTTTATCTAATGGGAGGAAAATAAACAAGCCCAAT
>QHQO01000028.1 GCA_003221195.1 Verrucomicrobiota bacterium
CGCGGTTCTCCCGAATCTCCCGGTAAAATGGAAGAGCCACGCAAACCTCATGTCCTCGGGAACGCAGTGCAGCAGGCAGCCCATCCATGACATCGATAACCGCTCCCGCCCGCTGGAGCGGCGGCCCTTCCGCGCTAATCATGAGAATTCTCATTCTACGATTGGTGTTTTCGTCAGTTGTTCTTGCCTAACGAATACTCATGTTTCACCCACTCGAGTGCCTCCTCCCGAGTGCGCAAACTTCCCTCGAGTTGTCGTGTCTCAACCGCCTCGAGAATCTCGCTAAACTTTGGGCTTGGTTCTAAACCGAGGGCGATCAAATCGTCTCCTCGCACCAGTGGCGGCGGAATGATCGGTTCGTTAGCGAATTCCTCGCGCTTCCGAACGAGAAATTCGTAGTTGTCGAGCATGCGATGGCTGCCCTGGCAATCAACCCGGTGCAGCTCAAGCTCGTCGTCGAAAGTTGGCCGCGCCATGAAACGCTTTAATTTCGCCACCCGCATCTTCGGCACGTCTTTGAACACCATATGCTGCCGCACCATTTCGACCGTCCCTTCGATTTCAGCGCCGGAAAATCGCAAACGCCGCATGATTTCCGCTGTCATCTCCGCACCCAAACGATCGTGCCCGCTAAAGCGAATTCGCCCCGTTTCGTCCACGGTTGCGGTACGGGGCTTCGCCACATCGTGCAACAACACAGCGAAAACGAGCGGCACAGAGACTTTCTTCGGCAGAAAGTCGAGCATTAATCGCGTGTGCTTGAAGACGTCACCTTCGGGATGAAATTGCTTGGGTTGTTCGCACCTTTTCATCGCCTCAATCTCAGGGAGAATGGCACGCATTAGTCCACTTGCATCGAGCAAGTCCCAGCCAAGTCCGCGGTTCGGCGACAGAAAAATCCGCACCAGTTCATCACGAATTCGTTCTGCACTGATCTCATGGATTGAGGCAGCATTAGCTATCAGCGCGTCCCAGGTTTTTGGATCGATCTGGTAATCGAGCACCGTCGCGAACCGTACTGCGCGCAGCATCCGCAACCGATCCTCCGCGAAACGCTGCGCGGGGTCGCCGATAGCGCGCACCAATTTCGCAGCGATATCGGCGCGGCCACCGACGAGATCAATTACTTCTTCTGCAACCGGGTCGTAAAACATTCCATTGATTGTAAAATCCCGGCGCCGGGCATCCTCTTCAGGCGATGAAAAATGAACTGCGGTTGGATGCCGTCCATCGATGTAAGCCTCATCGGACCGAAAAGTTGCCACCTCAAATTGGAAATCATTTTCCAAGACAATGATCACCCCAAAATGCGCACCGACCGCATAGGTTCGCTGAAAAAGTTTCTGTACCACTTCGGGCCGCGCGTCGGTGGCGATGTCGTAGTCTTTTGGCGCCAAACCGCGCACCATGTCGCGCACGCAACCACCGGCGAAATACGCGATGTAACTATCCTCGCGCAAGCGCGCAGCGACTTTGCGCGCAGCTTCTTCCATCGAGGAAGGTTTCATCCGGGCACTGTAGCCGCTTCATTGCACAAAGCGCAACGCGCGTCGAGAGCATGGTAGGGACATCGCGCTGCGATGTCCGGGCGGCGCAGCGCGCCGTCCCTACCCAGCGCCCTTTTCCTTCCAGAACGAATGAATAATGAATAACACCACCGCAACCGAGATGCAGGAGTCGGCGACATTAAAGGCCGGCCAGGGATGCGCATAAGGCACGTGTAAGTCGAAAAGAAGAAAATCAATCACGTGCCCATAAAGTAGGCGATCGGTGAGATTTCCCAGGATTCCAGCGAGGAGAAGCGCCAGCGAAAGATCACGCCAACGATCAGGTGTTCGTGCCCGCAAGAGGAGCCCTACAACAATCACAAGCGCCACAAATGAAATGGCGATGAAAAAGGTGTTTTTGCCTCTGAAGGATCCAAACGCTGCACCGGTATTGGTCACGTTAACCAGACTGAAGAAATCGGCCACCAGAACGCGGGGCTCATCAGGACTGATGAATCGCAGAACCATCTGCTTGCTCCACTGATCCAGTGCGTAGAGCGGAAGCGATAGGAAAAGAATGAACTTCATGTCCGGTTAAATGACGAACGAAGCCGGAATGCTCAAATAACGAAACCTGTTGGGATTTTGGCATTCGGGCTTTGTCATTAATTCGTCATTCGTCATTCGGATTTCGTCATTTCCTCCTGATGATCAGTCGGCACTTTTTCCAATCGCTCGGACCACGCTTTCGCACCGATCGCACAAATCGGGATGTTCTTTGCTTGTGCCAACAGCTGAACGGTGACGCCAGCAACGGGCGCATTTCTTGAATGCCGTTCTAGTGACTGACGCGCTCGCTTCGTCTGCCTGGCGAATCGTCAGATCGCTCAGAATGAAAAATTCTTCCAGCTCTTCCTTGCTAATTTTCGTCGTGACATCCGAGTTTGAACATAAAACGACAGCAGCCTCAAGAGCATTGCCGATCAGCTTCTGCTGCCGTGCCCGCTCGATCGCTTGACCGATTACAGCGCGCAATTTCAGAAGCTCGGCAATCTGGTCGCTCGCTTCATGCCCTCGATGTTCCAGCGGCGGAAATTCCTGCAAATGGACTGGCCCGCCCCGGGCTGAATGTCGCCACGATTCCTCGGAGGTGAAAACGAGCACAGGCGCCAGCAATCGGCACAGGGCACTGAAGATTTCGTGCATGACTATTTGTGTCGCGCGTCGCCGCGATGAATCTGCCGCGTCGCAGTACATTCTGTCCTTGGTGATGTCGATATAGAGGCTGCTCAGGTCGACGGCGCAAAACTGGTTGAGCGCGTGATAAACCTTGTGAAACTCAAACGATTCATATGCCGATCGGGAATCAGCAATCACGTCGTTCAAACGCTCCAAAATCCAGCGATCAACCAACGTTGTAGCGGGCGTCGTTGATGCCAGCGCGCCGCCGCCAGGGTCCGCAGTAAAATCATAAAGATTCCCAAGCAAAATACGCAGCGTGTTCCGAATCCGGCGATACGTGTCGCCCAGACGTGTGAAGATCTCCTCGGAAAATGGGACGTCAGAGGTGTAATCGATGCTGCTCGCCCACAAACGAACGAGATCCGCGCCGTGTTCGCTTACAAAATGGCCGGCATCCACCGGCTTCTCGTAAGCGCTGGATTTGGAAATTTTCTTTCCGTCGAGGTCGACAACGAAACCGTGCGTTACGCAAGTTTTGTACGGTGCCCGATTATTCAGCGCGATGCTCGTGAGTAGCGACGATTGAAACCAGCCCCGATGTTGGTCGGTCGCCTCGAGATACATGTCGGCTGGATCGCGCAATTCCGGATGCAGGGCACAGACAGCCTTGTGCGAAACGCCGCTGTCGATCCAAACATCGATCGTATCGTTGCCTTTCGTCGTACCAGCGGGGAGACCAAGTGTTTTGGCAAGATCCGGGTCGTTCAATTCAAACCAAACGTTTGAGCCTCGCTCGGCGACCAGATCTGCGAGCTTTCGGATAATTTTTGCATCGAGAATTGCTTCTCCATCCTTCGAATAGAAAACAGGCAGCGGCACGCCCCAGCTTCGTTGGCGCGAAATCACCCAATCGGGACGCGATTCGACTGTGCCTGCGATGCGGTTTTCGCCCCACGCTGGGATCCATTTCACTTCGTTGTGAATCTCACTTAGCGCCCTGCCACGCAGCTCATCGATTCGAATGAAGAACTGTTCGACATTGCGAAAGATGATCGGTGTTTTCGAGCGCCAACAGTACGGATAGGAGTGATGAAAATTCTGTTGCCCGAGCAACATTCCCCGCTCCCGCAGCAAGTTGATAATGTCCGTATTAGCATCGAACACGTATTTCCCAGTGAGATTTGGCAGGCGCGCCTCATCAGTAAATCGTCCATGATCATCAACCGGAGACAGAATTTCCAAGCCGTTGGCCCTGCCTAACCAGTAATCGTCCTCGCCGTGACCGGGCGCGATGTGCACCAGGCCTGTGCCGGTATCCATGGTAACGAAATCAGCTGCGAGTATAGTTGATTTTCGATCGAGAAATGGATGTTGCGTCTGAAGCCCCACCAGCTGTTTGCCAATACGAAAAGACGATTCTTCCGGGGCAACAAATCCAGTTTGTTGAATGAATTGTTCGCGAAGCCCGCGAGCAACAAGCACTCGCTCGTTCTGATTACTCAAAATTTCGTATTCGACGTTCGGATCCACTGCAATCGCGAGGTTTGCAGGCAACGTCCACGGCGTTGTTGTCCAGATCGCGACGCTCACGAGCTTGTCAGCTGGTAAACCGATTTTCGCCACGTGGTCGGGAGGAAGCGGGAATCGCACGTAAACCGCGGTGTCGTCCCGGTCCTGGTATTCTACTTCGGCTTCGGCTAGCGCGGTTTGTGCACCTGTGCTCCAAAAAACCGGCTTCTTCGATTGATAAACGAGGCCTTTCTCAACAAATACGGCAAAAGCGCGCAAGATTTCTGCTTCATATTTGGGATCCATCGTCAGATACGGATTCTCCCAATCGCCGAAGACGCCGAGCCGTTTGAATTGCTCGCGTTGGATGTTGACGAACTTCCACGCGAATGCTTCCGATTTTTTGCGAACTTCCAGGGGAGAAAGGCCGCGGGATTCTTTCACGACTTTGTATTCAATCGGCAGTCCGTGACAATCCCAGCCAGGTACGTACGGGGCGCGTTTGCCGAGCATGGTCTGCGATTTGACCACGAAATCTTTGAGGATTTTGTTGAGCGCTGTGCCCATGTGCACGTCTCCATTGGCGAATGGTGGTCCGTCATGCAGCACAAATAATTCGCGACCCTCCTTCGACTTCTGAATCTGCTGGTAGAGTCGGGTCTCTTCCCACTCCCGGAGCATTTCCGGCTCGCGCGCAGCGAGATTCGCCTTCATCGGAAACTCCGTGCGTGGTAAATTAAGAGTGTTTTTGTAGTTCTGACTCATGACAGGCACGCGACGCTAACATCCGTCAACTGGCGAAGCAACGTGGGGGTCACTACGTGAGACCAACCGAACCGCGATGTTGTTCGCGGCTGTTCGTTAGTGAAAGTTCTTTCATGTGCAGGCTGCGCTTCATCTCTATCTCGACATCACTTCTGTTGATCCTTGTCGGATGCAGAGACCGACGAGGCATGACAGCCACGCGCGATGCCTGCAGTCTTGTCTCGAAACCGGAAGTGGAATCAGTTCAGGCAGCGCCGATGAAAGAGGCGAAGAGAAGCGAACGTTCCGATGGAGTTTTCTGGGTTTCCCAATGCTTCTACACGGCATCGGAATTCAGCAAGTCAGTGAATCTGGCACTCGTCCAGAACGACGCGAAGCAGCGCAGTAAGCGCAGTCCAAAAGATTTTTGGAAAGAGAAGTTCGGCCCGTACAGCGGAAACCAGAATGGGTCCGATGAAGAATCGGAGAGAAAGAGTCCCAACGAAAATGAAACGGGAGTTCCGCCGAAAAAAATCAGCGGCTTGGGCGACGAAGCTTATTGGGTGAGCAATCGATTCGGCGGCGTACTTTATGTTCTAAAAGGCGATGTCTTCATCTCGGTCGGTATCGGCGGAACGGATGACGAAGATACCAAACTCAAGAAGGCGAAAGTACTCGCCCAAAAAGCGCTTCAACGGCTGTAAACCTTTCTGACAAGCGAGATTTATCAAACAATTTGAGGCGACCACGCGAGCCCATTTTTGCGAATGCTAAGGCAGACTTTATGGAGTTCTGCCTATGAAAAAGATTCCCTCTCATTCGATTGCCGCGCGCGCCACTATCGGCGCGCTTTTTTTTGTAGCGGGTATTTTCCTGTTTGTGTTCGGGCTCTTCACAGCCCGATTACAGTCAGCGATGCCGAGTTCTGGAACGCTCAATCCTGGCGGCCCAGCTGTGAACTGGGTGGGTACGGCGGTTGGCGGTGGATCGCTGGACGAAAGCACTTGTGTCGAAGGCGTAAACTGCGACACCTTCGTGCTGACGTTATCCGGCACGCCAACTAATTGGAGTGGTCTTAAGGCACGCCTTGTCATCAGTTGCGCGGACCCTTCCGGCCTTAGCGACTACGATGTTTATGTTCACAAAGGCAACAACGGCGGGCCAATAGTACCTGGTGGTACGTCGGCGCACGGCGGAACGCCGCCGGAAATTGTCGATCTCGACCCGAGCAATCCGGAGATCGGCACTGGCCAGTTTTCGGTGCACGTGGTCTATTTTAGCGCCTTTGCTGGCTTCCAGTACTCCGGAAGCGCCAGTGCGGTATCAGCATCAGCAGGAACCGCGTTACCTCCCTCCGCGCCACAGGATCGCGGGCCGAAGATCGGTTTTCAAAATTTCGAGGCGCCGGGCACGTTGGTGCAGGTTACCGACAGCAGTCAGGGGCCGACTGTGCACACCGTCGAATACACCGCACACGATGCGGGCGAGCCCTCGATCGGGGTCAACTGGAATTCACCGAACTCAGCTAGTGGCGTAACGAATTTCCAATCAGATCTCCAAACGCTCTTCATCAAGTTCGACGATAGCTGCCCCGCAAACGGCCAGAGTGCGACTTGGTATAACAGTCCCGCGCCGACATCGCAGTTTGTTGATTCCGATCCCATCGGGTTCACCGATCGTCAGACTGGCCGCGTGTTCGCAGGAGAGCTGACGCTGACCTCGCCTACCTGCAAGGTTTCGTTCACAGACACCGACGGTCTCGATCAATTGGGCCAGCCCAGCTATGCAGGCTGGTCACCCAGTTCTGGCCCGCTGGGGTCAGGCATTGATCATGAGACGATCGGCGGCGGACCGTATCACGCGCCTGCTCCGCCACACGGCCCATACCCGAACGCTGTTTATTATTGCTCGCAAGACTTGATCACGGCGTTTTGTTTGCGCAGCGATGACGGAGGCGCAACCTATGGCCCGCCGGTGCCGACCTACACGACGCAATGCGGTGGATTGCATGGCCACGTGAAAGTCGCGCCGGACGGAACGGTTTATCTTCCCAACAACAGCTGTAGCGGTACGGGCGCGGTCGTCGTTTCAGAAGACAATGGGTTAACGTGGAGCATACGTCCCGTCCAAAACGCAAGCAGCCAGACGCGCGCTAACGCGAATCTTCAGGATCCAGCGGTAGCAATCGACAATAACGGCCGGGTCTACTTTGCAATGTCCAGTAGCACCGTAGCTGGCACCGCCACCGGCGGTTCGAACGCAGTCGTGGCGACCTCCACGGACCGTGGCCAGACGTGGCAGAACATCTATGACGTAGGTGCGGTTTATGGTCTGAAGAACATTGCTTTCCCCGCGGCAGTCGCAGCTGATGTTGGCCGCGCGGCAGTCGCGTTCTACGGTTCGACGACAACGGGCGATGAGTCGGCGAACACCTTCAATGGTATCTGGCATCTTTACGTTGCAAGTACCTTCGATGGAGGACTTCATTGGACCACCACCGACGTAACCCCGAAGGATCCCATGCAGCGCGGTTGTATCTGGATGCATGGTGGCGCCGATATTTGCCGCAATCTGCTCGACTTCTTTGATATGACCGTCGATAAGCAGGGACGTGTGCAGGTCGGTTATGTTGATGGGTGTACCGACGGGGCCTGTGCTCAGGCAGCCATTACAGCTAAAGGGAATGCCTACACGGCTAGAGGCGTGATCGCGCGGCAATCAAGTGGACGCCGGCTCATTGCTAATTTCGATCCGCCGAATCCGCTGCACGCGAGATCAGCGGCCGGCATGCCGCTGGTGACGGTGCAGCGAGTCAACTCGGTGGTTCATCTCGCCTGGTCGGAGGCCGACACGGGGAATTCAACGATCACGCGCTATCGCATTATGAGAGGCACAGCTAGCGGCGCTGAAACTCAGCTGACCACGGTTTCGGGAAATCAGACAACCTATAACGACACGACTGCTACCGACCCCACCAAGACATATTACTACAAAGTGCTGGCAGTAAACGGCACCGGCACGTCATGCGGAAATAATGAAGTCGCCGCGCCATACGTCGGCGATACCTGTACTGGCTTGATTGTTCAGAAAACACCGCCTGGCCATCCGGAACAACAACTGCACGGGCAAGCGCCTCCTTCGCTCGCTATCGACTGGGTTGCTGTAGGCGAGCCTCCGGGGACGAACAACCTTATGTTTAAGATGAAGGCCACTAATCTGGCGAGCGTACCGCCCAACAGCAGGTGGAGAGTGGTTTGGAATTCGTATGCTGCTCAATCGTACGATCCGGCAGCCGAGCAGTTCTATGTCGGCATGAGGACGGACCAAAACGGAACAGCTACCTTTGAATATGGGACTATCGCTACTCAGGTTGTCGGTCTGGTTATTGGTGTTCCGACAGAAACTCCCATCGGGCCCTTGCCCGGAAGCGGCTTTAACGCTGATGGAACGATTACACTTATAGTCCCGAAATCCGTAGTTGGCAGCCCGCAGCCCGGTGATCTGCTCGGAGCTGTTAACGGAAGGACGTTCACAGGCGACACGCCGCAGACTCAGTTCCTGGAGCGCTCTACGCTGCTGGTAGACCACACATTCGTTAAAGGCCAGCGGGACAACGGTCATCCGGCCGCGACGTACGCCATCGTGGGCAATGTAACTTGTGGGACGCCTTGAAGCGAAGGGCGAAGCGCTGCGCATTTTCGTTCTCGCCGATACGCACAACCGCTTCCCGGAAAGGGTCAGAGAAATCGCCAAGGATGCTGATGAAATCTGGCATCTTGGCGATGTTTGCATGGAGACCATTCTCGAGGAGCTCCGCGCGATTGGGCCTCGAGTCACCGTCGTGCGAGGGAATTGCGACAGCAATTACGAATGGCCATTGGTTGTCGATCTTGTGCGAGGGGGATTGAAGTTTCGCCTACAACACGTGCCGCCTGATCATTCACCTAACGACGTTAATGTCGTGTTGCACGGACACACGCACGTTCCGCGACATGAAAAACACGGGAATGTTTTGTTTTTAAATCCCGGATGCGTGACGCGACCAAACCGCGGCTCTCCGCCGAGCGCGGCATGGCTTGAAATTGCGGATGAAAAATTTACTTGGAGACTGGTTCCGCTCCGTTGAACTCAATTCCACCCACGCTGGACCCGAACGACAGATTTTTGTTACGCAACGTCAGCGAAGCGCGAGTCGCAAGCCTGCTACTTGCTGATTGACTCCAGAGTTTAAGATGATTGCTCGGCGCGCGCCCGCCACAGTCATGCGTGAACGCGCAAGCCGCAATGAAATAGCCAAGTCGGCGTGAAGCACTGGTGGAAGCTCCCCATGCCGCAGAGCTTGGGCTCCCAAAATGACTTGCCACAGGCCCGAGGCGCCTACGCTTTCGCCTAGCGCTGGCTTTGCCGTGTAAGTAACGACGTCTGGGATCACCTGCTGCAACGCTCCCTGCTCTGCCTGATCGATGAACGTGCCGTTGGCGCTCGAGATCACAAAGTCGACTTCGACTTGGCTGAGATCACGCAGTATTCGCTTCAGAATTTCTTCTGCTTCCGCTCGCTTCCCGTAACAGCCCCCTGGATGAGCGCGCTCGATCGTAATCGGCCCTTCTGGTGCGAGCACGACTGCTCCCGCGCCTTCACTTAAAATCATTCCCCGTTTTTGTTTGCCGAATGGCTCCATTGGAGGCGCAGAACGAAGCAAACGCCATCGCCAATACGCGTCGCATAAAAGCCAATCGATTTCTTCGGTGCCGACGACCAGGCAATAATCAAGCGACTTATCCGTCATCACGTCTTCTGCCATTTTTATCGCCAGGAGGCCCACGGCCCCGTCGCCGACGACAGTGTAAGTTGTCCCGGTAACACCGAGAATTGCCCCGAGATGGCTCGCCGGGGCATTAAATACCGTTTCCGGAAACAAGAGAGGACTGGCCGCCTGCGCGCCGGTCTCAACAACATCGCGGTAGAAGCGCTTGGTATAAATCACACCTCCGTTGGAGATCGCGAAGATTAGCGCAATTCGTTCTGCATTCTGCGAATCCACCTTTACCGCGGCAGCCTGCAAAGCCTCCAAGCCGGCGGTTGCAGCAAATCGCGAAATCACACTGGCCCGACGAAGGCGTGGATGCGCCAAGCCAGTCACCGCCGATTCAGGTACGCGGAAAACGCTGTAGGACCGATCGGCAAACTGCTCAGAAATTGGTGTTGCGGACGCCTCATCGCCGCGAAGCAGACGTTCCCATACCGCGTCGACGCCATTTCCAAGAGGGGTCACCCACCCCATTCCGGCGATCGCCAGGCTCATGCTTCCACTCTACGCATCAGAATCGAAGCATTCGTCCCGCCAAAGCCAAAAGAATTCGAAAGCGCCATACGTACCACAGCCGGTCGCGATTCGTTCGCTACAACATTTAGGTCGAGGCAGTCATCCAAAGCGTCAAAATTAATGTTGGGAGGAAGAAATTGATGGCGGAGCGACAGCAAAGAGATGACGGCTTCGATTGCGCCCGCGGCACCTAACGAATGGCCCATCATGCTCTTGGTCGAACTCACGGGCACGCCATTAAACAACTGGCTGATGGCCTTCCCTTCAGCTGCATCATTAAATATCGTTGCAGTTCCGTGTGCGTTGATGTAATCGACTTGATCTGCAGAAATCTCCGCGCTCTGAAGAGCCCATTCCATCGCTTGTTGCGGTCCAACACCGGACGGATCCGGCTGCGTGATGTGAAAATTATCTGTAGAGATTCCGTAGCCGACAATTTCTGCGAGGACCGGCGCGCCCCGCTTTCGAGCGAGCTCAAGATTTTCCAACGCAAGAATGGCAGCACCTTCTCCCAGCACCATGCCGGCGCGATGTCGATCAAACGGGCGGCATTTTTCCGGCGTCGAGGCTTGAAGTGAATCGAAGCCCGTGAAAACCAGTTCCGAAAGAGCGTCATAGCCTCCCGTCAAGACGCGCTGGTAGCGACCTGACCGCACGCATTCGAATCCATGGCCAATGGCATTCGTGCCAGAGGCACAGGCGTTCGCGATCACCTGACATGGTACAGAAGCCCCCAGAACCTCCTCCTGCGCATCGATTACCGGCTTTTGCGCCGGATAATTAGCGATCCACGTCGCGGCGTGTCGCAGATTTCCTGATCGACACAGCGATCGGTAGTATTGTTCCCCATAAGACATGCCGCCGCTTGTCGTTCCGATTATCGTTAACTCAGGCTCAAACTGAGGCACCTGTATCAACGCTTCTCTTAGCGCGTGAATCATCATGTGCGACGCCCGATGCAAGCGTTTGGCACGCGGCTTTTTATTCAGGCCAGCAAGCAGGCGCTCATCGGATATTTGACCCGCGGTTTTGCAGCGACAGTCAGCTACCGAAAATCGGGTTACACTGGTGATGCAGTCTTTTGCTCTCCGTAACGAATTGAGCGTTTCCGCCAGTCCAAACCCCAACGGACTCACCACTCCTGCGGCCACAACCGCTACCCGCTCAGGGTTTTTTTCTCTGGTCGTACTACTTAATTGGGCCATGAAGAGGCAAAAATTGTTACGCTATTTTCTATTGCTTTCCTAAGGGAAGCATTTTACAAGTGAGCCGAAGACGGAAATGGAAGCCTGGAAGTTGGTGGATTGTCAGTTGAGTTTATTCAGTGGCGATTTGAAATCCGATAAGCGGGAACAGTGACCTGGCAGCCTTTTCCAGAATAAACTCAATGGGAACTAAACTATACGTAGGCAATCTTTCCTTCAACACGACGGAAAACGAACTTCAGGAACTTTTCTCACAGGCCGGTACTGTGCAGGAAGTTTCTCTCATGCAAGACAAATTCACCGGCAAATCGCGTGGCTTTGCGTTTGTCACCATGGGTTCCGAAGAGGACGCTCAAAACGCCATCTCGAAACTCAATGGCCAAACCGTTGAAGGCCGGGCGTTGACCGTGAATGAGGCTCGCCCGCGGGAACCGCGGCCACCCGGCGGTGGCGGACGCGGCGGCTACGGCGGTGGTGGTGGCGGATATGGCGGACGACGCGAAGGCGGCCAGCGAAGAGGCTACTAGGAATTCGGCTGCTTTTAGGCCCGGCAAAGCTTGGCCACCGTGGCGGGTGTTACCCGCGCTCGGAGACGATTGCGTTCAAGATGCTGCGACGTAGAGAGTCGGCTAAATTGCATCGACGTTTGGACGACAGTTTGGGCAGGGCTGGATTCGAACCAGCGAAGGCGTAAAGCCAGCAGATTTACAGTCTGCCCCGTTTGGCCACTTCGGTACCTACCCGTTAGTACCACGAAAGCTTTCCGCGTTGATATAGCTCGCACTCTGCGGCTCGCAAGTAGTTTGGCCAATTCTCGTGACTTCAGCTGAAGAATTCGGCAATCGCGCTGACCACATACCGCTGCGCATCGCGAGAAATCTCGGGATAAATAGGTAGCGCGAGCGTTTCGCGAGCGGCACGTTCGGTCTCGGGAAAATCACCTTTTTTATAGCCGAGATAGGCAAAGCATTTCTGCTCATGGAGGCCGAGCGGATAGTAAATCGCTGTGTCGATTTCGCGTTTACTCAGGTGCTCACGCAAAGCATCGCGCATCGGTGTGCGGATGACATATTGATGGTAAACGTGATGATTTGTTAGGCCACGTTCACGGTAGGGTTCGGCGGGAACAGCGATCTTTTCAGTCAACCTTGCGCGCGCCAGTTCGGCTCCGTAGAAATCCGCCGCAGCGCGGCGCGCGGCCGCCCATGTTTCCAGATGTGGAAGCTTCACCGCGAGTACTGCAGCCTGGATTTCGTCCAGGCGAAAATTTCCTCCGATGAAATGGTGAAAGTAGCGCGGCTCCATGCCGTGTTCTCTGAAAGTCCGTAGCTTTTGCGCCAGCTCGTCATCCTGGCAAACGACCATGCCTGCATCGCCAGCAGCTCCAATATTTTTTGAAGGATAAAAGCTAAACAACCCAGCGTCGCCCATCGTTCCAGCTTTCGCGGTTCTCTCAGGAAATGGAAATTCTGCACCAATCGCCTGGGCCGCGTCTTCGATCAAAACAAGACGGTAACGCTCCGCAATCTTATGGAGCGCTTCCATCTCGCAGCACAAACCAAACAGATGAACCGGAATCATTGCGCGGAGTTTTTCTCCGTTCTTTGTTTTCCATGCGCCACTCGCGTCGGGCTGGCAAGTTTTCTCGATACATTCCTGAATCGCGGATGGCCGGATGTTGCATGTCTCTCGATCTATGTCGGCAAAAAGTGGTCGCGCCCCCACCCGGGCAATGCATCCAGCAGTAGCGAAAAATGTGTAGGGCGTCGTGATAACGGCATCGCCGCGTCCGATTCCAAGCGCCATCAAAATGGCCAGCAAAGCATCGGTTCCAGACGAAACACCAATCGCGTGGGGCGTATTATAATATGCGCACATCGCCTTCTCGAACGCATCGACTTTCGGGCCAAGAATGAAACGGCCGCTCCCCAGAACGTCGTTAATCGCCTCGCGAATTGAATCGCCCAGGGCACAATATTGTTCACTAAGATCGAGCAGCGGCACGCGCATGGCCAAATAGCTTGGCAGTTTCGCCATGCCATTCAAGAGGTTGTCGTCCCGTGGGGCGGTATTGATCGCCGTGTCCGCACGCGTTAGCCTCTTTGCATGGCGCTCCTGCGCGGCCTTTTTTGGTTGGTTCTGTTCATCGTTCTAACTTTTTGTTTCGTTGTGCTGTTCGAGTACGGGCCACACGATTTCGCCAATGGCGTTCAAAAGGAGTATGCGCGCGTGAAATCGTTCATGGTAAAGCAAACCGAAACGATCAGGAAACCGAAGAAAAACCGCTGATCGAATAAGCGAATGACTATTCTAAATTTTTGGAGAGGCGAACGCCTGTGAGCCTCCGGCGTGGCATGGCTGGCCCTCCAATTTATGTTGCGCCGATCATGGCGAGTGTTTCTATCGGCAAAGGAGCAAGAAATTCTTTTGCATTCTCGATCTGCAAAATCGGCTCTGCAAGGTGCGCTGCAAGAAAACTGGTGTCTGGCGTAGGAGCAATCCCCGCTTGAGCCGAGATCTCACATTCGGCTAATTGCTCGATAGCACGCAAGACGTTGTCGTGAGACTGGCTTCCAGTCCGCCACGGGACGGACTCGCCGTGGCGAGCCAATCGATTATCGGCAGCCGCCTTCGCTGAAAGGCTCCGGCGCGCCAAGGGATGCCGATTCCACGTTGTAAATTGAACTGTGCAAATGCCCGGTGCGGTTGCTTCAACAAATGGGCTGAGCGTAAACGCGTAATGAAGCAAGATTTCCTGGATTGATTTTTCCTGACTGCGGGCCCGCACTTTGATCACGACCTGTAAAGATCTCGCCAAAGCCTGGCTTGGAGTCATTCCTTTATAGATCCCCGCCTTTTCCGCGACTTCGTTTAACTGAACGATAACAGGTTTCTTTTCCTGTTCTTCGATTAAGGCTACCGGTTTTGCGCAAAGTCCGGGCTGATGCCGCATAGCGGCCTGCAAATAAAAGTTCGGCAAATAGATCGTGGCAAACATCGATTTAATTCATCACTGACCATTACTTGCCACGCAGTAGGTCGCCGCGGCGACTGAAGGCGGGACCACTGATTTGAGATGCGATCGTTTTACAATAATCTGCAGTTGAGAAATCGCCTCCTGCTTTTCCAAAGTTTCCAGATTCCAGGAATTTTCGAGAACAAGCTTCAGTTGCGCGCTGCTGACCATTTCATATCGGGTGAGAACCAGACATGCTGTGGGCACCGATTCGACCAGTCGTTGCAAGCGATACCAGGTGGTTTGCGGAATTTTCCGCAGTTCTTCCGGCGAATTGAGAATCAGATCAACAATCACCAGGGGAAAGTTGCCATCTCTTAAGAGCAGATCCGCTGCTTTAACTGCTTCAAGGGCTTTAGTGCAGCGCACCCAAAGCAGCTGACGCAGAATGGAATTGGTCAGTCCACATGGATCGAACGAATCGCGTCCATCGATCAGCGCCACGAAATACTTATCGCGATATGCACCATGGATGAAGGTGTGAATGAGCGATGCACTCCCCGCACTTCCTCGCGGGCTGATTAATTCAGCGAGCGCCCCTTTCGGCAAACCACCGCCAATAGGCTGATCGATGGAAGCTAAACCGGTGACTAAACTGGTTCCCACCAACAGGGACGGCTGCGGGAAACGAATCGCAAGAAGGTTGCGCAGATCAATAATCTTGCCGCTCATAGCAATTGCAGAAAATGGCAGCAACTAGTTATATGTTCAAGCGAACATTTACACTGGATCGCTGTCTCCTCGGGATTCGGACTTTTGAACTATATCCTGCCGATCTCTACATCTCCCAGCGCACGAATGGCGCTAACTCGCGGCACAGAATATCGGGCCAAGCGCCGGTCGTTTGTGATAAAAAGATCCACCGCAGCTACCGAGGCGCATCCGAGCTGAATTGCATCCGGCGGAGCGAGTCGCCCGTATTGCGCACGGAGTTGTGCAAACGCATATGCAGCAGACTCGTCGAATGCGACCACTTGCAGTTGCGAAAAGCTTGCCAGATAGCGATCAGCCAGGTCTTCACGGTTTTGCCGCAGGGGATGAACCAATAGCTCGCCGATAGTTAAAGTTGATGTGACCAGTTCGGCTTCATGCTGGTGTTGCCAGTTTATCAGCGCTTCCACCTGGCGGGTACGGACCGATCCTTCCCATAAATACACGAACAGATTCGTGTCCCAAAAAACGCGCATTATTTCCAGTTCTTGCGCAATTCGTGGACGTAACGATCCGCCTTGATGCCACGCCATAGCTCCTTCCCGGCATTTCGAATCTGTTCGATGGGATCGCCCACAGTCTTCATCGGTGAAGCGAGCTCCTTCTTTAAGCCAGAAATCATCAGGGCTCGCAAGCTAGTGTTATTTTGCAAGGCCTTGTGCTTTGCCTGCCTCAGCAGGGACTCTGGTAAGTCGACCGTCGTCTTCATGTTTGCGTGCTTGTACCGTAAAGCAATATAGCAATAAAGCAATATTCGAGAAATTGCCCGCCTTCTCCCGTTTCAACTCTTCTTTATCAGGGCCGTTTCCTGCGCTCTTGCTTACGAACCAGCGACACCATCACGCCTTGAATTTTCAGTTCGCGGGCCGGAACGAGATTTGGATAGCGCGGGTTTTCTGCTTTGAGATAGGATCGGCCGTGCTCGACGACATAACGTTTCAACGTCGTCTCGCCGTCGATCAACGCGGCAACAATGTCGCCGTCATGCACGTCTTTGGCCTCTTCCAAAATCACAATGTCCCCATCAACGATGTGCGCGCCGATCATTGAGTCGCCGCGGACGCGCAAAGCAAAGGTGCCCCGATTTTTTTGCACATTGGCTGAGCGAGCATCGAGCGATACGTGGCCTTCGATAGTCTGCTCGGTCAGCGCCGACATACCCGCAGGAATCTGCCCGTAGATCGGAATATCGGTAATCCGGACCTTCATGGCTGGAGTGATTAACGCTCGGGCTTTGCGCGCAGGCCGATCGAGAAAACCCTTTCGCTCCAGCGCGGCAATGTACTGCATTACCGATGTCTGGCTGGCGAACCCGAAATGATTTTGGATTTCACGCGTGCTTGGCGTGACCCCTTTCTCGCGTTGCTCGCGCTGGATGAAGTCGAGAACTCTCCTTTGCCGGTCGGTCAGCATGTTTAATGATGATCGTCCGAACTGGCGCGAAGACAAGTTCAAATGAACAGGTAAGAGGGATGGCGTCGTCATCTTCGAATAGCAGTGTTATGTTGAGCGAAGCGAAACGTCTCTGGCCTGATTCTGTTGGGGCGCTCTCCAACTGATCCGAGATTCTTCGCTTCGCTCAGAATGACATTATGACCGCTTGGGAGAGTGTTCGAGGCTCCGGCCGCGAGATCCCTGGCTACGCCGGCAGGTGAGGCTTATAGCCGCACCAGGTCGACCAGAAACTGGCACCAAAGATAGATCATCCCGCGCCAGGAATATTTTACGTCGCCTGCTGCCGTTTGTTTGAGAACGCCCTTATGAATGTTGTGCGCGATCTGGTCGCGCAGATCGTTCTCCATTTCCGTTTGAATCTGTTCCTCGTCGAGCGGGTCGATTGCGGCTGGATTCACGCCGTTTCGCCGGAGAAATTCGCGATGGCTTTGATAGAGCTGCCAGAATGACCTGTCAGGACGCTGTCGATTAATCCGGAACAGGGGAGTTAGCTTCAGCCCGTAGGAGAGCGGATAATTCCACGTCGTCCAAACAGTGGCGCCTTTGGCGCGCGATGAAATGCGCAGATAATAAAACGAGAAATCACGCTGTTCGTTCAGGCAGATCGCAGCCTGGGCTCGATCTTCCTCTCTATAAAACAATCGGAAAAATTGCCGATAATCTTCCCAATCCCATCCCGCGTCTCCTACGTGGACAAACCCTTCGTCCTCGATCTCGCGAGTGATTTCGCTTAGCGCTGGAAATGTGTCCGAAGGCGGCGGGCTTTTCGGGCGAAGCCGTTTTTCCTTCGGAAGCCGCAGTGCGCGAATCCGAGTGAGAATTTCCAGCCACGGCAGAAAGAGCCAGCTCATTGCGCCGACAAAACCCCATATCCAGCTGTCGGTGATAAAATAAACGCCGAGAAAAGTGGCAGCGAGTATCCCGAGCGCACCGGCCTTTTGCGCATAGGAGTTTTGAAAACTGCGCAAGCCCGCGCTGAGCACGGCTACGCCAAAGGTAAGGAAGAAGCCAAAAAGCATCAGGAACTGGTTTTCTGCGGACTGATCTGGTGCTCTGCGAGAAATTTCTCGAGCTGATTGGTATCGAAATTGGCCAAAACTTTATCACCCGCCACGAACGTGGGCACATAAGTCTGAGCGGAAAGCTTTTTCATGTCTTCGTATGCCTGGCGGTCTTTACCAACATCAATTTCCTGGAAACGATATCCCTTCTCCTTGAGATAATCCTTCGCGTCGATGCACCACGAACACCACTTGCGGCTGTACAGCGTCAGTTCCATCGGCAGCGCGGAAATAAACGAACGATGATCGCCGCGTCAACTTACACGCTTTCCAGAACTCGCATAAGTCAAAATGCGCTCCCCCGGATTTTAATACGATTTCGCCCAAACAACGCGTCGCGCACTGGATTCGCCGGTGAAAATACATTTCCCAGGCTCGGAATCATCCAGCGGGACAACGCGAATGGTGACTTTGAGATCGTTCTTGATTTGCTCTTCGACTTCCCGAGAGCCGTTCCAATGCGCGAGGGCAAAACCGCCATGGAGTTCCGGCTTTGCGGAGTTTTTAGGCGTAAAGAAATCGTAGAAATCTTTTTTTGATTCGATTACTCGCGTGTTTGTCTCGCGGAACTGCGTTGCACGCTCAAGGAGGTTCTGTTGAATGGACGTGAGGATTTCCGGTGCTACGGCGATGAATTCCTGAATCGACATCGACTCTTTGGCTTTAATCGGCTGATCGCGACGGCTGATAACCAGCGCGTTTTTCTCGAGATCGCGGGGTCCAATTTCGATCCGGATCGGGACGCCTTTCTTGATCCACTCCCAATTTTTAACGCCGCCACCGATATCGCGCCTGTCCACCTCCACTTCCAGTGGAACATCACCAAAGCGTTTTCCCCGTAGTTGCAGCGCGAGACTGTCGCACGCCTCCATTATTCTGGTGCGCGATTCCTCCCTTGTCGCCACGGGCACGATGATGATCTGCGTGGGCGCGATTCGCGGGGGCAAAACGATCCCGTCATCGTCTCCGTGCATCATGATTAATGTGCCAATCAGCCGCGTCGTCATTCCCCAACTCGTGGTCCATCCAAATTCTTGTTTGCCTTCTCGATTTTGAAATTGGATGCCACTTGCACGCGCAAAGTTTTGGCCGAGAAAATGCGATGTGCCGGCCTGGATTGCCCTTCGGTCCTGCACCATTGCCTCGATTGCGAGAGTCTGCACCGCACCGGGAAAACGTTCGCTCTCGGATTTTTCACCAGTGAAAACGGGCACGGCCAAATGATCGCGGACAAAACGTTCGTAAAGATCGAGAATCAATTTGGCCTCTGCCCGCGCCTCAGCTTCCGTTTCGTGAACAGTGTGGCCCTCCTGCCAGAGAAATTCAGTTGTCCGCAAAAACAAACGCGGCCGCATCTCCCAACGAACGACGTTTGCCCACTGATTGATGAGGACCGGCAGATCGCGGTAAGATTGCACCCATCTTGCGTAGCTGGCGCCGATGATCGTTTCCGAAGTAGGCCTAACCACGAGCGGTTCTGTCAACGGACTGGCCGGTTTCATTTTTCCATCAGCGTCCACCTCCAACCGGGTGTGGGTTACGACGGCGCATTCTTTGGCGAAGCCTTCGACATGTTCCGCTTCCTTCGCGAAATAACTTAGTGGAATGAAAAGCGGGAAATAGGCGTTGCGATGTCCGGTCGCGCGAAACATGGCGTCGAGTTGACGTTGCATGTTTTCCCAAATCCCGTAACCCCATGGGCGGATCACCATGCAACCGCGTACGTCCGAGGGCTCAGCCAACTCCGCAGCGCGGATCGCCTGCTGATACCACTCCGGAAAGTCCTGGTCGCGCCGTGGCGTGATCGCAGTTTTTGTAGAAGTCTCGGTGGAATTTGCCATGCGAAAAGCAGAACAACTAAACTGACACGACGCAATTAACCAGTAGCCGGTTTGGCTAACCAGTGCTAATTATTTGGACTGGAAATTTGACACCTCGCAGCGCGTTCCGTAGGTTTCGCGCCTTTTCCGCCCCTATGAAAACGTTTTCTGCCAAAGCCAGCGAAGTCCCACGCAAATGGTGGGTGATCGACGCCAGGAACCAGGTGCTGGGAAAAGTAGCGGTGAAGGCTGCCAATCTGTTACGCGGTAAGCAAAAGAGCGTCTTCACGCCGCACGTCGATACAGGTGACTTTGTGATCGTTATTAATGCGGACAAAGTGCGACTCACCGGAAAGAAAGAAGAACAAAAAACCTTCATGAGTTTTTCAGGATACGTGGGCGGCCACAAATCGGAGAATGTCCGGGCACGCCGCGCGCGGCATCCCGAACTGCTAGTCGAGCGCGCCGTGCGCGGAATGATTCCACACAATCGGCTCGGTCGGCATGTTTATCGGAAGTTAAAAGTTTATTCCGGTAATTCTCATCCGCACGCGGCGCAACAGCCCGAGCTCGTTAAACTCACCAGAAAATAGTCTTATGCCAGAAACTGAGGAATTCGTTGCCACGGGTCGCCGCAAGACATCGGTCGCGCGCATCCGGATGACGCCGGGTACAGGAAAAATCGATATCAATGGCCGCAGCTTTGAAGATTATTTCCCGACTGTACCTTTACAGAACGTCGTGCTGCAACCGCTTCAAACTGCCAAGGCAGTTAATGCCTACGATTTGTCGATTAACGCAACCGGCGGCGGCATCATGGGACAGGCTGGCGCTGCGCAGCTTGCGATCGCGCGTGCTCTTCTTCAGGTCAATGTCAATTTCCGAAGCACGCTGAAATCTGAAGGTTTGCTCCGCCGGGATCCGCGCATGAAGGAGCGCAAGAAGTCCGGCCAACCCGGAGCGCGGAAACGCTTCCAATTCTCGAAACGTTAAGGCTGTTAATGAGACCGCACCCGTTGTAGCCACGGCCCTGTGGGCCGTCTTCCTACTATGGACCAGCACTGATGTCGACCGGCCACAGGCCGGTGGCTACAATTCTAAATTCGCTTTAAGTGGGCCCAGTAAGATTCGTAAGCCCTGCGCGCTTTTGCTGGAAGCACGCGTATGGAGCCGTTACGGCTTGTTTGGCGAGGGCGCGGCTTGAGGGGCCGGTGCTGGCGCCGGGGGCGCTAAGAATGGCGGAACGGTCGCGGCCGGTGCCATGGCCGGGACCGGCGTGCTGCTCGGTTTGAGCAAGCGCAGTTCCTGCATGGCCTGGCCGGCCCAAAAGCTCGTTCGATATTGCGTGAGGATAGTTTCGCAGATGCGACGCGCTTCGTCGCTCTTATTTTTTCCCTTTAGAATGTACACCTGCGACAGCAAAGCCAGCGGCGCGTTGTAACTGTTCGGATAAGTCGTTGCGACCTGTTGGTAGGCCGCCAGCGCTTCATCAGCTTTTCCCATCGACTCCAGATTGGCAGCCATCGCCATCCGCGCCGTGCTCACGAACTCATGTTGCGGAAACTTCGCGATGAAAGCCTGAAGCATTGTGTTCGCCTCGGCAAATTTCTTTTCACTTCGCAGCGCTTCAGCGAGTAACAGGTAAGCATCAGCGCCCGCTGCGCTGTTTGGGTAGCGATCAATTACCTCTTGATATTGCTGAGCAGTCTTCGCGCCCGCCAACGAAGCCGCTGCCGCTGCCGCACGTCGGTCAGAATAATAACGGTAACCAGCAAAGGCGATGACAGCGAGCAGAGCTACGATCAGCACCGTGATGATCTCTTTCTTAAAGCGCTCCAAAAAGAAGCGCGTTTCCAGTGCAACGTCGCGAGAAGGAGGTGGAGCTGTCGGCATAAATTTTATGTGCTCTGCCGATTCAAACAGGGCGAGCGGTCGTCTTATGCCACGCGATGGTTTCTCGCGCAAGCGGTACTAGGGCCCTGCACGGGCTCGACCAGGATTTTTGGGGCGATACAATCATATCCATGAATGCATTCTGGAATTCTTTTGAAACTTTGCTCGGCTTAAGCGTGGAACCGAGAAACTTGACCTTTGTTCAAATCTCGCTGCGCGGAATCATCGTCTTCCTTGCGACATTGGCCATGGTTCGACTTGGGCACAAACGCTCGCTCGCACACAAGACGCCGTTCGACGCGGTTCTGTTGGTAATTCTTGCTTCGGTACTTTCACGCGCAATCAATGGTTCGGCCGCATTTTTTGCCACAATTGGCGGAGGCGTGGTTTTAGTCCTGCTTCACCGCCTTTTTGCGCATATGGCCTACTATTCCCACGCGTTCGGAATCCTGGTCAAAGGCAAGCCCGAGATCATCGTGCGCGATGGTGAATGTGACTTCCAAATGATGCGACGCAATCATGTTTCAGTTCATGATCTTGAGGAGGACATGCGTCTCAACGGCAACATTGACGACCTGTCGCAAGTTCGGCTCGCCCGTGTAGAACGCAGCGGCGACATCAGCTTTATCAAAAAATAATTTGACCTATATGGCCTCCACGCCTATGAGAACGATCCAGGTTATGAGACGAACAAAGAAGCAGTGGGTCAAGCCGATGCTGAAGACCGTTCCGATCTTTTTCGAGTGCACCTGTTACGCAGGCGCAGTCTGATCGAACGTGATTATCTGACTCCCAAAACTCCGGGTTGATCCGCATCCATATTCTTGGCAGCGCAGCCGGCGGCGGCCTGCCACAATGGAACTGTGCCTGCGCGAACTGCACGGCTGCGCGTGCCGGAAAGATCACACCGCAGACGCAATCGAGCATCGCCATCACTGGCGACTCCGAGGGTTTTCACCGCTGGTTCCTGATTAACGCGTCGCCTGACTTAACGCGCCAAATCGAAAACATGCCGCGGTTGCAGCCGCGCCGTGATTCGCCACGCAACACTCCAGTTGCAGGCGTTCTGTTAACAAATGGCGACATCGATCATGCTCTGGGTTTATTGCTCCTGCGGGAACAGGAGATACCGCTGGTTGTTTATGCAGCCGACGAAACGCGAGCCGCCCTCGGCTGGCTCGATGACGTCCTTGCGAGGTTTTGCGGAATCGAATGGCGCAAGACGATCCCTGAGTTTCAAACCCTGAGCGGCACCGTCGCATTTCGCGCGATTGAACTGCCCCGGAGCATCGCCTTTCAATTTCGGGATGACTCGTCAGGCGAAACTGCACTTTTCGCGCCCAGTGTCGCTGAACTAACGGACGAATTGCGGAATGCCGTTCACGAATCCGACGTTGTTTTGTTTGATGGTACATTCTGGAGTGACGGAGAACTGGCCGCCATTCGACAGGGCGCCCGCAGCGCGCGACAGATGAACCATCTGCCCATCAGCGACGGGAGCCTCGATTTCTTGCATCAATCGCCTGCGCGTAGGAAGATTTACACCCACATAAACAATACAAACCCGATTCTTATGCCCAGCTCCCGGGAACGCGCCCATGTAAAGCAGTCGGGAATCGAAATCGCCCGCGACGGATTGGAAATCGTCATATGACTACGGAACTCTGGGACCGCGAAACGTTTCTGGAGAACTTGTGCGCGATTGGTACGCGCGCTTATCACGACAAACATCCGTTCCATGTCGGTATGAACGAAGGCAGGCTTTCGCGGGAAGCCTTGCGCGGCTGGGTGGCCAATCGCTTCTATTATCAGCAAAATATTCCAATTAAAGACGCCGCGATTCTCTCCAACTGTCCATTGCGCGAAGTACGCAGGGTATGGATTCATCGTATTCTCGATCACGATGGCGTTATCCCGCGGGCTGTAGAGTCCATCGTCCTCAGCGGAGAACGCTCCCAGGATGCGCTCACGACAGCGCCCGCTACAGAGACCGCGTCAGAAAACGAAGGCGGCATTGAGGCGTGGCTGCGCCTGGGCGAGGCATGTGGTTTATCGCGAGACGAATTGCTGCAGGATCGACTTCTGCAACCTGGAGTTCGTTTCGCCGTAGATGCTTATGTGAATTTCGCTCGTAATCAGCCGTGGCCGATTGCAGTTGCATCGTCGCTCACGGAACTTTTCGCACCCGATCTGATGGCAACGCGCCTCGCGGCTTTCGAAAAATATTATTCCTGGATCGATCCGCGCGGCCTTGATTACTTCCGTCGCAGGGTGACCCAGGCACGACGCGACTCCGATGAAGCGCTCGCGATGACGCTGGACCATTGCAACACGCCTGAACTGCAGCGCGAGGCGGTGCGCGCGCTCCAGTTCAAATGCGATCTGCTTTGGTCGATGCTCGATGCCATCCATCACGCGTACGGTCCTTTCTAGATGCAAACTCCCACGATCGCCAGCTCTGCCCAGCCAACACTTACCCGCGGAGTCCGGTTGCAAACTGATTCCAAAACCGGAAACAGCGTTCTACTTTTTCCGGAAGGCGTGCTCGAATTAAACGAGACCGCTCACGAAATTCTTAGCCGCTGCGACGGACGCACAGTGAGCGAAATCATCCAGGCGTTGGCTGAAGAATATAATGTCGATCTTGAAATGCTCGCCACCGATGTGCGGGAAACTCTTGCGGATTTGCAACGACGCAAATTGATCGAGCTCGCTGAGCTCACATGACTGCACGTCTGAAGCCAGGACCGCGATCCCGCATGTGCTTAGCGCTAATTCACCTCTCCCCTTTCGATGGGGAGAGGACTAAGGTGAGGGGTTTTTAACACAGCATGACTACGAAGCGGAACCCTCACCCTTCCCTCTCCCTTGACAAGGGAGAGGCGATAGACAAATACGCGATGTCCGCAAACGAAAGCTCGAAGAACGCACATCGTGGATGCCTCGTACAGTGATCTTATATGACCATCCCGCGTCCATACGCTTTGCTCGCCGAGATTACTTATCGGTGCCCGTTGCATTGTCCGTACTGCTCCAATCCGATTACTGTGCGTAACGGAAATCTGAAGGGTGGAACTCCTGTAACACCTGGGAAGATGGGCTCACAAGAGCTCGCCCCTCCATGCCATGCCGAACTTTCCACCGACGAATGGAAACGCGTAATTCGTGAAGCAGCTGACCTCGGTATATTGCAAATTGGTTTCTCGGGAGGCGAACCACTCGCCAGGCGCGACCTGCCCGATCTGATTCGCGCAGCACGCGAGGCAAGCCTTTACACCAACCTCATCACCAGCGGCATAGGCTTGGATGACGATCGCTTGTACGCTTTGCGCGATGCGGGATTGGATTCAGTCCAGCTAAGTTTTCAATCGGACAACACGGATCTTGCCGATGAAATCGCCGGCACCCGCGCGCATCAGCGCAAGTTGGATGCTGCCGCGAAAATCCGCGCGGCCGGAATTCCGCTTAGTCTCAATTTTGTCATTCACAGGCGCAACATCGATCGCCTGGCACAAATGATTGCGCTCGCTGAGTTCCTCCAAGCCGAGAGGGTCGAGCTCGCCAACGTCCAGTTTTACGGCTGGGCATTTCTCAATCGCGCAGCGTTGCTCCCAACCCGCGAGCAAGTCGTTCGTGCCCGAGAAATCGCGACAGCAGCCAAAGCGCGGCTAGCCGGCAAGATCGACATCTTTTATGTGCTTCCGGATTATTACGAAACACGCCCCAAACCCTGCCTTAATGGCTGGGGACAGCGTTATCTCACAGTTAATCCAATCGGCGAGGTGCTCCCCTGCCCCACCGCTTCATCGGCTATCCCAGATTTGCATTTTGAAAATGTCCGGGCGCGTGAACTCGATTGGATTTGGCGGGAATCGGAAAGTTTCAACCGGTTCCGTGGAACTGAATGGATGCCGGAGCCGTGCCGGAGTTGTCCGCAAAGAGAAATCGATTTTGGCGGCTGCCGTTGTCAAGCCGCGTTACTAACCGGAAACGCTGCGAACACAGACCCGGTCTGCACGTTATCGCCAAATCGCGCGCGAGTGGACGCCGTCTTGCGCGATCTGAATTCGTCACCCCCGAAAGCTTTCGGGGGTGACTGGACCTATCGCATGAACCCGAAAAGCGCAGCTACATTACAGTGAGTTACATAAACTATACCTGCTGTAGCCACGGACCTGTGGGCCGTCTCTGCGCTCTGAAAAGCAAGGCTGAGCTGAACCGGCCATCGGCCAGCTATCACGGCGGGGTCGGACACCCCCGCGGTGTCGGACGTGGTCTCGGTGTTACTCTCGGAGTAGCGGTAGCTGTTGGACTTGCCGTAGGACTAGTCGTCGGTGTAGGCGTTGGAGTAACAAGTGGCGTTGACGTTGGAGTCGCAGTCGGTGTAGGGGTAGCTGTCGGTGTTGCCGTTGGTGTTACGGTAGGTGATGGAGTAGGTGTAGGTGTAGGTGTCCCCGTCGGGACTTTGAAAGCATATATATTGTTATCCGCACCGAAGTAGATCCGACCGCGAGCGACCATACCGGTGTTCCATTGGCGAGTGCCGCTCATTATTTCGTTAGGCCCGCCGCCGGCGAAAATGACGGCGCCATTGTCACCATTGTAACCATGCAACTTACCATCGTCTTCCACGCCGGCTACCCAAACAATCGCGTTGTTGGTGCCGTCGGTCGTAGTGACCCAGGGCGAACTTCGGCCGCCGTCACTAACGTTCCAGGCAAGAGCCATGGTCCGCGGACTGGCCTGATTAATTATATAAGAGCGCAGTTCGCCACTCTCGTTATGAAAAGCGAAATGTGTTCCTTCACCAGTCTTGTAAGCAGCGGACGACGTACCTCTGAGCGTTGAACTGGAAACATTCATCTGAGCCACCGGCATGCTGACGCCACCGAGATCGTTGCGGTCAAGTAAATACGCATTGCGATCTTTGCCTAATGCGAGCACCAGTTGTGAAGGGTTCGCGCCGGGCACGTCCACCAGTAATGCGCCGGAGCTGCCCAGATCAAGATTGTTAGTATCGAGATTGTCGAACCAGTTGGTAGGCGCCCAGTAATCACTGGGATCGCTGGTAAAGATCGGCCCCGGCTGAAAACGAATCACGGCTTCACCGCCGCCCCATGTCCCTCCAGTCTCGAAAGTGTTACCGGTGGTAACGAACGGATTATTGCCGTCACTGGCGACACCGCCTACACCCCATATGGCGCCACCGTGGCCGGTGTCCGTAGCCGGAGCCCATGCCGTTACTACGCTGGACGGGTCTGGATTATCTATCGGTACTCCTATCAGCCAGCCATGATAATTGCTGCAATCCTGCATACTGCCATATCCAACGTAAAGAACGTTGCCCACGATAGCGAGCGCCGGGCGCGGTCGCGCGTCAGATTCGCGGCGGCAGATAGAGTGAAAGCCGAATCGACATAAAGGCCATCACGCGAGGCGTGGTTGTGAAACTGGGTAACGTTGACCTGCGCGTTTGCTGGAAAAACCCACAACCCAGCAGCCACAAGGAAGAGAATTAAAGCTTTCACACAGTGGTCGAATAATCTCGCGCTTCGTTCTACGACAATATCCTGTCTGGGTGTCAAGTATTCAGACAATAGATTTGCAACAGCCAGATTGCCTTTTGCTGCGTACGCGCGATCCGAAGTATTTATCCGAGGTCAACGACCTCGGCTACAACAACCTTGGCGATCCTCATCAGCCATTGATCACGCAGCACCCGCCTTTATAATTCGATCCAATTAGCTATCAACTATCAGCAATCAGCCATTAGCTTTTTTTGCTTCCTCACGGTCGAGGCGGGGGAGTCGGACGCCCACGCGGCGTCGGGAGCGGCCTAGGTGTTACTCTGGGAGTAGGAGTAGGTGTTGGAGAAGGCGTGGGACTAGTTGTAGGCGTCGGGGTACCTGTTGGCGTAGCAGCTGGGGTTGGAGTTGGTGTCAGCGTCGGGTTAGGAGTAGCCGTGGGGGGGACTGTTGCCGTCGCAGTTGGTGTTACCGTCGGTGTAGGTGCTGGGGTTGGGGTAGGCGTTGGTGTGGGCGTAGGCGTTGGGGTCGCGGTTGGCGTCGGTGTTGTAGTTGGGGTAGGTGTAGGCGTTCCTCCCGGCAGCTTAAAAGCATAGACTTTGTTGTTAGTAGCAACGTAGATGCGGCCGCTGGCCACAATGCCGGTGGTGCTGTAGGAATGCGTGCCCGCCATCAATTCGTTCGCGCCGCCACCGGCGTAAACCACAGCGCCAGTATCTCCGTCGTAACCGTGTAATCGCTGGTCGCCGGTGGAGCCTGTGCCTACAGCCCACACAATCATGTTATTAGTGCCATCCGTAGAGCTTACCCAAGGTGACCCGCATCCGTTCTGGCTCATATTCCATGTCAAATTGATGGTAGGCGGACTCGTTGCAGTAATGCGAAAAGTCCCCAGTGTGCTCTTGCTGGCGCGAAAAGCAACATACGTGCCCTGGTTAGTCCGATACGTGGCCGCCGCCTGGATTAGTTGATTGTGGGAGATCTGTAATGAATATACCGCATCGGTGATCCCGCCCAGGTTACTGCGATTAAGCAAAAACCCATAAGCACCTTTGTTTAATTGGACGACGAGTTGGGAGGGCGTCGCTCCAGGTACGTCCACAAGTAACGGGCACGAGGTACCAAGATCGTTATTGCCCTGGTCCATTGTAAACCAG
>QHQO01000137.1 GCA_003221195.1 Verrucomicrobiota bacterium
AAAACAGAGCCCAACGCGGAGGCGATCTCCCGCGAGCCTTTGAATAAGGACGTTACCTCGGGGCGCTCGTTAGGCGTCGCAGAGCTCCGTCCTCCAAGCCGTTGTTTCTTGCATTCGCCGGCCTATTGGATAACGAGACAGATATGGCCGAAGCGGCAACCATCGATGCGGCTCGTCAGGAGGAGTTCGTTGGGAAAGTGGTCGAGCAGATCAGCGGCACAATGACGACACTGCTCGGGGCGGTTGGCGATCGATTGGGATTATTCAAGAATCTGGCGGCGGAAGGGCCGGCGACATCGGCTGAGCTCGCGTCGCGAACCAAACTAAACGAGCGCTATCTGCGCGAATGGCTGGGCGGAATGGCGACGGCTGGTTATCTGAACTACGACGGAACAACAAAACGTTTTAGTCTGCCGGCCGAACATGCCGCAGTGCTCGCACACGAGAACGGCCCGTTCTTTGTCGGGGGCATGTATCAAATGCTTCCTGCGTTCACTGGAGTATTCGACCAAGTTTTGACTGCGTTTCGCAGTGGCGGTGGCGTTTCGCAATCTCAGTACAACGACATGATGTGGGACGGCCTGGAACGGTTTACCTGCACATGGTTTGAGAATTTGTTGTTGCAACAGTGGATTCCCGCCATGCCTGATGTGAAAGCGCATCTCGAGAGGGGTTGCGATCTGGCAGACGTGGGATGCGGACGCGGGCATGCGCTCATCAAGCTGGCGCAAGCCTTTCCGCGATCGCGCTACGTGGGCTACGACAACTTTGGTCCGACTGTCGTACGCGCGACCGCGAATGCGCGCGAAGCGGGCGTATCAGACCGGGTGCGTTTCGAGGAACGCGATGTCTCGAAAGGGTTGCCGGCGCAGTTTGATGTGATCACAACGTTCGACGTCGTGCATGATGCCGTCGATCCACTTCAGTTGTTACAATCGATTCGTCGCGCGCTTCGGCCAGGCGGCATTTATGTTTGTCTTGACATCAACTGCTCAGAGAAACTCGAGGAGAACGCGAATCCGCTCGGCGCAATGTTTCATGGCGTAAGCGTGTTCTACTGCATGACCACGTCGCTCGCGAACCAAGGCGCAGGACTCGGCACGCTCGGTTTTCATGAAGCGAAGGTCCGCGAGCTTTGCGAGAAGGCCGGGTTCAGCAGCGTCCGACGCGTGCCGCTGGAAAATCCTTTTAACAATTTGTACGAAGCAAAACCGTAATGTTGGTTTATTACGCTGTAAGGAAGCTGAGTGTTTCGGCGTCTAATCTGAAAAAGCTTAGAGTTTCACCTACAATTATTGCACAAAGTATTCGCGAACAGACAGCCGCTTCGATACCAGATGACGAATCTTAATCTTTAGAGATTAAAAGAACTGCCCGCGCATCAAAACCATGAAGAAAGCGAAACCGGTAATTGCCTCTATTTTCTTGGTGGTGGCTTGCGCGAGCGTCGTCGGCGTTGAATATGATCTGGTAATGGGATCTGAAATGCTATCGAGCCTCTTCGCCAGCGTTTTCGGTTTATTCATCGCGCTGCTGGTCGCGTTGCTTCGAGCGCCCGAAGGCTACGAAGACGAGAATGGTTTTCATACTACCGTGGGAGCCGTTGGCGCTCCGCGTATGTTCGCGGTGGCCGGTTTTCCCGGCTGACGCCAATTTGGCAAGCGAAGGGCCTCCGACTCTAAAGTAGCCGCTCACTTCCTGTCCGTCGGGCCGGCTCCATTCTCCCCCGGCGCGCGATCAAGCCCGCGTCGCTTTAACAACGGCTCAACATAAGGATCGCGGCCCACAAAATTCTTAAACAGCCCAAGGGCGTCGGCCGACCCGCCGCGTGAGAGTAACATTGCGCGAAACCGGTCGCCGTTCTCGCGTTTCAATCCGCCGTGTTCTTTGAACCACTCCACCGTGTCGGCGTCGAGTACTTCGCTCCAGAGATAGGAATAATAACCGGCCGAGTAACCGCCAGCGAACGCGTGTGAAAAATAAAAGCTGCGGTAACGCGGGGGCACCGGCGGAAAATCGACATCGGCCTTGTGCAACGCTTCCGCTTCAAAGGCGATGGCGTCTTTGGGAACGTCAGATGGATTCAATTGATGCCATGCTTGATCGAGCAGTGACGCCGACAGGTATTCTGTCGTTTTGTAGCCCTGATTGAATTTTTCCGCAGCGATCACCTTGTCGAGCAACGCCTGTGGAATGGGTTCGCCGGTCTTGTAATGTTTCGCATAATTCTTGAGCACTTCCGGCCATGTGGCCCACATTTCGTTCACCTGCGAAGGGTACTCGACGAAGTCACGCGGCACGCTTGTCCCACTGAAGCGCGGATATTTTACATTCGAAAACATTCCGTGCAGCGCGTGGCCGAACTCATGGAACGCAGTGCGCACCTCATCGTGCGTGAGCAATGTCGGTTCGCCCGGCGGCGGCTTCGGAATATTGAGATGATTGGCAACGACCGGCTTGGTTCCGAATAGATCGCTTTGCTGTACGTACGCATTCATCCATGCGCCGCCGCGTTTCGATGGGCGCGCATAATAGTCGCCAAGGAACAGAGCCAGCGGTTTGCCGTCACGATCATAAACTTCGAATACGCGCACGTCCGGCTGATAAACGGGAATGTCATGACGCTCCTTGAAGGTGAGACCGTAAAGTTTTCCGGCGGCGAAGAATACACCGTCGAGAATGACATGGTTCAGCTCGTAGTATGGACGCAGCTCAGATTCGTCGAAAGCGTAACGCGCTTTGCGAACTTTCTCCGAATAAAAGGGCCAATCCCATGACGCGACCTGGAAGCCGCCTTTTTCCTGATCGACAAACTTCTGCATGTCGGCCGCTTCGCGTTTTGCGTTTGCGACCGCGGGCGGCGCGAGATCACTCAGGAGTTTGTTCACGGTAGGAACATCGTGGGCAGTTTGGTCTTCGAGCTGATACGCAGCCCAGTTGTCGTAGCCGAGCAACTTCGCTTTTTCCGCTCGCAACTGCTCTGTTCGCGTCACGATGTTACGTGTATCGAACTCGCTACCGTGGCTATTTCGCGCGAGAGAGGTTTGCATGATGCGCTCGCGCAGTTGCCGGTTTTGTAGCGACCCAAGCAGCGGCTGCCCGGTCGTGTTCTGCATTTGAATGACGAATCTGCCGTCCTTGTGCTCCGCTTTCGCTGCCGCGATAACGCTTGCCATCTGGTTATCTGAAAGACCCGCCAGATCTTCCTTGCGATCGACGACCACCGAGGATGCGTTCTTTTCCTTTAAAACATTTTGTTCGAATTGAGTCTGCAAAGTTGCCAGCTCGGTATTGATTTTCTTGAGCTTCTCCTTGTCGGTATCGGCGAGCTTCGCGCCCGCCCGCACGAAATCCTTGTAATATCGCTCGATCAGGTAAGCCGATTCGGGATCGAGTCCGAGATTGTCGCGATGCTCGTAAAGCTCCTGGATACGTGCGAACAATTTGCCGTTGAGATGAATTGCGTCCCGATGAGCGGAGAGCTTCGGCGCGATTTCGGTCTCGATCTTCTGCAACGTCGGGTTGGTGTTGCATGCGTTAAGGTTTTCAAAGGTGCGCTCGGCGCGATCGAGCAAACGGCCGGTGCGTTCCAGCGCGACAATGGTGTTGTCGAATATTGGCTTTTCAGAATTGTTCGCGACCGCTTCAACTTCATTGAGTTCCTCGCGCATGCCTGCCTCGATGGCTGGCTCGAAGTGTTCGTCTTTGATCTTATCGAACGGCGGGATGTGATACGGCAGCGAGCTTTCGGAGAGCAATGGGTTATCTGCCATATCAGGATTTTGCACGGGTGACGTTTGCGCGATGACAGAGATAGCTGCGATGTGCGTCATTGCCACAATTACGCTGAGTGCCGCCTCAGCAGATGTCGATTTTACCAGCGAACGGAAACGAACTTGCATGGTTCGGATTTTCCGCGCGCTCGCGCGGTCAGGCAACTGCGATTACGATCGCACACAGGCATGAAACGTTTTCTCGCAATCCTGCTGCTGATGTCATCGGTCGCAGCGGCAGCAACGAACACGGCCCCGACCTTCGACGAAAAGGCAGCAGAACGGTTCGCAAAATTGGCGTTGGCGTGCGTCGAGAAGCAGTACCCGAACAAAATCAGTCATGTGCTGAACAGCGATGCGGATGTGGCGCCGCCGCGCAAGCTCACACCCGCATTTTACGGATGTTACGACTGGCATTCGTCAGTGCACGCACACTGGCTGCTCGTGAGACTGCTGCGCACGTTTCCGGACGCTTTGTTTGCCGTGCAGGCGCGCGATGCGCTGCGCAAAAGCCTTACGACGGAGAATTTGAAACAGGAAGCTGCGTATCTTCGTGGAGAAGGCCGCGCCAGTTTTGAGCGGCCGTATGGATTGGCGTGGCTGCTGCAATTATGCGCCGAGTTGCGCGAGTGGGACGATGACCAGTCGCGAGAGATGTCAGCGAACCTTCGTCCGCTCGAAGAGGCAGCAATCGAGCGATTGAAAACATGGCTGCCGAAGCTTTCGCATCCGGTACGCATCGGCGAACATGATCAAACAGCGTTCGGGCTTGGCCTCATGCTGGATTACTCGCGCTCGACCAAAAATGATTCTTTTGCCAGGCTCGTTGAAGATTCAGCGAGAAAGTTCTTCCTCGCTGATAGAGATTGTCCGCTCAGTTACGAACCTTCAGGGGAGGATTTTCTGTCGCCGTGTCTCGGTGAAGCGGACGTGATGCGCCGCGTTTTGCCGCAAACGGAATTCGCAAAATGGCTTGATGATTTCATGCCGCACGTCCCGACGACAGGAAACGGCGACTGGCTGAAACCGGTGGTGTCGCCAGATCCGAGCGATCCCAAGCTCGCGCATCTGGACGGGTTAAATCTGAGCCGCGCCTGGATGCTGGAAGGAATTCTGTCGGCGCTGCCACGCGATGATCAGCGGAGAGCGGCGCTGCAGGCTGCGGCAGACGAGCATCAGCGCGCGGGGCTCGCAGCGGTCACTGGTGCGCATTACGAAGGCGGACATTGGCTCGGCAGCTTCGCGGTTTATCTCACAACGCAGCGGGGCATTCGAAAAGAAGGACTGTCGGCATCGCAGCCGCAGAAGAGAACGTCGGAAAATACCGCTCGTTAAAGTTGGCGCCTTAGTCCGCCGCAACAGTCCGCTCAGTTTCGCGGCGAGCTCTTCCTCCCGAAGGCTGCCAGGCGCGTCGTTGCCAGAACTCTTGCAGGTCCGACTGATTCCCGCGAAAAATGTTGCGTTCGGCCTTTCTGATATTCGCAACGCTTATCGGGTAAGCGGAGCGCGGTTGGGCGCCTCTGCCATCACCGCAATATTGCCAGAGAGCCCAGTATCCCCAGGGTGCGGTCGCGCGCGGCTCCTTGTGATAATTTGCAACCCATAACCAGCAATTTGTTAGCGTCTTTCGCTGCGCATTTGTCACCTTGGGGCTATTCAGCACCTGCGCCAAACGGTATTCGCCGGAATAAATGCCCGGATATGTGCCTGTGCGCTCGCGAATTCGCTCAACGAATGCAACTGCCTGATCGACGCGCATCGTGCCTCCGGGATAGTGACCATTCTTTTCGAAATCGAGCACCAGCAAGACCCCTGGACTTCGCGCCGTCGATCCCGCTTGTGCCCAAGCACTGGCTACAACGTTTAGAAAATGATCAGCCTGGCGGACAGGATCAGTGGCGTCGCCATAGTGATACGCGCCCCAGAGTAGTCCGGCTTGCAGCGCCCCCATTTGCCGATCCAGATATTTCGCATCGCGCTCAAGCCGCGGATAGCTCGCTTCATGGATCACGCCGATGATGCCTTCACGTTTCATCGCGGCAAAATCCGGCCGCATCATGTCGTAATGCGAAAGATTCACGACGTTGCTGCCGGCGAATGCGCATGCCGGAAGCGAAAAAAACAAGGCTGCGGCCCGCAAGATTGACAATCTCATCACGATCTCAAAACGCAGCGGAACCTATCCAACAACCGCAACTGACTTGCAAGAGCATCTTTTGCCGTTCGCGAGATCCTGTAGCCACCGGCCTGTGGCCGGTCATGCAAATTTGGAGATTTGCGCGAACAGACGGCCCACAGGGCCGTGGCTACAGCGCCGCCAGGTCGGTAAGCTCGTTTAAATTCTGGAACAATTTTCTTTCCTGCTCTGCGACTGGCATAACCAGAAGTTTTCCGACAGCGACCAGGCAGTTTGTTAAAGTTTGCAGCGAAAAATCGGCGCCCGACAGCGCGGCGCCAATCTCGGCAGCCGCCTCCTGCGGGTATATCGCCGCCAGCGGCTCCGCGCGATTATCGATTTTGGGAAGAACGCCGCGGCCTGGCTCAATCTGACCACAAAGAAACCTCAGATATTTTTCGGTCATGAATGGCATGTCGATAGCAAGTGCCAGCAGGTGTTTGGTGTGCATCCGCGCCAAGACTGCCCCAAGCCCGCTGAGCGGGCCGCGTGATGGAGGATCGTCTGCGACAAACTGCAGGTCAGCAGGGCGCCAGAGGGGATCGGTGCGTGCGGAAACAAAGATTTCTATCCGCGCCAATTTTCGCAACAGCTCGAGTTGAATCTGCCAGAGCGGTTTTCCGTGAAACAGAAGCGTCGCTTTGTCCTTGCCCATCCGGCGTGATTCGCCACCGGCGAGCAATACCGCGCTGATGTTCATCCCGCTGCGGAAGGAACGAGCGCAGTCGAGCGCACCTCGCCGTCGCTGAGAATTTTGGCGCGCAAACCGCCGCGTCCTTTCAAGAAATCTTTCGCGCCCGGCGCGAACGCGCCATCCATCCAGTAACAAGGCGCGGACTCCTCCGTTCCATAAAAACGAACGCATTGAATCTCAAATTCCTTGCCGATGAATTCGTTCAGATCAAAGCCACGCGTGATTACGTTGCGGCGCGCCGCAGCGGGCGAAGCATCGTGTGCGTTCAGCGCAGCGCAGAGCTCTTCGAAAACTTCGAGCGAAAAAAATGTGATCTGACCTTTGTAATCGTCTTTAAAATCAAAGTAACGATCTGCGCGAATCCCGCGGCCTGCGACACATTCGATCACGGGCACTTCGATCATGGGATGGTTATCCGGCTCCCGACCGTGATGGCCAACGAAATTGTGTCCTGGCGAAATGTACAAGTGACAGATTTCCACCGGCTGCAACAATATCTCAAATCCTCACTGATGAAAGAAGTGCCCAGCATCGGTCCGGGAAGAATCATCCGGCGAAGACAGGATGGCTCGCTCGAATATTTGCGGGACGATCTCACGATCGAAGAGCCGCTGGAAATTCGAATTGGCGGCAAAAGTCTGGCTACGACGATGCGCACACCGGGACACGACGAAGAGCTCGCTGCAGGTTTCCTCGTTTCCGAAGCGATCGTGCATGATCGAAGCGCGATCGCGCGAATTTCGCGAGACGGTGATAATAGAGTGATCGTCGATCTGACGAGCGGTGTGCAATTGAAACTGGACTCCGCCCAACGTTTCGGGACGATTTCCAGCAGCTGCGGACTTTGTGGCAAAACGAGCATCGATGCGATTCGGCAAAGTTTTCCTGCGATCGAATCAACCAACCTTCGAATCGATATTGAAACACTGCTCTCGCTCCCGAAAAAATTGCAAAAAGCGCAGGGCGATTTCGCGCGCACTGGCGGAATTCATGCGGCGGGAATTTTTGATTCGAATGGGGAATTGAAGAGCGTTCGCGAAGATATCGGACGCCACAATGCCGTGGACAAAGTGATCGGGCGCGCCTTCCTCGATGGATTATTGCCATTGAATCGACATGTTCTTCTGGTGAGCAGCCGCGCTTCGTTTGAAATTGTGCAGAAAGCGCTTGCCGCTGGTATCCCGATCGTAGCTGCCGTCTCAGCGCCTTCGACACTCGCTGCCGAATTTGCGAGGGAAAGCAATCAAACGCTGATCGGCTTTCTGCGGCCGCCTTCGCTCAATATTTATTCGCACATCGAGCGCGTGATCCTGGAAGTGTAGCACGGCCATCCTGGCAGTGGGGCCGACGGGCGTCTCGCCTGTCGTGGCGAATTCACGAGCAGGCAAGATGCCTGCTTGCCCCACAGGCTGGAAGCCTGTGCTACTAGCGCTGGGATGCGAACACTGCTTCAGGATCACGCGCGGACACCTTTCCTGCCGCAATCCAGGCGAACCGGCTAACCAATGCGCCAAGCAAAAATGAAATTCCGGCGAGGGGAACCAAATTCGCCACGCGTAAGATCAGCGCTAGCGGTCCGCTCAAAATCTCACCGCACCGGATTTGCAAGCCAGAGCCTGATTCGCGCAGGGCGCGATCGGCTTTGCCATGCTTATCGATCTCAAGCCAAATCCAAAGTGCCGTTTCTGTGCCGGCGGCAAGGAATCCAAGCGCACCAAGCGGTGCGATTCGATGGCCAAGCAGTTCAAGCAACGCTGCTGCCGATCCCAAACCCGCAACCCCGAAATGGATCGGCAAAAGGGTACGATGTAAAAACCACGCGGGAATCGCGGTCGCGCCTAACAAGACGCCCGTGTAAGTCGCGACGAACATTCCCCAAAATGCCGAACCCAGAATCAGTAGAGACGCGGCGATTTGGAGGAACTGGTCGAAACCGCCAGTGAAGATTTGGTGCACATGAAGCTCGAGGGCGATTAACGCGGGAACGGCGCAGCCGCCAAAAACAAATAGAATCCATGCGCCGACAGACATCGGCGATTGATGCTTGAAAACGCGCAGCATATTGAGAAAAAGCCGGGGGCGTCCGAGATCCATGATGAGTAGGATTGGAGAGAGGATCGCGCCGATCGCCGCGATCCACGTTGCTGTGCGCGTCAGATCGCCTTGATGAAAAATTAGTCCGATTAACGCGATGACCGCCGCCATCCCGGCTAGTCCGCCGACGAAGAAGTAAACTGGAATTTCCCAAGTCCACACGGGTGGTCTAACGACTGGTTCGCCGTAATAACCAGGTCTTCCACCAGAGGGACTTGCCGTGGCGAGCTTGCGTGGGATCGGTCCGCCAGCGATATCCACGCCACGGCCGGCGACCACTCCTTTGTTCCGCGCCTGCTCACGCAGTTCGTCCAATCGATGTTCGTCAGGCATATTTCAGCATTGTTCGCGTTCTCAAGATAGAAAAGCGAATGCGCATGACACCGCGATGAGCGCACCGATCGCGGTCGCGATCGCCGAGGTCCATGCGGATTTCAAATGAATTGTCGGCACCTGTGGTTTTGGTGGAAGCCCGTACGCCTCCGGTTCGCCGAGAATCAGAAAGAATGCGTGAATTCCGCGAACTGACGTCTCCAGCGGATCGTACAGTTGCGCGTCGGCGTATCCATTTTGTTTGAGCTCTTCCACCCGTTCCGAGGCGCGGGCGCGCAAATCGTCGAGTCGTCCAAACACGATCGACTCGGTCGGGCAAACCTTGGCGCACGCAGGAACCAACCCGCTTTTCTGCCGATCATAGCAAAACGTGCACTTGAACGCGCCACCGGCATTGGGCAGCGGTTCCGGGCGGCGATTAATCACGCCGAAGGGGCAGGAGACAACACAGTATCCGCAGCCGTTGCAAACATCGTCCTGGACCAGCACAGAACCGACTTCAGTCCGCACGATTGAACCGGTCGGGCATGCTTCGAGACAACCGGCTTCCTCGCAGTGCTTGCAAACATCGGAAAGGAAAACCCAGCGAAATGGATCCGCCTCACCGCCTAACGAACCGACGATTTGCTCTCCTTTTTGTTGATCTTGTTCAAGAAACAAGACGTGACGCCACGTCGATGCACCGAGGTGACCGGTGTTATCGTAAGAATTTCCCAACCAGGTGAAACCGTCGTCAGGCACGTCATTCCATTCCTTGCACGCTACCTCGCAGGCTTTGCAGCCGATGCATACAGTCGGATCAGTGAAAAAGCCGACTTCAACATTATCGTGCACGTACGAATGCCGGCGCTGATTTGTACTCTGAGTTCCTTCGCCGATCATTTCTGCTGGTAGGGCGCGACAGCCGGGCGCGCCGTGATCACAGGATGAAAATTGCGAACGGCCCGGCGGTCCGTCCCTACCATTTCGGTTGTCGTCATCCCGTTTTTGCCTCCTTGCCGTGACTACGCGAGAATTTTCCGCCGCTCGGCGCGCCCACGGGCGGCTGTTCGGGATGCAAATTTGGTGGCTGACCGGCCTGCGGCGCGTTTCGCTCAAGCCAATCAAGAAAAGCCGGGCCACGCGGCAAGCGGCCCGGGATGATGTTGCAGACAAGTGCCTTGCTTTCCATGATCGTGACATTTGGCTCGCCCGAAATGGCAACCAGATTATTGGCAGCGTTACCGCGTAACGGACCGGCTGCTCCGAAATGAAATGGAACTGCGACCTGATGCACGGTTTTCCCGTTCAAATTCATCGGTCGAATGCGGCGGCTAACGAGTGCGCGCGCCTCAATCGCGCCGCGGAAGCTCACGATGCAAACATAATCGCTATTGTCGATCTTCAGCTTCGCCGCCAACTCCGGCGACATTTCGACGAACATCTCCGGCTGCAATTCGGAAAGATGGCTCAGGAAACGCGACATCCCGCCGCCGGTATGATGTTCGGTCAGCCGATATGTGGTGAGAACGTACGGAAAGCGTGGGTCGCCAGGCGGTGCGAAACGGTTTTCATTTCGTGTGAACCAGTTCACCGCCGGGTTCGTGTCGCGTGAATAGAGCGAATTTCGTACTGGCGATTCCAGCGGCTCGTAATGCGTCGGGAACGGGCCATCTTGCAAACCTTTCGGAACATACATCCATCCCAGGCCGTCTTCGTGCAGGATGAAGGGCGCGTCGCCGCGTTGACCATCAAGACCATTTTCATCCCCTCGTGGTCGATAATCGGGAGGTTTGCTTGTCTTGAAATCCGGAACATCAATGCCGGTCCACTTTTCCGATTCCCACCAGACAAGCTTTTTGCGTTCGCTCCACGGTTCACCATTCGGCTTCGCGCTGGCCCGATTATAAATGATGCGGCGATCGCTTGGCCAACTGAAGCCCCAACCGTGGCCGAGATAATCCTTCGGCTGTCGCGCGTTCGCTTTGTTCACGCCATCTCGATTGAAAACGCCCGAATAAATCCATGCGCCGCACGCGGTCGAGCCATCAGCTTTCAATTCGTTATAATCCGCAACTTGTGGACCATGATGCGGTTGACCTTCTCGATCTCTCCCAAAAAGAACGCCCTCTATGTTTGATTGCGGTTCGGTTTTCCAGCCGTTGATCTCAGCGAGCACTGCTTCCATTTTTGGCTCGCCCAGTTCGTCTTCCGGATACCACCAATTGAGCGCGCGCAGCGGTTCGTCTATCGGATCATCAGACGTTCTGGCTTTGGCGATCAATCTCAAAGCCAGTTGATGAATGAACCATGCGTCGGACCGAGAATCGCCCGGGGGTTCGACCGCTTTCTCGCGCCATTGCAAAAGACGCTGCGTGTTTGTGAACGCGCCTTCTTTTTCCGCATGTCCGGCCGCGGGAAAGAAAAAGATTTCGGTCTCAATCTCGTCGGTTTTCAATTCGCCGCGCTCGATTTCAGCCGAGTCGCGCCAAAATCTGGCCGGCTCGGTTTCGACCATGTCGCGGATAACAAACCATTTCAGCTTCGCCAACGACCTTCGTTGCATGCGTGTGTTCGGCGCGCCAACAGCCGAGTTCTGTCCGATCAGGAACATCCCTTCCATTTTGCCGTCGGCCATTTCGTAGAGGTACTCGAAGAAGGAATGGTCGGCGGTAAGTTTCGGTAGCCAGTTATAACCGAAATCGTTTTCTGCGGTCGCGTGTTTGCCGTAGTAAGCCTTTAACAAGCTGATGAAATACGCTGGCGTGTTCGACCAGAGCCCGGTCTTTGGTGTATGCCCAGCGAGATATTTTTGTAGGGTCTCCTCATCTCCGGCGCGCGGCATCGCCAGATAACCGGGTAAAATGTCATAGAGCGTGGGGATATCGGTCGAGCCCTGGATCGAAGCGTGCCCGCGAAGAGCGAGAATGCCGCCACCGGGCCGACCAATATTTCCGAGCAAAAGCTGTAAGATCGACGCGGTGCGAATGATCTGAACGCCTTTGGAATGCTGCGTCCAGCCGACGGCATAACAGATCGCCGCTGTTTTGTCCGGACCAGATGCCCTAACGAGTGCGTCAGCGACCTTGTGGAAAAGCGCCGGCGGGATGCCGCAAACCTTTTCGACCATCTCCGGTGTGTAGCGCGCGAAATGTCGTTTGAGTTTTTGGAAAACACATTGGGGATTTTGGAGAGTGAGATCCCGTTCGGGATAGCTCAGTCCTTCGCCCTTGTATTTCCAGCTTTCCATCTCATACGTCCGCCGGTTTTCGTTCCAGCCGGAGAAATAGCCGCCTGCGTTATCTTCAGGATCGCCATATTCATCGCGCAAAATGCAGGATGCATTCGTGTAATGAACGACGTAGTCCCGGAAGAAGAGTTCGTTTTCAATGATGTGATGGATAATTCCGCCAAGAAACGTGATGTCGCTGCCTGCGCGGATTGGCACCCAGATATTGGCCAACGCGCTCGTTCGCGAAAACCGTGGATCGACATGGATTATGGTCGCGCCGCGCTCTTTGGCCTTCATTACCCAGCGGAAACCGACCGGATGCGCTTCGGCCATCGACGAGCCTTCAATCAAGATGCAGTCCGCGTTGGCCAGATCCTGTTGCGCCGTCGTAGCTCCGCCCCGGCCAAAAGAGGTGCCCAGACCGGGCACCGTGCTGCTATGTGATATCCGGGCCTGGTTGGACACACAAACCATGCCCAGGCCGGCCGTGAAGAGTTTTTTGATGAGATAATTTTCTTCGTTATCGAGCGTGGCGCCGCCGAGATGGCAGATCGCAGTCGTATGATTAATTGTTGCGCCATTCTCCTGT
>QHQO01000029.1 GCA_003221195.1 Verrucomicrobiota bacterium
CGCTCGGATGTGATCCGGCGTCGTGCCACAACAACCGCCGACCACGTTGAGCCAGCCGTTCTCTGCCCACTTCGCGACCTTGGGTGCAAAAATCTCGGCTGTCTCCGGAAAGCCGGTCGGCGACAGCGGATCCGGCAACCCCGCGTTCGGATACGCACTCATGTAGTACGGCGAAACGCGCGCCAGCTCTTCCACGAACGGTACCATTTCATCCGGACCGAGCGAACAATTCAAACCAAAGATCAGCGGTTCCGCATGCGCGATCGATATGAGCGACGCTTCAACAGTCTGCCCGCTCAAGTTTCGTCCGGATTTGTCGATTACGGTGCCCGAGATCATCAACGGCACGTTGCGTCCGGTTTTTTCCAATGCGTCACTGATAGCGAACAGCGCAGCTTTTCCGTTGAGTGTGTCGAAAATCGTTTCGACAATGAGTAGATCGACGCCGCCTTCGAGCAGCGCTTTCGCTTCATCGAAGTAAGTTTGGCGAAGTTGCTCGAATGAGACCGCGCGAAACGCCGGATCGTTTACGTCAGGTGAAATCGAGGCAGCGACCGGAAGAGGGCCCATCGATCCGCCAACGAATCGTTGCTGGCCGGTTTCGTTTGCGACGCGGTCCGCGGCGCGTCGCGAGATCCTGGCCGCCTCAAAATTAATTTCCTGAACGAGCGCGCGAAGATCGACATCGTCCACTACGCGCTGAAAGAATTCCTGATCTTTGCGGCCACGTGTAGGTTCGCCTTGAAACAGGAAATCGTGCAGGCCAATAGTTGTTCCGCTGAACGTATTCGTTTCGATAACGTCTGCGCCGGCCTCGAGATAAGCGGTGTGAATTTCCTCGACCACCTGCGGCCGAGTTAAATTGAGCAGCTCCAGGCTGCCCTTTAGATCTTTGCCTTTCCAATCGCGAAATCGCTTTCCTCGATACTCCGCTTCGGGGAGCTTGTAGTGCTGGATCATGGTGCCCATGGCGCCATCGAGAAAGACGATGCGTTCGCGCAGGAGCGTTTCCAAAGGATGGAGATCGTTTGCTGCCATGATTGTTCGGGGGAACTAAAGAGCGTTTCGCTGGCGAATCAAGAAACAAATTGACGTATCATGATGCGTAGATGTGTTTAAAATAATCATGCTCTTGCTCCGTGCTCGTAATCGAGACAGGCACAGCATTTTGCCTAGGTGCGTGACAATGAATGACGAAATCCGAATGTCGAATGACGAAATAATGACGACTGATCAATTGGCGAACGATACCTGCAGATATTTCTGTATTTGAGGTACTGGTTGTCGGTCGTTTGTTTCATCTCGACTTCTTTTCGATGTGGCGATTAGGTGAGTGCGCCATGGAAGCGGTCCGGTTGTTCAAATCGCTTGACCGCAATCAACGCAATACATTCTTAGCTTGCTTCCTCGGCTGGGCACTCGATGCCTTCGATTTTTTCCTTCTTACGTTCGTGATCGTGCCGATGGCAGGCGACTTTGGCACGAGCATCGCCGAGCTGAGCTACGCGATCACGCTTACGCTGGCAATGCGTCCCGTAGGCGCGTTCATCTTCGGATTGCTCGGGGACCGGTTCGGGCGCCGCATGCCGCTGATGATCGACATCATCTTTTACTCTCTCATGGAGTTGCTCACCGCGATCTCTCCGAATTACACCTGGCTGCTGATCTTCCGCGCCCTTTACGGAATCGGCATGGGCGGAGAATGGGGACTTGGCGCGTCGCTGGCAATGGAAACCCTGCCAACTGCCGCGCGTGGATTGTTCTCGGGAATTCTACAACAAGGTTATGCGTTTGGTTATCTGCTGGCGGCCGTTGTGTATTGGATCGTGTTTCCATTCTTCGGATGGCGCGGCCTCTTCGTCGCGGGAGCGCTACCCGCACTTCTAGTGCTGTACATCCGTGCGCAAGTGCCTGAATCGCCGGTTTGGCTGCAACGCCAGCGTGAGACGACTAATTTCTGGAACGATCTGCTGACGGTACTAAAACGGCACTGGGGTCTCTTTGTATACGTCATTTTGTTGATGACGGCGTTCAACGCCATGTCACATGGGACCCAGGACATGTATCAAACTTTTCTCGGTGAACAACGCCACTATGGCGTCACACAGAAGGCCGCGACTGGGATTATTTACGCTGTTGGCGCAATCTGCGGCGGAACAGTGGTTGGCCATCTGTCGCAAAAATGGGGCCGCCGTCGCTCGATTATTTTGACTGCCGTATTCGGGATAATCCTTATTCCCCTTTGGGTTTTTCCGTCGAGCTTCGCGCTTCTTGTCATCGGTGGGTTTGCTATGCAGTTCATGGTGCAAGGCGCCTGGGGAGTTGTTCCCGTACATTTGAATGAACTCTCGCCCGGCGCTGTGCGCGGGACATTTCCCGGAGTTGCATATCAACTCGGAAACTTATTTGCCGCCAACACGGCTGTTGTTGAAGCCCGGTTGGCCGATCATTTCCATGATGCAAGTGGGCATCCGGATTATGCAAAGGCGCTGGCGCTTTTTGCGCTAGTGATCTTTGTGATGTTGATCTTGCTCGCCGCATTCGGCCGCGAAGAGCGCGGAAAAGAATTCTAGCGATGCCCAGCGTTTGGCGTCAGGCCCGTACCGGCGCTGGGAGGCGCCGATTGTGGCTGCGATTCTGCAGCTACTTGCGTCGACCCACGGTAAACACCGGAGCCGAACCGTTGTTCGACAATTGCTTCCGCGATTCGGTCTGCGAGTAGTTCGCGATACTCCCAATCACGCGCCTGACCGCCATCACCGCGATTGCTCAAGTATCCACATTCCACAAGGACTGCTGGACAGGTCGCGAGGCGTAGCACGCGAAAATTTGCCGTGTGCACTCCGCCATTCTTAGAGTGAGGGATAGTCATCAGTTTTCCTTGAATACTGTTCGCCAGATCGAATGAAGCGCCCGAATGATAATACGTTTCAACTCCGTGAACGCCGCGGCGACGCGAATCGTTGAAGTGTATGCTGACGAAGATTGCATTTTTCTGTGCATTCTCGATGGCCACACGATTGTTCAATTCAATGAAGACATCCGAGTCGCGGGTCATCACCGTTTTCAGCTGAGATTCGCGCAGCTTGCGGTTAAGACGTTGGGCGACATCGAGGGCAACCATCTTCTCAGGTGGACCATAGCGGCGATATGCGCCGCTATCTTTGCCCCCATGTCCCGCGTCCACTACCACGGTATTAAAAGTCTTAGTCGTGTTTTTAACCCCGGTAGTCGTGACTGTACTGCAAGCAGCCAATGAAGCGAAAAAAGCGATTGCAAGGAGACGAGTGACCTGGCGAAGCATTCTGATCTTATAGCAAAAAATACGTCTTCTACCAAAAATTTTTCGCGCGAAGCTTAAAGGATACAACGTAATTGGATGAGGGACTGTCTATTGATCGCAGTTGCAAAAAGCACTTGTGTTTTGTGCTGCTGCGCATAAAGCCTTTACTTCTTTTATGATAATCCGATTTGCGATTCTCCCTTTGTTTCTTGCGCTGAACCTTTCGATGTGCAAGAAGCAGGAGAACGCTTCCTCGAGTTCGCAGCAGGCGAGCGCCTCATCGCCGACACCGGTTGCAACTCCACTAGCGGCGGCATCTCCAAAGATCACCAAGCCGGTGGTCGATCAAACGGCCCAGGTACTCATTTTTTGTTATCACCGTTTGGTGGACAAGATTCGCTATCCCGGGACCGAGATCACACCTGCCGCGTTTGAAGCGGAGATGAAGGAATTAAAGGATCGCGGCATTACAGTCATTTCAATGCAGGATTTGCTCGCCTGGAAGAAGGGCGAAAAGAATATACCACCGCGCTCTGCGGTCGTTACTTTCGATGATGGCTGGAAATCGCAATACGAAGTCGCGTGGCCGATTATGAAAAAATACGGTTACCCGTTCACCATGTTCATTTACACCGAAGGCGTGCGGGGCGGCTCGTTAGGCGGCGGGGAAGCGATTACTTGGGAACAGCTTGCGGATATGCGCGATAACGGTGTGGACATTGAAGCGCATTCCGCGACTCACCAGGATTTGCGCGAAGGGCATACGATCATGCTCGCGAGTACCGGAGGGAAGAGGACGAAGACGAAATTGACCGGGCCTCAATACGAGCAATGGATACAAAACGAAGTGGTGGGTTCCAAGCAACTGCTCGAGCAGCGACTGGGCATCAAAGTGAATTGCTTTGCAGTGCCGTTCGGGAATTATAACGAACACGTTAAAGAGATTGCCCGAAATTCCGGGTACGAGGCGATGTTTACGGTTTACGGTCAGCCCATCACCTTTACGTCGTCGATGGATTCAATCGGTCGTTATGCGATCGAAGCGAACAAGCCCAAGGTATTTGAAGATGCTGTAAAAATGATCGCTACCTCTACTGGAGGGGGAGCAGCGGTCGCCGAAGTTGGCGCGAAGGATCTCGCGACCCAACCGGCAGATGGCGAGACAGTGCACACGGCTCTGCCTTTAATTAAGGCTAACCTCAGTCCGATTGGCGCGATCGAGCCTGGCAGTGTGCAACTGCGCGTGAGCGGTCTCGGTGTTGTTCCTGCGAATTATGACCCGAAATCCGGTACGGTGTCATACCAAGTGACGCAAAAGTTGCACGAGAAATCGTGTAGCGTGATTATCAGCGCGAAATCTCAGGGGAAAAAGGTCGAAGCGCATTGGACTTTCGGAATTGAAGAGGGCGCGGCCGGGGGGACCTCGCCGATACCTACACCTAAAAAATAAGCTCGGCGTGGGTTTTGGGGAGGGCATGCGTCTCCGCTTGCTGGTCTCGGCGGCGCTCCGAAACGATCTTTCTTATGTCATATTCGATCGTGAAACGTTGGTGTATCAAAAGTTCGCGATCGCGGGGACGGGCTCGCCAGCACGCGGGACGCGTGCTCTACCGCGCGACGACGGGTGGGGGCCCTCTAACTTTTTGATGTCATGTTTTCCCAACTCTCTGACAAACTTCAGCACGTCTTCAAAGAGCTGCGTGGACACGGCACGATCAGCGAATCGAACGTCGATACCGCGTTACGCCACGTCCGGCTGACTTTGCTTGAAGCGGACGTCGATTTTCAAGTCGCCAAAAAATTCATTGCACGCGTTAAAGAGAAAGCGCTTGGAGAAGCCGTTCTTCGCAGCATTACGCCGGGCCAGCAGATTGTAAAAATTTTCTACGACGAATTAACTGCCTTGCTCGGAGGCAACGCCGCGCCGGTTAATCTCGGAGATACAGGCCGAGTTTTGATTGTCGGTCTTAATGGGTCGGGCAAAACAACTTCGTCTGCCAAACTGGGGCGTCTTCTGAAAAAGCAGGGTCGCACGCCAGTTTTAATCGCGTGCGATTTGCAGAGACCGGCGGCGATCGAACAGTTGGTAGCGCTAGGGAAACAAATCGACGTCCCGGTATTCACTCCCGAGCCGGGCGAAAAGAATGTGGAGCGTGCCGCTGCTCACACATCTGCCAGGGCGCGACAGCCAGGTGCGCCCATTGTCGAAATCTTCGATACGGCAGGTCGCCAGGAGATCGACGAGGCGCTGATTCAGGAGCTAAAAAGGCTGAAAGAATTCTTAAACCCGCAGGAAACGCTGCTGGTGGTTGATGCCGCTACCGGCCAGCAGGCAGTTAGCGTTGCATCCCGTTTTGACGACGCTTTGTCCATCACCGGAATCATTTTAACGAAACTGGACGGTGACGCGCGAGGCGGCGCGGCATTGTCCATGCGCGAAGTGACGCGGCAACCAATCAAGTTCGCAGGAACTGGGGAAAAGCTCGATCAGTTTGAAGTCTTTGTTCCAGAGCGGTTGGCCGGCCGGATTCTTGGAATGGGCGACGTCGTTAGTCTGGTCGAAAAAGCGGCAGAAGCAGTGGATGAAGAAGAAGCTGCCCAATTGGAGCGGAAACTGCGAACGGCTTCATTTGATTTCAATGACTTCCTGGCGCAGTTCAAGATGATGCGGCGAATGGGGCCGCTGGAGAATATTCTTGGCATGTTGCCCAGCATGAGTAATGTGCAAGGCCTCTCTGTTGACGAGAAGCAGCTTAAGCGCACGGAAGCCATCGTGCTTTCGATGACGAACGAAGAGCGGACGCGTCCCGACATTTTGAATGCGCGGCGTCGTCAGCGCATCGCACGCGGCAGCGGCTGCACAGTCACGGAGGTAAACGATTTGTTACGGCGCTTTGATCAGATGCGGAAGATGATGAAAAGCACGGGCAAAATGAAAAAGATGATGGCGCAATTGGTGCGAATGAGAAGTTAACATGGCAGTTTCAATCAGATTACGCAGAGAAGGAACGAAGAATAGCCCCTACTACAAAGTGGTAGTGGCCGACAGGCGGAGCCCGCGCGATGGGAAATTTATCGAGATCATCGGCGCGTACGATCCAAAGAAACCCGGTCACAATAGTACGTTGAAGATTGATCGGATCGAATATTGGATCAGCAAAGGTGCACAACCATCCGATACGGTGCGCAGCTTTATAAAACAAAATAAGAAAGCAACGACGACCTCTAAGCCGTCATCCCAAGTGGAGGCAGAAAGCCCACAATCGACACAGGCAGAGTCGTCGCCTCCGGGTGAACCCGCCGATTAGTCTCGGCGCGTTGGGTTAATAACGGTTTCTTTTCGCCGTTGGTAATATCCTCATGATGTGATCCGCTGAGGACAGCGGAGGCTGGAACGCGCCGGAGAGTCGCGATTTTGTGCTTGTTCGTGTTCAGCTGTCACGCCGTCGCTATTGTGCGAAGGCGGATTCGTGGTTAGTCTTTCTGGCGCATGAGAGAGTTTCTCGAATTCGTTATCCGGCAGCTGATCGAATTTCCTGACGACATGGTCCTCACGGAAATTCCGAACGGCAGAACGACCGTCTTTAAATTGCAACTTCGACGGGGAGACGTTGGCCGCGTGATTGGTCGCAGCGGCCAGACCATTCAAGCTATTCGCGCATTGCTTGCCAGTTCCGCCGCGCGCCATGGCCAGCGGGCGACCCTTGAGATCGTCGAGTAAATCTTCATGTCCGATTCATGATTGGACGTCAGCCGCAGGTCGTTCGACGTTTTTCTTCCTGAGTGAAGATCGACATCCTGACATTATTTCCTGACATCTGTGGCGCGCCTCTTGGCGAAAGCATCATGAAACGCGCGCAAGAAAACGGGATTGTTGATCTTCAAATCCATAACCTGCGGGACTGGACCACGGATAAACACCATGTCGTGGACGACGCACCGTTCGGCGGCGGCCAGGGAATGGTGATGAAACCAGAGCCGATTTTTGCGGCTGTCAAAGATCTCCGAAATCCAACATCCAGAGTGGTGCTGATGTCGCCCGCCGGGCAACGGTTTGATCAACAACTGGCGACACAGCTTTCGGCAGAGCCGCATGTCATCATTGTCTGCGGGCATTATGAAGGAGTCGATCACCGTGTGATTGAACATCTGGTGGATCTGGAGATTTCCATCGGCGATTACGTTCTCACGAACGGGGCAATCGCCGCGGTCGTTCTTGTCGATGCAATCGTGCGTTTATTGCCAGGGGCGCTTGGCCATGAACAATCGGCGATGGACGACAGTTTCAATCACGGACTACTCGAAGCTCCGCAGTACACGCGGCCGGCAGAATTTCGCGATTGGAAGGTACCGAAGGTCTTGCTTTCCGGAAACCATGCTGAGATTGCAAAGTGGCGCAAAGAACAGGCGATAAAGCGCACGCGCGAAAACCGGCCGGATTTGCTCGATCACCTGCAAGACAAGATCAGCGAGTCACCCTGAGCGATGCGAAGGAGCTCGCACAGAGAGGTTGGGATCTTCAAATTATCTAGTATGTCACAAGCTTCGATTGGGAGGTCCCTCATTATCTGCGCGATTCGGGATGACAGACCGCGTTGCTAATCAGGCTTTTTTCCCAACACCAAACACGCATTAATTCCGCCGAAACCGAACGAGTTACTTATTACATATTTCAGTTCGGCTTCGCGTCCGTGATTGGGCACAACGTCGAGGTCACATAAAGGATCGTGATTTGCATAGTTAATTGTGGGCGGAACCCATTGCCGATCCAAAGCGAGCGCGCAAAGCGCCGCCTCGATTGCGCCGGTCGCGCCGAGCGGATGCGCATAATAACCTTTTGTCCCACTGACTGGGATTCGTCGCGCATGTTCGCCAAATACTTGTTTGATCGATGCAGTTTCCGCACTGTCGTTGAGCTGGGTTGAGCTGGCGTGCGCGTTGATGTAATCGATTCGGTCGGGCGCTACTTTTGCATCGGCGAGCGCCTCGCGCATCGCGCGAATGGACGATTCGCCGTTTGGCAAAGGCGACGTCATATGGAAAGCATCGTTATTTAAACTATATCCGAGCACTTCCGCGTAAATGTGCGCGCCGCGGGCACGCGCATGTTCAAGTTCTTCAATGACCAGCGAGGCTCCGCCTTCGCCCATGACAAATCCATCGCGCAACAGATCGAACGGACGGCAAGCGAAGGCGGGATTCCCCGGCCATCTGCTCATGGTCTTGATGATGTCGAACGCGCCCACAGTAATGGTCGTCAGAGGTGCTTCCGCCCCGCCTGCGACAATCACGTCTGCAAAATCGTCCCTGATGTATCTTAACGCTTCGCCCACCGATACGGTCCCACTGGCGCAACTGTTCGAATTTGTGGTGCCCACGCCGCGAAAACCGAATTCGATCGCGATATTCGAATGGGCCGAACCACCAAATACCTGAACGGCAAGCGTAGGTTGAACTCCGCGCGCGCCCTTTTTTAGATACCTGAGATACTGTTCCTCGGCCTTGCAAACGCCGCCAAGCGCCGTGCCGAAACTGACACCGATTCGGTCCTGCGGGTTTTCGCGGGAATACTCGATGTGCGCATCATCGAGCGCCATTTGCGCCGACACGACTGCGAACTGTGCGTAGCGATCGAGTCGTTTCAGACGGTGCGGGGAGAAAAACACTTCTGGGTCCCAATCACGAATCTCGCCGGCAGAGCGCACACGGAAGACGCTGGGATCGAAACTAGCGATGTCATTGATACCGCTTTTTTCCGCGAGAATTGCCCTCCAAAAACTCTCGCGCCCGTTGCCGATGCAGGTGATTGGACCAATTCCAGTGATAACAGCGCGTCGGTGGCTCATGCAGTGACCTTATCTGTGTTCGCCTCGACGTACGATTTCATGCAGCGCAGTGTCTTATTTGCGATGTGATGAATGAAAAAGCCACCGATAATCTTGTCCGCGATGGGCGCTAGAATCTTCACGCGAAATGCCAGGTCGTGCTTAATTTCGACCAGCACACCAGCTGGCGCTTCCTGAAATGTCCACACTACTCGCATTCCCTTCGTGAATGCTTTCAAGTGAAGAAAGCGGACTTCAGCGCGGTCGCGATCGATGATCTGTTCGGAAATCCACGAAATGGGAATGCCTGAGCGCGTGGCAGCCATTACGACGACATTTCGATCCGGGCTCCGTTCGAGGTAACGGATATAGCGATAGTGCGGCAGAATCTGCGGCCACAATTCAAGATTCGCGGCTGTATTGAAAACCGTCGTTCTGGGTGCGCACATGACGATGGAGTTGGTTTTGTGCATCAAAAGTGATCGACACCGCAAAATGAAAACCCACCAGGCTATCGATGTTGCGCACCTTCTGCGGGACAAAGGACCCTCCCCTGAAAAGTAATTCGGCGAAAGAGAAAAAATTCTGCCGCCACAGACAAGGGGATCGAACCCTAATCCCTAAACCTGATGAGCACGATGCGGCTTCACGTCCGACGTTCGCAATCCTTGCTATTAACTGGCTGACGTGACGGTTACATTTCTCAACCACCACCATGTCTGGCATGGTCTGCGTCGTGTGCAAGTTGGGTCATCAAGGCAAAGAACGCCTGTGACTGGCCGATGAACAGTCCCATGTCTGTCAGGAACTGCAGGGTGCTCATAGCAACGCCTCCCGTCTTGGTCGGTCGAATGATCGAAACAATGGGCAGGCTTCGATCCAGGAACGGGCACGGCTCCGGCATGATCAGACTCTTGTTCAGGAGTTCGTCGTCCACTTCCAGATCAGGAAAAGTCACCGAAACACCAGTCACGGGATCAACAGCAGTCAGCGGCGGTGCATTGCCCGCCTTATCTGACCATGTTTGAAAGTGCATCGTTTCAGTAGGTCCGATGCTGATCAGAATCCGCAAGACCTCCTCACGGGTCGCTCTGAGTGCCAACGCCGGATACAGGCTGTTGCCACCTTGTTCAATGGTTGGAAAGTGGAAAGCCGCAGTATTTGCGATCGCCTGTAGGAAATTAGCATCAGTCGTGTCCGCATCAGTCCTGGGAATTGCCGTATGCTGGTTCACCCCTAAAGTCGGGACGGCCTGCGGAAAGGTGAAGTTTGGATCAAGATCTGGGTTATGACTGTCGTCGCGATAACGCGTCCACCAGCTGGTGTCGATAGTGAGTTGCGTCAGGTTCGTGAGTCGTCTTCCGATCAAGTCCGGATTGACTCCCGTCGCGGTGCTGCCCATCAGAGTCCGAAACGGATCCAGATTTACAGGATCTGCTCCCTTGGACTCCAGGTAGGCGTTAAGGAAAGTATGGTGAGTGATTTCATCATCGGTGTTGTCGTGGATGTATACGGGCATGTCTTCGTCGAGCACCTCAATGGCCTCAGTGTAGGCTTCATTTCCGGTCCCGCCTGGGACTTCGTTATCCTGGACGCCACCGAGTTCATTGTATTGGATCCAAAAGTCGGCCTCGAGTAGCTCCAGTGCCGCTGGGAACCGAAGCAGAGCTGCATCCCCCGCTGTTAGACCTCCTCTACCAGGTGTTGGCCGAGGCCCAGGTGTTGGCCGAGGTCGTGATATCTCGCTTGCTAAAGACGCATTTGCTAAGAGCCCTGCGCCGATTGTTCCGGCTCCCATTGCGAGTGATTTGCCTAGGAATAAACGACGACTGATCGAACCTTTGAGAGACTTGGCTTTTTTTTCCGCATCATTCCTGAAAGGACGATTGTCGCTCTTACCAAAATCATTTGCTGTAGGATTACGTGTTGCTTTCATGCCCGTAGAATCGCAGCGATTTGCGCTGCGCGCTGCATGGGAAAAGTTACGCGTTTGTTACCGCGCAAGCCGGAATGGTTTTAGCTGATCAGCGCAGGGTCGCAGTCGTTGCGATGCTGCTGTGATGTGCAAAAAGAAAATGGAGCCTACGGGATTCGAACCCGTGACCTCCTCAATGCCATTGAGGCGCTCTACCAACTGAGCTAAGACCCCGAGAAAACAATTGTAGATTGTAAGTTCCGAATCACAGATTGCAACATGCCAACTGAGGGCTTGGGGCCACCGTTATCGGGAGCCGGCGAATCTCCTGAATCGCCCTTGTTCGTGACTTGCGGTAGATCAAATAATTTGACGTTTGCCTGAATAGCTTTGAAAGCGTTTCAGTCGAAGCTTGCAACGAAAGGGCGTTTGTGATGTTTAATCAGCAGAGGAACTTAATGAAGCTATCGAGATTCGCGGCTCTTTGTTCGGTCGTGGTACTTGGAGTGGGAATTTGCACGAGCACAGGACAAACAACCGGATTCGCTCCCCAGAATGCTCCTCGTGTCGCACCGAGTAATGGTGTTCGAGCGAGTAACGTGCCCCCCAACAATGCAAATCAGCCGTATGTTCCCCGTGGGCCGGCAAACATTGGCCAGCGCCCGTCCGGCATGCTCCCGCCTCGAGTCCAAAGTCAGCCCATCAATCTTCGGCCGAATTATTCACCGCTCACCCGGCAACTGAATACGAGGCTGGCGGCAATGAGGATTCAACAGCACACGCCAACTGACAATGTGCAACCAACCGGCAACCTGTTGCCGCGAAGCGGAATTGTGCAAACTCCGCTATCGATAACGGACGATCAGCGCGCGGTCAGAACGGACGATCTACAGCCGACCAAACATGTGTTGGCGAAGCGAGAGATTTCGGAAGGCTTGGAGACAATCGACACCCCACACCGCGCACGAAATGGCGATGCGCAACCGGTCGTCCGTGATTGGGCGAATCGCGATTTTAAGCAGCCCAAGGTCAAGAAGAATCACCAAACTGGAAGGAATCGGTTCAGCTATTCCGATGCGCTTCGTCGTAATTGGCACGGATGGCATAATCGCGACTGGTGGCGGCAGCATTGTAACAACATCGTTTTCGTCACGGGCGGATATTATTTCCTGGATGCGAGCTATTGGTACCCCGCTTACGGTTATGATCCGCTTAATAACTATTACGATTACGACGGGCCAATCTACACGTATAGTAATCTGCTACCCGACCAGGTGATAGCGAATGTTCAAGCTGCGTTGCAGGACGCAGGTTACTACTTCGGGTTTGTGACTGGGTCGCTAAGCGTGGAAACGCGAGCTGCTCTTGCTAATTTCCAGCGTGACCAGGGACTGATTGTTACTGGAGCAATTGACGAGCCGACCGTCGAGGCGTTGGGATTGTACTAGGTATCGCATCTGGTCGCGCGCGAAGTCAGGATTCGCTTGATCAATCTGGGTGGGGCGATTTAAGAAATCGCCTATGAGCGATCTGACCTTTCAAAATAATGTGCCGGATCCTCTCTTATCCGGAAAAGAACTGCCGACTTTCAAATTCGAGTTGGAGAAATCCAAGGGGAAAGTTCTGGGGAACAGTTTTGGAAAGGAAGCGACCGTTGAACAACTTCCCATCTCCAAAGGAATCGCCGGCGTGTCGATGCAACTTGAAGCCGGTGTGATGCGCGAACTTCACTGGCACGCGACTGCAGCGGAATGGGCGTTCGTTCTCAAAGGCCGCGTTCGCACAACAGTGATTAACCCGGCCGGTCAAGCGGAGACGAATGACTTCGAACCAGGCGATATCTGGTACTTTCCTCGCGGTACGCCCACATGCTCGAGTGCCTCGGCAACGAACCGACCCATTTCATTTTGATCTTTGACAACGGTTATTTCTCCGAGTTTGGCACGTTCAGTATTACCGACTGGATTGGACACACGCCCAAGCCGCTGCTGGCGAAAAATTTTGGTCTGCCTGACTCAGCGTTCGATGGCTTTCCAAAGGAGGAAGTCTATTTTGCCCGCGGCGCTGTTCCGCCAGAACGAATGCCGGAAAATCTTCAGGGGCCAAGCGTCTCGCCTCCAGAGACACACAAGTTTCGAATGTTAGCGGGTGCGCCGCACGCGGTTTTCAAAGGCGGCCGCGAATGGCGTATCGATTCCACTCGATTTCCCATTTCGACAACAGTCACTGGCGTAATTCTCGACCTCGAACCAGGCGCGTTGCGCGAACTTCATTGGCATCCAAACGCCGATGAGTGGCAATATGTAATCGAAGGCGATCTCAGCGTGACGATGTTTGGGTCGCATGGCCGATTTCGAACGGAGCAGCTGAACGCCGGCGATGTCGGTTACATCCCACAGGGCTATGGGCACTCGATTGAAAACGTCGGGAGCAAGCCGAGTCGAATGCTGATCGGTTTTAACACCGGAATTTATCAGGCGATTGATCTTTCTGCTTGGATCGCCAGCAATCCGGTTGATGTTCTGGCGACTAATTTTGGCAAGCCACCTTCCTTGTTCGAGAAGTTTCCGCGCAAGGATGTTTTCATATCGCCGAATCAATAGCGTTTCGTCCGGCCAAGGCGTCAGCGTGCCGTTTTCGCGCCAGCCGCACTTCCAAAAATTTGCGACGGTCGTGGACCACCGCTACAGGAATGACTGCTAACCGACCCTTGAGCCATGCAAAAATTGATCGAATGCGTCCCGAATTTTTCGGAAGGCCGTGATCAGAACGTGATTCGACAGATCACCGATATGATTGAATCGGTGGACGGCGTTTCGCTGTTGGATGTCGATCCTGGCGCGAGCACCAACCGCACCGTGGTGACGTTCGTCGGCGGTCCTGATGCAGCGGTGGAAGCGGCATTTCGCGCCATCAAGAAAGCGTCGGAGTTAATCGATATGCACAAACACAAGGGAGCGCACCCGCGCATGGGCGCGACGGATGTTTGTCCGTTCATTCCCGTCAGCAACGTGAGCTGGGATGAAGCAATCGCCTGTGCAAATCGCCTGGGACAGCGTGTTGGCGATGAATTGAAAATACCCGTCTATCTCTATGAAAAAGCGGCGAAAAATGAAGCGCGCTCGAATTTGTCCATAATTCGCGCGGGCGAATACGAAGGATTCTTCGAAAAAATAAGACAGCCCGAATGGAAACCAGATTTTGGGCCCGAGATATTCAGCGAAAAATCAGGGGCAACTGTAATCGGTGTTCGAGATTTTCTTGTCGCTTACAATGTGAATCTGAACACGAAATCAGTGCGGCGCGCAAACTCGGTTGCGTTTGATGTGCGAGAGCAGGGTAGGGTGCAGACCGAAGATGGAACGCCGTGGGGAAAACCGTTGCTGGATGCAAATAGCGAGCCGATCCGGATTCCCGGTATGCTGACGCACGTCAAGGCAATTGGTTGGTTTGTGAAGGAATACGGGATTGCACAGGTCTCGATGAACCTGACCAATATCGAAGAAACGCCGTTACACGCGGCGTTCGATGCGTGTTGCGAATCGGCAGCCAGACGCGGCCTGCGCGTGACCGGCTCAGAGATTGTGGGCATGGTCCCGAAGAAATCTCTCGTTGATGCAGGGCGATATTTCTTGCGCAAGCAAAAATGGTCGGAAGGGGTGGCCGATGAAGAATTGATCGACATCGCCATTCGCTCGATGGGCTTGAGCGAACTGAAACCTTTCTATCCAAAAGAAAAGGTGATTGAATTCAAAATCGAATCTGCTGAGCCAAAGAGGTCCCTGGCGAAGATGAATCTGCGCGAATTTTGCAACGAAACCCTCAGCGATTCGCCTGCGCCCGGCGGCGGCTCTGTCGCAGCATTAATGGGCGCGCTAGGCGCCTCGTTAGGCGGAATGGTTGCGAACTTGTCCGCAGGAAAACGCGGTTGGGATGACAAGCTCGAATATTTCAGCAATTCGGCAGTGAAAGCGCAGCAGCTCAAAGATGAATTGCTGTCGCTGGTGGATGAAGATACAGCAGCGTTCAACAAGGTAATGGATGCGTTCGCGTTGCCCAAAGAGTCAGCTGAAGAGAAAGCGGCGCGATCGACTGCGATTGAACAGGCAACCAAGTATGCAGCCGAGGTTCCGTTGAAGGTCATGGAGACCGCGTCGAAATCTTATGAATTGCTCACTGAAATGGCCGAAAAAGGAAATCCAGCCTCGGCTTCGGATGTCGGTGTCGGCGCGTTAGCCACTCGTGCGTGTATCGAAGGTGCGGCGCTGAACGTGAAAATCAATCTTGCGCAGCTGAAGGACGAAAAATTCAAGGGAGCTCTTGCCCAGAGAATGCGAAACATCAGCGCCGATTCCGATGCGCAGTTCGAGAACATCTATCAAGTTGTAGGAAGCAAACTGCGTTGAAGGGATAAAGCGGCCAAGCCTATCCTTGTCATGTTGAGCGAAGCGAAACATCTCTAGTTTTCATCCTAGCGTCGGCAAAAAAAAGATCAGAGATTCTTCGCTTCGCTCAGAATGACAACGCCCTTTTTGTTTCAACGATTCAACGAATCATGAGTTCTATCGCGGTTCTTCGCGCATCCCAGCTGGTCACCCTGGCCGGCCCGAAGCGGCCACGCGCGGGACGTGAACTGTCCGAACTGGCAATGATTCCCAATGGTGGAATGCTGATTCGCGACGGCAAGATCGACGTCGTCGGTCCCAGCGCTGAGATAGAAAAGAAAGCAGGCGATGCGGAAGTTATCGACGCTCGCGGGAAAGTCGTTCTCCCCGGTTTTGTTGATGCGCACACGCATTTGGTTTTTGCCGGGAATCGGCTGGACGATTTCGAGCGCCGCGCGTGCGGTGACACCTATGAGCAAATCGCCAAGGCTGGGGGCGGAATTTGGTCAACCGTTGAAAAGACGCGAGCAGCGAGTGAAACCGACCTTCTTATGCAAGCAAAAAAGCATGCAGACTGGTTCCTGCGCTGCGGAACGACAACTGTGGAATCAAAATCGGGCTACGGTCTGAGCGTCGAAGATGAACTGAAGATGCTGCGTGTGATGAGGCGCCTCAATCAAGAGACGCCGCTGGAAATTGTGCCGACGTTCCTCGGCGCACACGCAGTGCCGCGCAAAAGGCGTGCTGACGAATACGTCGATCTCGTCGTTAACGAGATGCTTTCGCGAGTGACTTCGGACGGTCTTGCCGAATTTTGCGACGTATTTTGCGAGAGCGGCTATTTCGATATCGAACAATCGAGTCGGATACTTGGCGCGGCGAAAAAGCTTGGATTGAAACTGCGAATCCATGCGGATCAGCTAAATAATTCAGGCGCGGCAAAATTGGCTGGCCAATTGAAAGCCACAACGGCAGATCACCTGGAAAAAACCGACAAAGAGGGGATCGCGGCATTGAAATCTGGAGGCGTGCAACCGGTATTGTTACCCGGCTCGGTCTATGCGCTTGGATCGAGCCATTATCCGCGGGCGCGAGAAATGATCGAGGCAGGTCTCTCGATCGTAATCGCGACTGATTTCAATCCCGGCTCATCGCCGACACCGAGCATGCCAATGATTTTGTCGATTGCGTGCACACAAATGAAGATGTCGCCAGCAGAGGCTGTCTCGGCATCGACGATAAATCCGGCATATTCGTTAGGCCGAGGCGATCAGATTGGCTCGCTCGAATCCGGTAAACTGGCGAACTTCTCAATATTCGATTGCGTGGATTACCGAGAGCTTGCGTATTGGTTCGGAGTTCAGCAAACGGACTCGGTTTACGTCAAAGGGAGGAGAGTCCATTAAACACACGAAAGAATTTAGAAAATGGAAGAAGAACTGCTGAAGCTTGAAGCGGAATTTGCGGAGGCAATCGTCAAAAATGATCCGGGAGCGATCGAGCGATTTGTTACCGATGAATGGATCATCATCAATGCCAATGGAGGAATCATTGATAAGGAGCGCTTTCTTGGAGTGATCAAGTCTGGCACTCTCACTCACGAGATAATGGAGTCCGATAACCTGCGGGTGCGTGTCTACGGGGACAGCGGAGTGGTAACTGCGTTGACTCGGACGAAGGGGAAATTTATGGGGCAAGATTTCAGCGCTGAGGAGCGTGCGACAGATTTTTTTGTGAGGCTCAATGGGCAATGGCGGTGCGTCCTGACGCAGCTTATTCGATTTACGAAACCGTGACGCGACGTTCCGGCCCAGCCAGGTTTGGGCAGGTTTTGCGGCGCTTGCAGAGCGCCGTTACATTGAGGTTATGAAGGTCGAAGTTGAAAAGCAGGCGGGGTCGGTCTCCACGCTGCAAATTGAAGTGCCCTCGGAGGAAGTATCCAAAGAATGGGATGCGATCGCTAACAGCTTTGCGCGTTTCGCCAAAATTCCGGGTTACCGGCCTGGTAAGGCACCGCGTGCCGTGATTGAGAAGAGATTTCGCAAGGAAATTCAGGATGAATTGACCAAGAAGCTTGTTTCCAAGAGTTATCATGAGGCGATCGAGCAAGAACAGTTGCGGGTTGCTTCGCTGGCCAATATCGAAGACGTCCAGCTTGGCGAGGACAAGTCGATGCGGTTCCGCGCAACCGTTGTTACCGCGCCGGAATTTGAATTGCCCGAATACAAAAACATTCCAGTGCAGTTGCCGGAGACGAATGTCTCTGGGTCGGAAGTCGATGTTGCAATCGAGCGGCTACGCGATCAAACGGCCGATTTCGTTGATGTTCCGGAGCGTGGACTGGAGATGGGCGACTTTGCCGTCATCGACTTTGAGGGATCCAGCGATGGCAAGCCCATTAGTGAAATCGCGCCCCAGGCGAGCAAGAATCTTCACGGCGGGAAAAAATTCTGGTTGCATCTCGCGCCCAATAATTTTCTCCCGAAATTTTGCGAACAAATGGTAGGGCAAAAGCCGGGCGAAACGCGCACGGTAACCGTCGATTTCGCGGTGGATTTTCCGGTGAAGGAATTGGCAGGAAAACAAGCAAATTACAATGTCACTGTGAGTGAGATTAAGCAGAAAGTATTGCCGGTTTTGGATGATGCGTTTGCGGCCAAATTGATTCCTGGAAGGACGCTTGCCGATCTGCGCCAAGTTATCGAACACGATCTTGTGCATGAAAAGAAGCATGAACGCGACCGAGCGAAAGAAGGGCAGGTCGTGAAATATTTGCACGAACGGATTCAGTTCGAGTTGCCGCCTCCCCTGCTAAAAAGTGAAACGCGTCGAGTTTTGGCAGACCTGGTGCAACGAAACCGCGAACGCGGTGTTCCTGATGAGATGTTAAAGGAAAAAGAGAAAGAGCTCGTCGAGACCTCCGCGGGGCTTGCGGCTCACCGGTTGAAGACCAACTTCATTCTGCATCGGATTGCAGAGCGCGAAAACATCCAGGTGTCACGGGACGACATCAACGCGCGGCTTCGTGAGGAAGCAGCGCGATATAATGTTCCCGTGGATAAAATGCGCAAGGAACTGCAGGGACACGATGGTCTGGACGGGTTCGCGGAACAGATACTGCTGGGTAAGACTCTTGATTTCCTTAAGGCGAATGTTAGCGTCGAGACAGCGCAAGAACCCGCTGTCAAAGAAGAAAAATCATGAGTGTATCGAACCAAAATCTTTCCCAGGTGCTGATCCCTATGGTCGTGGAGCAGACTGGCCGGGGCGAGCGCAGCTACGACATTTATTCGCGACTACTCAAGGATCGCATCGTTTTTATCGGGACGCCGATGGACGATCACATTGCTAATCTTGTCATTGCGCAGTTGCTGTTTTTGCAAATGGAGGATTCGAAGAAGGACATCAATATCTATATCAATTCGCCCGGCGGCTCAGTCACTGCGGGTCTTGCGGTTTATGATACGATGCAGTTTCTCACGTGCGATGTGACTACCTATTGCCTTGGAATGGCCGCGAGCATGGCTGCCGTCCTGCTTTGCGCGGGAACAAAAGGCAAGCGTTTCGCGCTCCCAAATTCCGATATCATGATCCATCAGGTTTCCGGAGGCGCGCAGGGCGCTGCCAGCGACGTGGAGCGTCAAGTCGATTACATGTTCAAGCTGAAAAAGCGCCTCATTAAAATAATCGCACAGCACACGGGTAAGTCCGAGGAACAAGTGCGGGGCGATTCGGATCGCGATTACTACATGTCTGCCCAGGAAGCGAAAACGTACGGTCTAGTGGACGAAGTGATCAAGTCTCGCAAGGAGGTGAAGCTGCTCGATGGAGCGACTCCTCCTTCCGGCGATCGATCGGTAGAAGTGGCTGAAACCGCTTTGCCGCGTAAAGTCGGAGGATAAGAGAGCTTCTCAAAAAATATGGCCCGCGCTTCCAACCTCACCATGTGCTCGTTTTGTGGCAAGAGCCATGCGGAGGTTCGCAAATTGATCGCCGGACCAGGCGTCTACATCTGCGATAGTTGTATAAACGTTTGCAAAAGCATCCTCGATAAAGAGCTCAACGAGGATGCTCGCCGACAGTCCTCCAATATTCGTGTGCCCAAGCCGGCGGAAATCCGTCGGGCCCTCGATCAGTATGTCATTGGTCAGGACACCGCGAAGAAAACGTTATCGGTGGCTGTCCACAACCACTACAAGCGGGTATTGCAATCTTCCCCCCCGGCCGATGCTTCCGCCGCGTTTCAGCCGGATCCGTTCGCTGATGTTGAGATTGAAAAAAGCAACATTTTATTAATCGGCCCCACCGGCTCTGGCAAAACGTTATTAGCCAAAACCCTCGCGCGGATTCTGGATGTACCCTTTTGCATCGCCGACGCGACGACGCTGACCGAAGCCGGCTACGTTGGCGAAGACGTTGAAAACATTATTCTGCGACTCCTGCAGAATGCGGATTACGATGTGAAACGAGCGGAGATCGGGATCGTTTACATCGACGAGATCGATAAGATTGGCCGGAAAACTGACAACGTGAGCATTACTCGCGATGTGTCCGGCGAAGGAGTGCAGCAGGCTCTGTTGAAGATTTTGGAGGGCAGCACGTGCAATGTTCCGCCACAGGGCGGACGCAAACATCCACATCAGGAATACATTCAGGTTAATACCGAGAAAATTCTGTTCATTTGCGGCGGCGCATTCATCGGTCTCGATAAAATTATTCAAAAACGGATTGGCCAAAAAGTGATGGGCTTCGGCAGCCCGACACTGGAAGTTGAGGAGGCGCTGCGAAAACAAGCTGTCCGGCATGTGGAACCGGAAGATTTGCTCGCTTTCGGGATGATTCCCGAATTCATCGGACGGTTGCCCGTCGTCAGCTCGCTCGATGCGCTAACCGAGGACGAAATGGTAGCGATTTTGACCGAGACAAAAAACGCGATGGTGAAACAGTACACAAAGCTTTTCTCAATGGAGGGTGTGCGTTTAGCCGTCACCAAGGATGCGTTGCGCGCGTTGGCGGCCCAGGCCGTCACGAAGGGAACGGGCGCGCGCGCGTTGCGTTCCATGCTTGAGCGGATCATGCTCGATATCATGTACGAGGTGCCGAGTCGCGAAGATATCGCCGAGGTCACCATCAATCGGGCGGTAGTGGAAGGCAAAAAGCTCCCGCTCATTCGCAAGAAACAGGATAAGGCGGCCTGACCCCGAATTCTTTCGGGAGGGTTAAAAAGTTAAAAGGGTTACAAAGTTAAAAACGGTAAACGCTCTTCCGTTGTAACATTGTAACTTTTTAACGCTTCACCTTTTGGTCATGCGCGTCATCCTTCTCAACACCGGCACGGAGCTTTTGCTTGGAGACGTGCAGGACGCGCATCTTGCGTTCATTGCACGCGAGATTCTTTCCTTGGGTTTGCGCTTCGAGGAACGGCGTACGATTGGCGACACTGAGGCGATTCGACACACGTTAGCCGAGCTATTTCCAGGCTGTGAAATTCTTTTTGTGACTGGTGGTCTTGGTCCAACCAGCGACGACATAACACGCGAGATGGTTGCGGATCTACTCGGGTTGGAGCTCCAAAAGTCTTCGGACTTGCTGGCTTCGCTTCGGCAAAGACTTCAAGTGCGCGGAATCAAATGGACTTCCGGCATTGCGCGTCAGGCGGACGTTCCCGCAGGTGCAGAGGTCCTGCCGAACCAGAATGGCAGCGCGCCCGGCCTTTATTTGCGGGCGAATATCAATCCCCGAATTCTGTCTCCGCATCTTTTTCTGTTGCCCGGGCCTCCGCGCGAGCTCCAGCCGATGTTTCGGGCTTTTGTGATGCCGATTTTGCGTTCAATCGTCCCAGCTTCGGCTTTGATCGAGCGGCGTCTCTACAAGATTGCCGATAAGGGCGAGTCGCTGGTCGAGGAGGCGATCGGCGAGCGCGTGCTTGCGATTCCGGGAATCGAGCTCGGCTATTGCGCGCGTCCTGGCGAAGTCGACCTGCGGATCATCGGGAAAGCAAAGGCCATCGAACAAGCAGATACGATTATCAGATCGACGCTTGGACCCTCGGTCTTTTCTGCCGCGGACGAAACGCTGGAGGAAGTGATCGTAAAACTTTTGGTGCAACGCCATCAAACGGTCGCGGTTGCAGAATCCTGCACGGGAGGATTGCTTGCCAATCGCATCACAAATATACCTGGCGCATCGGCCGTTTTTCTCGCCGGTTATGTTTGTTACGCAGACCAGGCCAAGATCGAGATGCTGGATGTTGATCCGGAACTGATCGAGAAATACGGGGCCGTGAGCGAGCAAGTCGCGTGTGCGCTGGCTGGACATGCGCGCGCGTGCGCAAAATCCGATTATGCACTTGCTACGACCGGTGTTGCCGGACCGAGCGGTGGTTCGCCGGAGAAGCCCGTTGGAACTGTTTATGTTGCTCTCGCCGCATCGGGCACAACGATCGCGAAGAGATTCTTTTTTCCAACCGACCGTGAGACTTTTAAGCAAATTGCTACGCAGGCTGCGTTGGAACTGTTACGCAAGAAATTGATTGGAAAATAGGCTTGGAGTTTGCCACCGAACGGATTCGCCGTGGCGAACCTGTGTGCCCAGCGGGTTTTTAACTCGGTTTGTGTTTAGCGCCAAAGGCGCCGTATCGCTTCAGCCTGGGGCATCGCCCCAGGAATTCAAATTGGCGTCTAAACAAGCGCTGAAAGTGCGTTTCAAATTGCGCCGGTCAATCGAACTGGTGCCGGCGATGAATTGCGCTTTCAGCGCTGGCTTTTGTGGCCTGTAGAAACCTGGGGTCTCCCCCAGGTTGAAGATTGAATGCTGCGCCTTTGGCGCTAAACACAAACATAACCCGCTGTCTTCTATTCAGCGGAGCGTAACTTCGCTGGGCGAAGAGACCAAGAGGTCTAGTTCGGCTAGAAATCGCCAACGTCTACGGACATGCCAACTTTGGCGTAGTCGTAAAACAATTTTGCTCCATCGACGGATTCGCGTATGCAGCCATGCGAGGCGGGGTAGCCGGGCAAAATTCCGATGTGCATCCCGACACCTTCACCGGTGAGCCGAAGGAACCATTTCATGGACGCGCCGGCAAAGTGTGTTCCGCTCGGTGCGGATTGGCTGCGCGCACTGACTCCACCACGTACTATGCGGCCGGAACCGTCCACGAAGTCGCCGTAAAGACTGGAATGATGATTGGGGTCCTTTTCCATGACGTTGAAATGTCCATGCGGCGTTTCGTGCCCCTTTCTGCCAGACGAGACTGGGCCGTCGGCCACGACCTGGTCCCCGATCATAAGATAAGCCCGCTGCTTTGGGATTGAGACTACGATGCGCGTATTGTCCTGCGTCGCCTGTTTCAGTAACGATTGATTGACCTTCAATGCTTCCTGTCTCCGAATGAGATCGGACGCTTTGCGCATTGGCGGCGGAGTAGGGCTTGGCTGTCGTGACTTCGGCCCCAAATGGAATTGACCGCTCGCAGAAGAGACAACCGCGGCCAGCGAAACCAACCGAATCAACATCGAAAGTCGCATAAAATTAGCTGCCATTGTAGCTGTTTACGCGCCGAATCCAACCCGATAACCATCGCGATTCATGTCGGTCGGCCGGAGAGTTTTGTACCCGTTGAGTCAGCACTGCTTTGGCCGCGCGGGCGAATTCATCAACCGCGCCGGCGTCAGAAGTGCCGTGCATCGCTTCCAGGACTTGAAGTAGACCCCAGCCCTGGCCTTGATAGCGCTCCGTGTGCAGGACGCCTTCTCCTTTGAAATTTACGTAATCGACGACGGCGTAACATCCTTGTGAGGTTCTCGTCAGACGTTCGAATTGTTCCTGTACACTGGCTCGATCGGGAGGCGCTGCTTCAGCCAGCATTTTCGGCAGCGCGCTTTCTAACCGGGCTATAAGAAATTCCGCCTGCAGATCGATCGTGTCCACGAGGAAGCTACGCAATTGATTCATTTCCGTTGAATGTTGAGCTCGAAGAAATTCCGTACGCGAGTTCCAAGGGCATGGCTTTTCGCCGGTTCCCAAGAGCAACGCTGGCAGCTTCGCGCCGCGCTTTGAGATAAAGCTCACCAGCTTGGGAAAACTTTCCTCGAACGGTCCCCGGCGGCCCTTTGGGTACCAAATGAAGTGGCCGATGCCAAGTGACGCGAAATCTTCGCCTGCGTTCCACGAAGTGAGGCCGGAGATCGTTCCGTTACATTCATTTTGCCAGATTTTTTTTCCGATTTTGAGAACGTCAACATGCGAGAGACTAGTTGCGTGGAGCGGCTTGGGCAGAAGGGCAATGAGCGCGGCAAAAACCAACGCGGCCGAAGAGTAGGAACGTTCGGATTGCGAGCACCGCTCTGTTCTTGACGGGCGGCATTTATCTATTAGCGTCCCAGTTTCCGCGGCGATAAACTTAACTGAATCATCGCGAAGAACACGTTTTATGAAACAACTTATCGTCATTTTCAGCGCATCCTTACTTGTATTGCCTTTGTTTGGGCAAGAGAAATCGACACAGCTCAAGGACCAAAAAGAGAAAGTCAGCTATAGCGTCGGTCTTCAGATTGGATTCAACCTCAGCCGGCAAAAGGTAGATATTAATCCCGACATACTCGCTGCCGGCATAAAAGACGCCCTCGCCGGCAAACCACAAATGAATCCTGATCAAATCAAGGAGGTCATGACAACGTTTGAAAAAGATATGGAACAAAAACAGAAAGAAGCAGGCGAGAAAAATAAGACAGAAGGCGCAAAATTTCTGGAGGAGAACAAAAAGAAAGAGGGTGTGAAAACAACGGCCAGCGGGTTGCAGTACAAAGTCCTCAAGGAGGGAAACGGAGCGCAACCGAAGGCGACCGACACGGTCACGGTCAATTATCGCGGGACTCTGATCAATGGAACTGAGTTCGATAGTTCATACAAGCGTGGGCAACCAGCGACTTTTCCAGTTAATGGCGTCATCAAGGGATGGACAGAGGCGCTTCAACTGATGAAAGTGGGATCCAAATATCAATTGTTTATCCCTTCGAACCTTGCCTATGGCGAAAGGGCCGTCAGTCCGGACCTCAGCGCCAATTCGACTCTGATTTTTGAAGTGGAACTGCTGGATGCGAAGCCCGCTCCGACACCCGGGGCTGCGGCTGCGCCGAAAGCTGCTCCCAGTCCAGCGACCTCACCAAAGAAATAGAAGGGGCTCTCTGGGCTTCTCAGAATCGCCTCACTTTCGGGGTTGGGCGCGTGATACAGCAGCTCTGTTCTAGTGTGGGATCAGGGCGCAGTTGCGGGTTCCGATTCGAATCGGGGAGCGTCGCCCCATAGGTCTTCCAGGCTGTAAAAAGATCGTTTATCGCGATGAAAGACGTGGACAACGACTTGCAGATAATCGAGCACGACCCACTGACTGGCCGGGAACCCGTCTATAGCCACGGGGCGAATAGAATGGTCCTCTCGCAAACGCGTTTCAATTTCGTTCGCGATTGCTTTTAGCTGCGGCTCAGACGCAGCCGAGCAAACCACGAAAAAATCAGTGAACGTCGAAATCGCGCGCAAGTCGAGGACGACAATCTCTTCCGCCTTTTTATTTGAGGCAAGCTCGGCGCAGGTTCTAGCTAAATTTTCCGGGGTTATTTCCGTTGCTCCAGGTAAAGTTTTTCGCGGCGAATGATTTCTTCCACTGCCGACGGTACGAAATATCGAATCGATCGACCAGTGGCAACTCTCTTTCTGATTTCAGTTGCTGAAATGTCGATTTTCCGGCGGATAACTGGGTAGGCGTGACGCGGTTGTTGGCCACTGCGATCAAGAACAACAAAACGAACCATCTTTTCCAAATCAGCGAAGCGACGCCATTTCGTGAGCTTGTCCACGTTATCTTCGCCGATCAGGCAGTAAATCGTCGCATCAGCGTTGCGTTGCCGAATCTGCTCGACCGTATCGATGGTGTAGGAAGGCCATGGACGTCGCAACTCGCAATCATCCACTGCAAATCCAGGTTCAGCCTCAATAGCGGCTTGTATCATCCACAAGCGTATTTCGTCTTTCGCAACGGGCGCGGTCTTTCTGAACGGAGACAGCCGAGCGGGAATAAAGATCACTTCCTCAGCGCCAAGTCTCTCAAGAGCTTCGCGCGCAACGATAAGATGGCCGTGATGAATCGGATCAAATGTGCCGCCGTAAATTGCGATCTTTTTCAACGCTCAATGCTTAATGTTCAACGTTCAATATTCAACTCAGTATCCTGTCATGTTGAGCAAAGCGAAACATCTCTGATCTGAGATTCTTCTCTCCGCTCAGAATCCCAGCTTCGAATACTGGCATTGAAAGTTGAACGCTGAGCGTCCATCTTTGCCGCCCATGAAAGCGGATTCAGTCGGCCAGCTAATCATGACCGGTGTGCCCGGGAAGGAATTAGATGGGAAAACGGCGAAGTTATTCAGGAAGGTGACACCGGGCGCCTTTATTTTGTTTGGCCGCAACATCGAAAGTGCGCCGCAGTTAAGAAAACTGATCGATGATTTGCGCGATTTAAGCGAGATCGAGCCCATCATTACAATTGATCAGGAAGGGGGCCGCGTTTCGCGTCTCCGATTGATCGGCAATGAACCGCCGAATGCGCAGCAACTCCGCGATAAGAATGACATGGATCTCATCCGCCGTCATGGTGACATCACGGGGCGATTGCTTCGCCTCTTCGGTTTCAATCTAGACTTGTGCCCGGTCCTGGACATTTCGTTCGATGACAACGCAGACAATTCTCTGCGGGGCCGCTGTTACGGGAAAACAGTCGATCAGGTTGTTCGCAACGCTGGTGCGTTCAATCGCGCCTTGAGAGGGCAGGGGATCACAAGCTGCGGCAAACATTTTCCGGGCTACTCCGCCGCGAGTTCGGACGCACACTACGAATTGCCGCGGATCGATCGGACCCGTGAACAACTGGATCGGAGCGAACTGGCTGTATTTCGGGAAGTCATCCACGATGTAGACAGCATGATGATCTGTCACGGCTGGTATCCCTGCTTTGAACCCGAAAAGACGCCTGCCACTTTATCGCGTCGGGTCGTAACCGATTTGTTGCGCAACGAATTCGGTTTCGATGGGCTTGTCATGACTGACGATCTCGACATGGGTGCAATCCTTACCGGCTATCAGCTCGAAGACACGATTCGACTGGCGATTGCGGCAGGGAACGACGTGGCGATGATTTGCCATCGCATTCCTGAGATTGAGAACGTCCAACGGATCCTTGCTACGTTGCCGCAAGATCAAATCGATCGCGCTTTGCGAAATGTGGCCCAATTCAAAGAAAGACTTACACCAGCCGGCAAATTTTCTGAAGTTGCCTTCCGTAAGATTGATGACGAGATCCGGGACCTGCGCGTCGCGGTCCTCGGCGAAGAACACGTCAGACAGACGGCGTCTCAAAGCGTTCAACGCTCGCCTGTAGAGATGTTTTGATCTTCGGAGCGCCATTCCCGCGCGTGAGGCGGGTATGCATCTTGACCCCTTAGGCGACTCCAGATTATTCTCCGCTTTCTGTGCGCGCCGAACTTACCATTCGCGGGATAATTATAGGCGTCATCATCACGCTGGTGTTCACCGCGGCCAATGTGTACTTCGGTCTCAAGGCAGGTCTCACGTTTTCGACGTCGATTCCAGCGGCGGTGATTTCGATGGCGATCCTGCGCGCTTTTCGTGACGCGACTATTCAGGAAAACAATATTGTGCAGACGGTTGCCTCAGCGGCAGGCACACTATCGTCGATCATTTTCGTGCTGCCGGGTTTGATCATGATTGGCTGGTGGACTGGTTTTCCGTTCTGGATCTCTTTCGCAATTTGCGCGTTGGGCGGCATTCTGGGCGTGATGTACTCGATCCCGCTGCGGCGCGCGTTGGTGACTACGTCTGACCTGCCGTATCCCGAAGGCGTCGCCTGCGCTGAGGTTCTGAAGGTCGGCAGTACCAGCGATACCGCGCACGCTTCCGACATCGAACACGGGCGCGCAGGTCTGCTTGCCGTGTTGTGGGGATCGATCGTGGCAGCTGCATTTGCGGTGATCGTGGCCACGCAACTGTTTGCCTCAGATCTGGCGCAAACCTTTCGAATCGGCAGGCGCGGTGCGGTGAGCGGTTATGATTTCTCTCTTTCGTTCGCGCTGCTCGCCATTGGACATTTGGTTGGTCTTTCGGTCGGCCTTGCAATGCTCATCGGCGCCGTGATCGGCTGGGGCTGGGGAGTGCCGCACTACTCAGCGCTCGTGCAAGACTTCAGTACCAGCGCGGCGGCGCTCGCGCAGAGCACCTGGAGCCGTAAGGTGCGTTTCGTCGGCGCGGGCGCGATAGGTGTGTCAGCCGTTTGGACCTTGCTCAAATTGGTAAAACCCGTCGCCAAGGGTCTCGCCGGCGCGATGGCCGCATCGCGCGCACGCAAAGCGGGCAAGGCAGACACGCTGCCGATTACCGAGCGTGATATCCCTATCGGCATTGTCGGTCTTGTCACATTGGCTTGCATGCTCCCGATTGGCTGGCTGCTCGGCTATTTCGGCACTGCGAGCGGTCTCGGCGCGCATGTAACAACGCTCATTATCGGCGGCGTCGCCTACGTCGTATTGATGAGCTTCTTCGTCTCGGCGGTTTGCGGTTACATGGCTGGTCTGATCGGTTCCTCCAACAGTCCGCTGTCGGGGATTGGCATTCTGGTCGTCATTGGCGCTGCGTTGCTGCTCGTGTTCGGGATTAAGCCGTACGTGTCGCCGGACGCGAGTAAGGCATTGATGGCGTTCGCGCTTTTTACCACCGCAGTAATCTTCAACGTTGCCGCGATTGCGAACAATAACCTGCAGGATCTAAAGACCGGTCAGTTGGTTGATGCAACGCCGTGGAAGCAGCAAGTGGCGCTCGTGATCGGTGTAGTCGCGGGTTCGTTCGTGATTCCGCCGGTTCTTGATCTGGTGAACCATGCTTACGGATTCGTGGGCGCCCCGGGTGCTGAGCTGCGGCACAATCCATTACCGGCGCCACAGGCCGGGCTGATTTCTTCGCTAGCACGGGGGGTGATCGCTGCTGATATCGACTGGAGTTTAATCCGGACCGGCGGATTGATCGGTATTTGCATCATTCTGCTGGACGAAATCCTCGCGCGCACGACCCGACACATGCGTGTTCCTCCACTGGCCGTCGGTCTTGGAATTTATCTCCCAACGCAGAGCACTTTGATGATCGTGGTCGGCGCGGTCGCGGGCTGGGTCTTCGACAAACGAGCTGAACGCAGCTCCAGGCCGGACGCAACGAAGCAGCTCGGGGTGCTACTGGCGTCGGGCTTGATCGTCGGCGAGAGCGTGATCGGCGTGGTGATCTCCGCAATTGTCGTGTTCTCTGGTGTATCTGCACCGCTGGCGCTCGTTGGGTCAGGCTTCGGAACCGCTGCGATTATCATCGGAGGGGTTGTATTCGCCGCTACTGCAATAGTACTTTATCGGTGGATCCTGCGGATGGGGACTACAAAATCGACATGAAACAAAGCTGGAATTGGTCGCTCTGGATCGGGTTCCTTTTCGCGTTGGCTGGTTTCTTCAGCTACACATTTTTCGCGCAATTCCCAATCACGCGCGATTTCCCCTGGGCGAATCTCTTGTTGTTTGCTGCGGGCGGAATTTGTCTCGTGGTGGGACTATTCCGTGCATTTGGCAATGCCCGGGCTTATCGCGGCAAGATCTTCGGACCAATTTTGTCCACGCTGGCGATATTGATGTTCGGTTTATTTTCTTACGTTCTCTTCTACGAGCTGCGACAGGTCCCGCCTTCAACTGCTGCGCCGCGAGTCGGACAAAAAGCGCCCGAGTTTACGTTGTCGGATCAAGATAGGAAGGATGTGTCTCTTCGTGATCTCGGTAGCAAATCGAAAGCCGTCGCGCTGATTTTTTATCGCGGTTTCTGGTGACCATTGTGTAACTCCGAGTTGCGGAGTTTCCAGCAAAGGCTTCCGGAACTTGAATCGCGCGGGATTCACGTCGTTGCGATTAGCGTGGACCCACCGGAAATCAATCGGCGCCAACGACAAAAGCTTGGCTACACCTATACATTCCTGTCCGATCCAAAGGCGGAAGTGATTCGGCGTTACGATCTGTTGCATCGCGGCGCAGGACCTAAAGGGACGGATATCGCGCGCCCGGCAGAGTTTCTCATTGATTCGAGCGGAATAATCCGCTGGGTGAATCTCACCGAGAACATCGCCGTACGTGCGCGTCCAGAACAGGTGCTGGAGGTCTTCGAACAGGGTGAGCAACGTGCCTCTCAATAGTTGCAAGCCAATGTCGCTGAGCACTGCGATTGACGGCGCTCCGCCGCTTCAATACGTTGTGCGCTCGTGCACCCGGAACTGGAACAACTTCTTATCCTTCAAGATCGACAGCAGAAGATTCGGCAAATCCAGAGCGAGATCGAGACCGTGCCGCTGCGACGAACGAGTCTTGAAGCGCAGCTGGCAGCAAGCGCAAGTGCGGTAGACGCACTGAAACAAAAGGCGCGCCAGGTCGAAGTGGACCGGAAGAGGCTTGAGCTCGACGTGGGGACACGCACGGAATCCATCTCGCGTCTCAAGACGCAGCAGTATCAGACGCGGAAGAACGATGAATTTCAGGCGCTCGGCCACGAAATCGAGCGGTACGAAAATGAAATTCGCAAGATCGAGGATCAAGAGCTCGAACTGATGGTGCAAGCTGACACAGTTAAGGCCGACCTGGTTGAAGAAGAAAAGAAGGCGGCCAGCGTCAAAGAATCAATCGCACGGCAAACGGCTGATCTCGACGAAAAGTCGAAAGCTTTGCAGTCGCGCCTCGAAGAATTGACCAGGGAACGCGCAGAATTGGCGACAAAAATCGATGAGGATTTGCTTTCACGTTTCGAGCGTCTTTTTAACAGCAAAGGCGATGCTGCAATAGTCGCAATCGAGCATGGAGTCTGCACGGGGTGCCACATGAAGGTGACGAGTGCGACCTCGGCCAGTGCCAGAGCCGGGAAAGAGATCGTGAGTTGCGAGAATTGCGGCCGTATTCTCTACGAAGCGCCGTGATAATCTACCTCTACCTCTCAATCTGGTCCTCCGCAGAATAAGACAAAGAGGTAGCGGAAGAGGAAGAGTGCTCACACATTGAACCGGAACAAAATCACGTCGCCGTCGCGCACAACATAGTCTTTCCCTTCGAGGCGAATCTTCCCCCCTTCACGAGCTTTCATCAGTGACCCTGCGGCAATCAGGTCATCACAGGAAATCGTTTCTGCCGCGATAAAACCGCGTTCGAAATCGGAATGGATAGTTCCAGCAGCAGTTGCTGCTTTGTCGCCCGCGTGAATCGTCCACGCGCGCGATTCCTTTTCGCCGGTGGTAAGAAACGTGCGCAGGCCGAGCAAATGATAAACGGCCCGAATGAGTGCGTGCACGCCGGTGTCTTCCACACCTAAATCGCGAAGATAATCCAGCGCCTCCTGCTCGTTGAGATCAACCAGCTCACTTTCCAGTTGCGCGCTGATGACGATTGCCTCCATGGCGAAATGGTGGCGCGCGTATTGCTGAACCGCTGCGACATGCTTTGCGGCCGTGTAGCCGAGATCATTGACCCCGGTGTTCTGTCGATTAGTCGTCCCGCTGCCGCGTTCAGCGCCCACGGCTACAGACGCCAACTCCGATTCCGCGACGTTGCAGGCGAAAATTGTCGGCTTTGACGTGAGCAGGAAAAACCCGCGTGCAATTGCTTTTTCCTCTGGCGTTAAGTCCGCATTGATGGCGGGTTTTCCTGCATCCAGATGGGGCAATAGCTTCTCGATAATCGCGTTCTCGTTCTTTGCGGTTTTATCGCCGGCGCGGACTTCCTTGTGCAATCGATCGTGTCTTTTCTGAAGCGAGGCTAGATCCGCCAGGACGAGCTCGGTGTTGATTACTTCAATATCTCGAACCGGATCGATGGTGGCGCTGACGTGATGGATATTGCTGTCTTCGAAGCAGCGCACCACCTGGACAATCGCGTCCACTTCACGAATGTGATGAAGGAATTGATTTCCGAGCCCTTCACCTGCGCTGGCGCCTTTGACCAGGCCGGCAATATCGACGAATTCGATCGCAGCTGGGACAATTTTTTTCGAATGGGAAATCTGCGCGATTTTTTGCAGGCGCGGATCAGGCACGGTCACAACGCCGACGTTTGGATCGATAGTGCAAAAAGGATAATTTTCCGCCGGCGCCTTATGCGTCCGCGTAACGGCGTTAAAAAGCGTCGACTTCCCGACGTTTGGCAATCCTACAATTCCGGCGCTGAGCATGATTTTCTCTGTAGCGGCGGTCTGTGACCGCTGCAAATTGCTGCTGTGGCGCTTTCAGAAATAGGTTCGTGAATGATTTGATCGAGCGCCGCTGCAAACTTGACGGCTTAAAGCCGTCGAGTTCGTTAATGAGCTTTACTTGGCGATTTTGTCCGCTTGGTGAATAGTTCGCATTCGATCGGGCCGTAGCACAGCTTGGTAGTGCGCTTGAATGGGGTTCAAGAGGTCGCGGGTTCAAATCCCGCCGGCCCGATTATTCTAAATCCTGCGTGGTTTCGAATCGCCAAGGCCATCGTGCTCCCTAAACGAAAATGCAAAATAGAAGAATAGTGGCTGCTTCTTTTACCGTTGGCCTTGCGCTCCTTTGTGCTGTTTTGCCAGTCGCCGGTAAGGACTCGGAAAACTTTCGCCCGGTTAAGCTAAATACTGACGCTTTGACGTACGCCAAAAAACTCATTAGCGAAGGACACGTCGTGGTCGACCGAAAAGGTGCCTGGGCCGAAGACCGACCTTCGACCGAGCTCGAGAATGAGTTTATCCGTCTGCACGGATTCAGCGAATATGCAAAATGGCATCTCGGAATCGACGATCGCTACCCCGAGAACACCAAACGGAGATACAAATTTCCCTATGGCGACTTCAAAAACGTTCATCGCTGTGGGGTGCTAGCTCTACAAGCTCGAGCAGCTGATTACAGGTATTCCGAAATCGAAAATGCGGCGGCACAACTCAGGGCGATGATCGAAGAAACTCGGAATAGAACGCCCTGACGAGGATGATTCGTGATTTGCTGCTATTTCTACGTCCACGCTGTTAGAAACGCATCGATCAGTTCTGGGAGATCCTCGCTATAACCGCCTTCGAGGATCACAGCCGTCGGCGTATCGATCTTGTGCAAAAATTCTCCAAGCGTACTGAAATCCTCGCGCTCAAGCATCATCTGCACCAGTGGATCGCATGCGTAGGCGTCGAAGCCTGCCGAAACAAGGAGCAGATCGGGGTTAAACGCTACCAATTTTTCCAGCGCCCACTTAGCCATCTCGACATGTTGGTTTCGGGGCGTCCCGGGACCGAGTGGATAATTCGTCACATGCGCAAACGATTTTGTGCCCGTTCCAGGGTAACCGGGGAATTGATGGATGGATGCAAAGGCAATCCGCGAATTGTTCGCGACAATCGCTTCGGTCCCATTGCCGTGATGCGCATCGAAATCCCAAATCGCAACGCGTCTGGCGGAGTCTTCCAGCGCATCAAGGGCGGCAATGGCGATGTTGTTGAAGTAACAAAATCCCATCGCGCGATTCTGGGTTGCGTGATGTCCAGGCGGCCGCATGAGACTGAATGCGCGCTCGCCGCTCAGCGCTGCCCGCGCAGCTTCGATCGCCGCGCCTGCAGAACGCAAAGCATGTTCATAAATCTTTGGGTAAACCGGCGTGTCCGCGTCAAAGTCACGCGTTGCGTTTCTGATCCTTTCCACATGATCACGCGAATGCGCCCGCAACAGAGCTGCTTCACTGGCAGGCTTGGGAATGCGCCATTCCCAATCAGGATGTCGCTCCTTTAGTAATGGAACGCTACGCGTGATCCTGGCAGGCCGCTCAGGATGGGCGGGCGCCGAGTACGCCAGGCAGGATTCGTCGTGAAAAATAATCATGATGTTTGCAAGGTGACGGTTCAGCGGATATTCGGCTACGACGATGCTAAATGGCCAGAAAATTGTGGTGGTAATGCCCGCTTACAACGCGGCGCGCACTTTGCAACGCACTTACGATGAAGTGATGGCACATGGGATTGTTGATTTTGTGATCGTCGTGGACGACGCCAGCCACGACGATACCGTCGCAATCGCGCGAACGCTTGAACGTGTTCAGGTAGAAGTCCATCCCGAAAATCGCGGCTACGGCGCAAACCAAAAAACTTGTTATCGCCTGGCGCTGGCTGCAGGTGCGGACATTATCATCATGATTCATCCCGACTATCAGTACACGCCGCAGCTAATCCCCGCGATGGCGGCTCTGGTGGCGAGTGGCCTTTATCCCACCGTACTTGGGTCGCGTATTCTTGGTGGGGGCGCGCTGCGTGGCGGTATGCCTTTGTGGAAATACGTCTCAAACCGTTTTCTAACACTTGCGGAAAATGCTCTCATCGGCGCGAAACTCTCGGAATATCATACTGGTTACCGCGCCTATTCGCGCCAATTGCTAGAGCGTCTGCCATTGGACCGAAACTCTGATGATTTCGTTTTCGATAACCAGATCCTTGTACAAATCATTGCCCTCGGCTGCGCGATCGGTGAAGTGACCTGTCCTGCGCGCTACATGCCCGAAGCTTCATCGATAAATTTTCGCAGAAGCGTGCGCTATGGCCTGGGCTGCCTGGCAACTGCGATTCGTTTCCGTTTGGCGAGCTGGAAACTCGCGGAACCGATTGTTTAAGTCCGTGAGACAATAGAATCTGCCGAAAGCCAACTCCCTCTCGGCCTCCGTCGTCTGTTTTTCGGATTAGTAGCGCACGCGAACCAGAAATAATCCTTCGGCAGGAGCGGCAAAACGAGCCAGGCGCTCCCGACCGGAGTCCAGCCGCGCAATGACATCCTCGATCCGCATTTTGCCGAGAGCGCATTTCACAAGGGAGCCCACGATCAATCGAACCATTTTGTAGAGAAAACCGTCGCCATCGAACTCGATGGCCAAACACGAACCTCCTTGCCGGACACGCAGCGAATAAATTGTGCGGATCGTGCTTTTTTCTGGTTTGCCGCGATTCGCAGCGAAGCCGGCAAAATCATGAGTGCCGACGAAATGTTTGGCCGCCCGCTTCAGAATTTTGAAATCGATTGGGCGTGCGATGTGCCAGGTCCGACGATATTCAAATGGCGGCAGAACAGGGGCTAACCAGATTCTGTAACGATAAATTTTTCCTTTTGCCGAAAGTCGCGCATGAAAATCGTTCGACACATATTGGCAGCGAAGAACGCGAATAATTGGAGGCAACAATGCGTTGAGCGCTTCGGTCCAGCGTGCGGCTGATAAACGATCGTTTGGAAGATCGACGTGGGCGCACTGCGCGAGTGCATGGACACCGGCGTCCGTTCGTCCGGCGCCGTGAACGCGCGTCGGCTTGCCACGGACGCGCTCAAACGCGCGCTCCACGTGATCCTGGACGGTATTGCGATGAGATTGGCTCTGCCAACCGGAGAACGGCGCGCCATCGTACGCGATAATGAGTTTCAACCTTCGTGCCATTCAATGCTCGTGATCGGTGGTCAGTGAACGGTGATCGGTAGCGAAATTTTGCTGTTCACGGATCACAGATCACTGATCACTTTTGCTTTCCACATTGGCGGCCCGTCGATCCAGATAGCTTTGCAAAATCATCTGAGCTGCTACCTGGTCGATGTAGTCTCGGGTGTCTCGTGTCTTCTTGCCTGCGTCACGCAACGCCCGCTGGGCTGCGACAGTCGTCAGCCGCTCGTCCCAGGTAACAACCGGGCATGGCAAAATGGCACGCAACTTTTCTACGAACTGAAGGACTTCAGTTGCGGCTGTCCCGATTTGTCCGTTCATCCGGCGCGGAACACCGGCTACGACATGATCGATTTTCCTTTCGCGGATGATTTCCGTGAGACGCGAGAGCGCATGTTCGTTCGCTGGAATGGTCTCAAGCGGATGCGCCAGTAACTGCAACTCATCAGATATTGCTGTTCCGATGCGCGCCCGGCCGAAATCCAGAGCCAAGATCGGGTTCATCGCGCGTTGGCTCATTGCAGCTCCGGCGGAAGTTTGCCGATCAGATTCTTGATTTTTTCTGCTTCGTGTCGGTGACAGACCAAAAGCGCGTCCTTAGTTCGCACAACAATGAGATCATGAACTCCAAGCAGTGCGATGGTCGTCCCATCCTCTTCGAAAACGATGTTGTTGCTGGAATCGATCGCAGTGATGGCGCAATTCGCGGCGTTTCCCTGCTGGTCTTTCTCAAAATAATTCGCCAATGCTCTCCAGCTTCCGATGTCGTCCCAGTCGAAACTTGCCTCCACTACGAGAACGCGGTCCGCCTTTTCCATGATGGCATAATCGAATGAGATTCGCGGCAGTTTGCTGAAGCGGTCGCGCAAAGCATTCTCGAAGTTTTTCGGAGCGCGAAGTTGGGAAATGAAATCGGCGAGCTCGGGAGCGTGACGGTTGAATTCGCGGAGCACTGTGGGCACTGACCAGACGAACATGCCCGCGTTCCAGCGAAAATTTCCCTTTCGCAAAAATGATTCGGCCAGATCGCGGTTGGGTTTCTCGCGAAAGCGCAGGACTCGATGGATGGAGTCATTGTCGGGGTGCTTGCGCAAAAAGACTGGTTTGCCTTGCTCAATGTAACCGTAGCCGGGACAGGCCCATGTTGGTTTGATCCCGATGGTGACAAGCTCGCCTGTCTCCTCAGCTGCTTCGGCAGCCAAAGCCAGCGTTTTCTGGAAAGCTTCCTGGTTGGCAATGACGTGATCGGCTGGGAGAACGAGCATTGTGCCTGCATGATCGCGGCCCACGACCCAGCCAGTCCCAAGGGCGACCGCGGCGGCTGTGTCGCGTTTGGCAGGTTCAGCGATGATGTTCTCTTTTGGAAAACCACCAAGCAATTTGCGCACTGCGCTTTCCTGGTCGGTGTTTGTCAGGATCAGCGTGTGGTCAGGCGGAACAACGCCTTCAAGACGCCCCAAGGTTTCTTCGAGTAGAGTCTTGTCGGAAACGAGACGCAGCAATTGTTTGGGGCAAGCGCGCCTGCTTAATGGCCAAAAGCGTTCTCCGCTGCCTCCGGCGAGGATCAGCGCGTATATCGGATTGGGCATGTTCTAAATTTCCGTCATGTCGAGGGAAGTCGAGACATCCCGTTGAATTACCTCAACACTAGCGCAGCGGGATTTGATTCGCTCGCTTCCCGCTCGCTCAACCTTCGGCCTTCCCGTCCATGTCGCGGCTCCCCCAGCCGCTCCATTCTCGACTCCGCCTCGCTTCGCTCGAAATGACAAGCGTTGCGAAAATTGCCGTTTCTTTTTCCCAAACGCGCCGTATATGATACGCGATGTCTTTTCCGATATCCATTTCAAAAACTTCCGAGCAGCTTCCGGTTGACCCGTTGCTCGTCATCACACGGGCCGCCATCGGCCTCGGCTTGGGGCTTATGATGGCCGACAAGATCAAACCCTCGATTCGCCAGGGAGCAGCCATCGCGCTTGTTGCGATCGGCGCGTTAGCAGCGGCGCCGTGGCTCGTGAAACTTACGCTGGGCCAGATCAATCGACCGGAATCAGAGTGGGGGAGTCGCGCCCGTTTGCGTTCAATTCGTGGTGCCTCCGGTTATACGTCGGATACGGATATTTACTAGCTGAAAACGCAGGAGCTCGGGAAATTCTTACTCTTGCTCGTGCTCATAATGGAGAGAATATCGCCGTAGACCGGCTACAGAAACGCGTCAGCAACGGAATCTGCCAGCTCTTTACCTTTTCGTGTTAGGACGAAATTTTCATGCGATTCTTGAAGCAACCCCAGTGAAATAAACTCATTCGTTTGCTGCACAAAATCCTCCAGTTCTGAGGCGGCAATTCCTTCGCGCATACGCAACGACAACGCAATTCGCTCGGTGCGTTTCATTTCGCTGGTCAGGTCTTCGCTGAATCCGATCGCGGCCTGGCCAGAAAGAACGCGATCGATGTAAGCGCGATAATCGCAAATATTTTGCCAGCGTTGCATGCCGAGAGTCGAAAACGCGCTTGGACCGGTGCCGAGATAATCTTTTCCCAGCCAATATGCGCGGTTGTGAACTGAGGAAAATCCAGGGCGGGCATAGTTTGAGATTTCATATTGTTCGTAGCCGGCGTCTTCCAGGATGGACATTGTCATCTCGAAAAATCCGGCATCTACGTCCGTGTTCTGCAGAAGTTCACCGCGTGCGTGGCGGAGGAAGAATTCGGTATCTTCCTCGTAGGTGAGGCAGTATGCAGAGATGTGCTCAGGCTCGAGGCTGATCGTTTTCTCCAATGTGAATCTCCATTGCTCGATAGTCTGACCTGGCAATCCGAACATGAGATCGACATTGACGTTCGAAAATCCGGCGGCTCGCAGGATATGGAACGATTTCTCGGCTTGCTGTGAATTGTGCTCCCGTCCCAAGACCTTCAGCAATTCATTGTCCCAGGATTGAATGCCAAGACTAACTCGAGTTACTCCGAGTTTGCGAAGCAGCGTAGCCTTGCGCGCAGACACGCTCCCGGGATTCGCCTCGATGGTCCATTCTGCAAGAGATGAGAGATCGAACCGTTCGTGGAAACCTCCGAGGAGTAATTCCAACTGCGAAGTTGTGAGAGCGGTTGGCGTGCCCCCGCCGAAATAGATGGTTTCAGGTGTTAGCGTAAAGCTCGCACATTGCTGATCGAGGTCGCGCAATATTGCTTCACAAAATCGCGATGTTTGTGAGCGATCGAGCAAATCTTTGTAAAAGGCGCAATACGGGCAGATTCGTGCACAAAAGGGGATATGAACATAGATGTGGCGAATTGGGTTCATCTTTATCTGCTCCTAAATTGTAGGGCCTCCGCCGCGGCCGACGCCAGCCGTAAAGTGCCATTTCACAGAAACGTCCTACAAAATTGGGTGCGTCTTTAAGGGATGCAGTTGTGATTCGTAGTGTTGCTCATAGAATCGCTTGGTCTTTGCTCGACATGACAGAACTCCGGAACGTAGCCCTCATTCTGTTTTGCGCCATTCCCTCAGGCCTGGCGCAAACGCCGCAGCCTGCGCCGACTCCATCGATCGTATATTCGGTCCACGATCCTGGCTCAATCAAAGATTACAAGACGAACCCGCGGATCGTTCATGAGATGGTGAATCGGCTCGTCCTCGCCGCGACTGGGCAGCCTGACGTAGGGAAAGCATGGGCGTCACTCGTCTCTCCCACTGACAGGGTGGGAATCAAAATCAGCGCAGCCGGCGGCGAACTTTTCACGACGCACCACGACATCGTGAATGCGATCGTCGATGGACTGGCAGCGGCGGGGCATCCGCGTAACAGCATTATTGTTTGGGACCGGTCCCTTGGGGGGATCAAGGACGCCGGCTATCGGCTGGCAGCTGATGGCTACCCGGTGAGGGCAATCGCGCCGCACGATGGATATGATCCGAAAGCAGTCCTTTCGGCTCCTTTACTTGGGAAACTCGTATGGGGCGATTTGGAATACTTCGGTGATATAGGAAAAATGCCAATGCTATCCGATACCGAGAACACCAGCAACGTGAGTCATTTCTCCAAGATCATTTCCAGCGAGGTAGACAAGGTCATTAATGTTCCAGTGATGAGCATCAGTGAAACGAATGGAATTGCAGGTTGCATTTACAACATGACGATTCCCAACATCGATAACTGGCGTCGCTTTGCTCAAGGCTCTCGTTTTGGCGCAGAAAGCCTCGCGGAAATCTATGCTAATCCAATCATCGCAAAGAAGGTGGTTTTCAATCTAATGGATGGCCTCATCGCGCAATATGCTGGCGGCCCGCAGCCGCAACCCAACTACGCGATTCATCATGCCACACTCTATGCAAGTAAAGACCCGGTCGCGTTGGATGCCACCGCGTTGAAGTTTTTCGAACAATGGCGCGCGCGAGGCAGTCTTCCTGCGATCGGCCCAGTGGCTGCGTATGTCAGTTATGCCAGTCAGATCGGTCTGGGTAACTCCGCGCCGAATCGCATCGAGGTAAAAAATATCGGAAGATGATTTCTCCTAATTTCTTGCGGCTGCATGGGCAAATCGTCTCTGCTACGGATGACAAGTGAAAGCGGCGGACACCGCCGCACTCCACAAAGCAAGCGCACAGCGTGCATCAAATTGGCGGCCACGTTTTGGAGTGCGGCAGAGCTCTGCCGCTTTTGATACATTCGAAGGTGGCAATGCTGATCACATGACTGCACGATCACGGTCTTCTATCCAGCACCTGCGGACAGCCATCCTGCGTTCGGTCTCTCGTTCGTTTTATCTGTCAATCCGATTCCTGCCGCAGCAATTGCGCGAACCGATCGCTCTCGCATATCTGCTTGCGCGGACAACAGACACAGTCGCCGACACAACTCGAATTCCGGGGACCGTGCGAATGAAGACTGTAAAAATGCTCTCGAACGGGATTCAAGGCAAGGTTTCGCGAGAAGTGGTTATCAATCATGTCGCCTCGTTCGTGCCGTTACAAAAGAATGCGGCTGAGCAAACGCTCCTGGATTCGTTGCCCGATTGTCTGAAATGGCTCGAACAAATAGGGGAAGCAGATCGAGACGACATTCGCGCTGTGCTTGAGAAAATCACGAACGGACAGATGCTTGATTTGCATCGTTTCGATAATCCGGCAGAAGTGCCCGCGCTTCAGAGCGCCGCCGATCTGGACGAATACACCTATCTGGTCGCGGGTTGTGTAGGCGAATTTTGGACGCGACTTTGCTTTCGGCATCTTCGCGATTTTGCTAGCTTAATCCCCGACGAGATGCTTAGCCTCGGCCAACGGTACGGCATGGGACTTCAGTTGATCAATGTCTTGCGTGATGCCGGCAGCGATCTTCGAAGCGGTCGATGTTACTTTCCTGAGGATGAGCTTCGTGGGGTCGGTCTGAGTGCGGCGCAGATCTTGTCCCGGTCCGATCGTTTCCAACCGATCTACCAAAGATGGATAGAAAAAGCGCAGGATGGTCTGGAGTGCGGGATGCAATATTCGCGCGCGATCCGGAACCGGCGAATGCGCGCAGCGACAGTTTTGCCAGCGTTAATCGGAGCGCGTACACTGGCACTTCTGCATAAAGCTGGCGCAAGCGCGCTGCATCGTAACATTAAGGTTCCGCGCGGCGAGGTACGCACAATGATTCTAACGCTGGCCGTTAACCTTGCATCGCGGGCAAAGATCGATGCAATTTTCAATCGAGTGAAATTGTAAACGCAGCGGTTTGTAACTGCAGAATCTCGATCGCCTGCGACGCTGATAGGACTTGAATTTGTTTAGCGCCAACGGCGCAGCATTTACTGAAAGCCTGGGGCAACGCCCCAGGTTTTAGTTAAAGAAAAGTCATTAGCGCTGAAAGCGCGATTCACTTCCAGAATCTGTTCGATCAATATTGATTCGCGCTTTCAGCGCTTCTTTTTGGGACCCAACTTCCCCTAGGGCGTTGCCCCAGGCTTAAATGAGTAAGCAGCGTGGCGCTGCAGCTGCAGAATTACAGAAAATAATTTCGCTGTTTTTCGTTGATTGGTTTTTCGAGCCGCTCGAGCACCTGCATCATGTCTTCCCAGACTTTCCGTTTCTCGGAGGGCGACTGGTTCCGCAGCAGGTAGGCGGGATGATAGGTGATCATCAACGGCATGCCGTTGTATGAATGCCAGCGCCCGCGCAATTCCCGCATTGTCCCGTGTGCTCCAAGAAGACCCTCTACCGCGACTGCGCCCAGCGCGACCAGGACCCTCGGCTGAATAATATCGATCTGTTCGGCAAGGTAAGGACGGCATGTCTGCATCTCTGCCGGTGTTGGCGCGCGGTTCCCGAACGAGCCTGCCGGCATGTTCGGACGGCATTTCAGGATGTTCGCGATGTACACATCGTCGCGGGCGAAGCCCATCGCTTTAATAATTTTCGTTAACAATTGTCCCGCACGGCCGACGAATGGTTCGCCCTGCTGATCCTCATCCGCGCCGGGCGCTTCGCCTATGAACATGATTTCCGCGTCGGGATTGCCAACCCCAAAAACGGTTTGAGTTCGCGAGCGGGCAAGATGCGCGCACTTTGTGCAACCGCAAACGCGTTCGCGAACGGCCGCGAGCATCTGTGCTTTATTCGATCCAGTTTGTTGGAGCCGCGGTCCTGTGGGCGAGACGCCCGCTTCTGCCAGGGAAGCAGCTACAGAATATGAATATTGCAACTGCTCCAGCGCGTTTCTTGATACACGCGGCGCCCGATCACTTGTCTCTCGAATTTTTTCCAGCTCGGCGATAACAAGTTCGAGCGCGGGCTGCATCATTTGGAACGAGCATCCAAAATTTTGAACGGCCCTGCAATCTCTTTGTGCAATGAGAGACTTGAGGTTGGGACTGGGCTCTCATTAACACCGGCTTTCAAGTCGGTTTTCACAGCGAGAAATCGATATTAGCCGTTTCAACGGCGTACAGTTTCGTAAGTGCAATACACCTAGGCATTACGCGTGCTTAGCCATTGCAAGGCGAAGCGCGCTACTTCGCGTGAATTTTTCAGATCAAGTTTGTCTTTGATGTGCGACCGGTGAGTCTCCACCGTTTTGGGGCTGAGATGCAGCAGCTTCGCAATCTGCCGCACATCATTGCCTTTGCCGATCAATTCCAGAATTTCAAGTTCGCGATCGCTCAGTCTCTCCACCGCGTCGGCCTCTCCTTCGGCCTGGCGATGCGCGAACTTTGTGATCACCTGCGCTGCCATTGCTGGGCTGAGGTAGGGTCGTCCGCTAAAGACTTCGCGAATTGCCTGGATCACATTGGCCATCGCTTCATGTTTCATGACATAGCCCTCTGCGCCGGCGCGCAGCGCGCGCAATGCGTAGAGCGATTCATCGTGCATCGAAAGGACCAAAATCGGCAGCTTCGGAAATTCTGCCCGTACATTCTTGATTAGCTCGATGCCGTTGGCTCCAGGCAAACTTAGGTCGACGATCGCCAGATCGGGAGTCAGTTTGCGAATTACGTCCATCGCTTCCGCCGCGTCGGCGGCTTCACCGCTGACCGCAAAAGTTCCATCGGACTGGATCAATTCCTGGAGTCCTTTTCGAAATAACGGGTGATCATCGACGATCACGATGCTTTTCACATTCGGCGAAAACGGCTTCGTGGGCTTGTCAGTCGACTTATCAGCTTTCATTTCTACAGCAACCGTCCAAGGCTCCGGTTTCCGAGCGATCCCGGTCCCGCAGGGCTCTCTCCTGTCGTGTCATTTTTCAGCGTTTTTTTTACTCGCCCAGTAAGAGTTCGCCGACAGGCCACCTTCCCGATGTAGAAAATTTAGATTAATGCGGCTAACGCCTTCGCCATTTTTGCAGGGAATGGTCTTATCCGGTTATTTTTGCCCTGTTTTGATTGGCCCGCTTTACGCGGCAAATAACAGGATACGCGTGTGCCTCGTCCTTTTGGAGACTCGATCTCCAAACGGGCGCCCATCAATCGGGCCCGGTAGCCCATAATGTGAGCGCCCAGGCCCCGCTTGGTTTTCGGCTCTTTTGGCAATCCGACACCGTTATCGATCACGCGCAAAACCATCTCCTTTCCGGCCCGCTCCAGTTTAATCACAATTTCTCGTGCTTCAGAATGTTTATTGGCATTAATGACTGCTTCACGAGCGATGCGATAGAGTTCACCTGCTGCCATATCATCTTCAATGTGGAAGGACGGTTTGACTTCCAGCCGGCAGGGTATTCGCCAGATTTCCCGGTCAACCAAGTCTTCCATGGCCGTTATGAACCCAGCTGAATCGACGTCGATACGGTGCAAGGCGCGGGAAAGATTGCGAGTATCGGTCGCAGCGTCGTTCACCAGTTGCGCGATTTTTTCAATGTCACCTACTTCGATGACCCGATGGTTTTTCAGTCGCAATGCAACCGAACGCGCCATGAACGCCACTGCGGTAAGGTGTTGGCAAAGTCCATCGTGTATTTCCTGGCCGAGACGTTGCTGCTCGCGATCGCTGATTTCAAGAATTTCCCCTTCCAAGCCTTTCCGTCGCGTAATCTCGTCCTGCAATTCTCTGTTTGCCACGCGCAGATCGCGTGTTCGCTCGCGCACGCGTTCTTCCAACAGGTCTTTAGATTTTCGCAGTGCGTCTTCCGCCTTTTTGCGCTCGGTGATATCGATGGCTACAACTACCGCCGACTCCGGCCTGCCTGTAGCGTTGAGCACTGGTGTATTGCAGACGTTGATCCAGATAGCAGAACCGTCCTTGCGTAGGTAACGCTTGTCCGTTTCGACTGGCTGGCCTCTTTGCGCCATCTCCCGGAAGCGGCGTTTGGTGACATCAACATCGTCGGGATGAGTGATTGCGAAGATGCTCGTGGTCGCGAGTTCTGCATTTGTGTAACCGAGCATTTCGCAGAATCTCTTATTGGCGAAGATGAAACGGCCGTTTAAATCGCAACTCGCAATGCCGGCGCTACTTTGATTGATAATCGCTCGCAGGCGCTCCTCCGAGTTTCGCAGGGCTTCCTCGGCTCTTTTTTGTTCGGTGCCGAGAGTAAGCTGGCGTGCGATTGTCAGCGAGAGGGTCAGTTCGGAGTCGGAGAAAGAGTGCGGCTTATCATAGTAGGTCATGAACTTCCCGATGAGTTTTCGGTCTGCGATTAGCGGGATGAAGTTGGCGGCTCGAATGCCTTCAGATCTGACTGCCGCCTTCAATTTTTTCGGGAGATCCGCAAGATCGACATCGGGAATGCAGACCGGCTGGGGATTTTTGGCATCTGCTCTCCAAGGCGAATGGCCTTCCACTGCATTGCGGTAACGTTTTGACAAATCGTGCCAGGCTACGAAACGCATCACCTCCTTCTCGTCAAAGAGCAGAATAGAAGCGTGATCACACCGCAGAACTGTTCGAACCGCATCAAGTGCAGCCTGGTAAATTTCGGAAAGCGACGTGGCGGTGTTTTGCTGTTGGGCAAATTGATAAAGTGCCTGTTGCTGTTGCTCGCTCTGTTTTCTCGCGGTGATGTCCGTAAAATAGAGGTTTACGTAATCGCCTTCCGGCACCGGCGCGACCACAACCTGATACGTACGGTTACCAAAACTTATCTCCACAACGCTGCGTTCGCGAGCCGCGGCAAACCGCCGGATTCCAGGAGGCGCGGCGTGGCCGACTGTTACCCCAAAACTTTTCAGGAGTTTTTCTGCAGCTGGATTTGCGAACGTCACGATTTGTCCCTGTGCTAACCGAATGATTGGTGCAGGATTTTCTACCGGTAGGCGGCTGGCAATTTCCAAAGCCTGTTCGGTACGTTTGCGTGTGGTGATATCGTTGTTTGTCTCGAGGATGTACGCGCGGTTTCCCCGCGCGTCGCGATCCAGCACCCACCGCGAGAACACGGTCAAGCGCCTGCCGTCGCGCGAGGTGTGAACGAACTCGCCTTCCCAGTAATTATCACGATACAGTTTTTCGTAGATTTTCGGTAGAGGTTCGGGGTGTTCCGACTTGAACAAATTGTGGGTCACTTTGCCGAGCGCTTCCTGAGGCATGTAGCCGTAAGTTTTTGTGGCGCCTGTGTTCCAGTAAGTGATTCGGTCGTTTGCGTCGCGAACGATGATGGCGTCGTTGGTCAAATCCAGCAGGCGCGCCTGCTCGGCGAGCTGTTGTTCGTGGCGCTTGCGTTCGCGCAAATCAACGATGGCAGTTTGGTAGAGCAGGGCGCCATTTGTTATCGTCGAGCTGATCGGTGTACTTAAAAGTTGCGCCGGGATCGGTTCGCGTTTTCTGGTCTTTAACTGCAATTCCGTTTTTACCTGTCGCTGTGATGTGCGGCAGTAAAGCAGGTGCCGCATGAACAAATCCAAGTCAGCGACATAGAACGCGAATGGGCGTCCGATTAGTCGATCCCTTGGTTCGCCCAGCAATTCAGTTGCGGTCAGATTGGCTTCCTCGATTCGGCCGGTCCGGCCGAAGCTGACATAGGCAATGGGGGCGAAATCGTAAAGATCGACAAATCGCTGTGTGGCGGCTTCCAGTTCCGTCTTCGGATTTCGGATTGCCCCATTCCTCGTGGAACGAGTGGGCCTATTTTTCTTAGCGTCTTTTCGTTTGTCGTGTTGAGACAAAAATTTCCGCGGCCCACGGGATATTCCTCGCGTTGTTTTCAAGGAGGCCGGAATCGACCGGCGTGTGTCGCGGTGGTCTGCAGCGCCGTTGTGGCGCGCACGCTTAAGCTTGCGTTTGTTATTGACGCGACGAGGCATCTTTTGTCTGGCGGCGTGATTTGACTACGTCGCCTTCCTCCCTCCCTCAATGTCCACCAGCGTGATGACGGCGCCGTCGATTTTGTCATCAGTTGTACGATATGGCCGGACCCGCAGTGAGTACGGACGGCCTTCCTTATCGGTCACTTTACGCTCGCGTGTTCCCAGCGTTTCGATTACTTCGCGCAAGATACTGTCCAGGTCGGAAATATTAATATTAGGTCGCAGTTCGCTTAACGGCCGGCCGATGTCGGTCGGCAAAATATTAAAGGCGCTGCGGGCCGCCGGCGTTGCGCGCCGCACTGTCAATGCATTATCCACCATCACGATTGGCATTTGAGTGCTGGCGAGCAGATTGTTGAGCTCGTTGGTCAACTGCATCATCTCAAGATTGCGGTTGCTCAGCTCCTCGTTCAGTGTCGTGAGCTCTTCGTTGGTTGATTGTAATTCTTCCTTTGCGGTCTCCAGTTCTTCGTTCGTAGATTGCAGCTCTTCGTTGCTCGACTCGATTTCTTCGTTGGCAGCCTTCAATTCTTCATTGGTCGCCTCCTGCTCTTCGATGATGGTTTGCAGCGAATCCTTCGAAGCTGCCAATTCCCGGCGCAGATCCGTAACTTCACGTTGCGCTGATGTTTTTCCCAGCACGCGCATTAACCTTTCCGGCTTATTTCCGCTCGCGGTTTCGTCAAAAATCACCAGAAACCACGACTTATCGGCGCCGGGGACTTTGAATGGTACAACCTGAATATTTATCTCGTAGCTTTTGCCTCGGAGCGTAACTTTCGCCCGCTCTGCCCGGGCAGGCTTGTCTGTTTTGATGGCGCGACGAATCGTGGACCGCAAGTCTGGCACGAGATTCGGGCGCGCCAATTGAATGAGATTCAGCGTCGCTGGCCCAGGCGTATGCTCGAGAAACAGGTCGGTGTGGCCACGAAACTGTTGCACCAGGAAGTTATGATCAATCACGACTGCCGCCGGCGCGTAGGTGCTGAGAACGATGCGATCCGCCATTTTTAAAATGTCGGCGTTGAAAGTTATGCCATTACCAGATCGGGCCGTCGTTCCGAACCGCGAGAGTTCAAGACCGCGCGGCGCAATGAGATCGGCCGCGCGCGGACCGGTCTTGGCTTCCTTGGTGTAAATTTTATTTTTTTTGTCCACGAGTTTGAAAAGCTCGTCGTACATCCCCACCGATTCGGCTGGCCCCAGGATCAAGTAGCCATTCGGATTGAGCGCGTAGTGAAATTGCGGGAGGCAACGCTTGTGCAACTCCGGACTCAGATAGATCAGGACGTTGCGGCAGCTGATCAGGTCCAGTCGCGAGAAGGGCGGATCGGCCGTGATATTTTGTCGTGCGAACGTGCAGATGTCGCGCACGCTGCGATGAATCTGATAGGAACCATCGCGCTTGATGAAAAAGCGATTAAGTCGCGCCCTTGGCACATCTTTCTCGATTGCGCTTGGGTAAATTCCCGCACGCGCATGCTCGATGACCGATTCGCTCAAGTCGGTGCCGAAAATCTGGACGCGGATTTTGGAAAGTTGGTTGCCAAGCACTTCGAGAATGCAAATAGCGAGCGAAT
>QHQO01000252.1 GCA_003221195.1 Verrucomicrobiota bacterium
AATACCTTGCCGCGTTCGCGAGTAACACGGAATGATGGACCGAAGACCGTCTGCGCTGCCGTGGCGCCGAGGCACACCAGCAACTTTGGCTTCACAAGACGCAGCTCCGCTTCCAGCCACGGCCGACAGGCTGCGATTTCGCGCGAGTTGGGTTTCTGATGAATCCGACGCTTCCCACGGGGCTCCCATTTGAAGTGTTTCACCGCGTTGGTGACGTAAACTTCCTTGCGATCAATTCCCGCTTCTTCGAGGGCCTGATCCATGATTTTTCCAGCGGGTCCAACGAAGGGATTACCCTCCTGGTCTTCGTAATCGCCCGGCTGCTCGCCGACCAGCATGATCGCCGCGTCTTTCGGGCCTTCGCCAAACACGGTTTGTGTAGCCCGCTTGTAGAGATGACACGCTTTGCATTCGCGCGCCGCGTCGCGCAACGCGACCAAGCTTGACGTGTCCGGCGGTTGCGCTGGGTGCGCGTATTCTTCAGTGCCCGTCGCCATCTTTCGATTATGAATCGCAACTGCCTTAGGATTTGTGTTTGTTTAACCAAATGATTCTGGAAACGCCGCGACTAATCCTGCGCCCATTCCGAGACCACGACATCGGGCGTCTTGCCGAATTGATGGCCAACCGCGATTTCATGCGCTTTTCGCTCGGCCCATACACGCGCGAGCAAACGGAGACCGTACTCCAGAAATTCCTCTCTCGGAACCACGCTGGTCTGCCTTCGCAATTTGCAGTTGTTCTTCGTGAGAATAACCATCTCCTGGGTTACTGCGCTTTTCTCCATCACCATGAATTACCAGAAGAGATCGAAATTGGTTACCGGCTGGATCCTGCGTATTGGAACCGTGGTCTCATCACGGAAGCCGCACGCGCTGTGCGCGATTATGCGTTTGTCGGTCTAAAATTACCACGAGTGATTTCCCTGATTCATCCGGAAAACATTCCCTCGCGTCGTGTGGCCGAGAAAATTGGAATGACGCCGGAAAAGGAAATTACGTTTCGCGGCTTTCCGACGACTGTGTTTGCGTTGTCTCGGGAGAAATGGCAGGCGGCGAGTGGCGCTGGATGAACTCGCGCGCGAGTGCTCGGTAGGCTTCGGCGGCCGCTCCAGACGGAGCGTACTCCAGAATTGATTTCCCAAAGCTGGGCGCTTCGCTCAAGCGCACACTGCGCGGAATCACAGTTTGATAAACGCGCTCGCCGAAATGCTGGCGCACCTCCGCAACCACCTGCTCGCTAAGATTTGTCCGGGCGTCAAACATCGTCATAACGATACCGCCAAGTTCGAGGCGCTTGTTCGCGCCGGAATCGCGCACCCGCTCGATCAGCCGAACAATTTTGACCAGTCCTTCCAGGGCGAAATACTCACACTGTATTGGGGTTAAGAGTTCATCCGCGGCAGCGAGCGCGTTGGTCATTAGGATTCCAAGAGACGGTGGACAATCCAGCAGGACAAAATCAAATGTGTCGTCTGCGTGAAGTGGCTGAAGCGTTTCCGCCAGACGCGTGAGATGATTCGGCATCCGCGCAATCTCGACCTCGGCACCCGCAAGATCGAGATCGGAAGGCACAATGAACAGGGCTTCGCGTTCGGTGGGAAAAATTCTTTCCGTAATGGAAGCGCCGCCAAGTAACGGCTCGTAAAGGCTGGTTTGCTCTACTGCTTGCAACCCAAACGAGCTGGTAGCATTCGCTTGTGGATCAAGATCGATAATCAAAATGCGATGGCCTATTTCAGCCAGTGCTGCGCCGAGAT
>QHQO01000253.1 GCA_003221195.1 Verrucomicrobiota bacterium
CAGCAGAGCGACCGCAACGAGACAAATCAGGATTAATTCGGTTTTCTCTGCCATGGTTCCGATTGCGTCGGAGCCTCGCCGGAATTAGAGCAGGCGTCTAGTCACCAATAAGGAGACCAAGCCCCGTTCTCGAAGGCAACTTCTAGAAGCGAGTGCGACCAGATATCAAGGCGCTTATCGATGGCCTATACTTGCGCAAAACCGCCATCGACAAAGTAACTCGCGGTCAATGCCCATCGTTTTCATTAAATCTTGTTCGCATATTCATCCGCGAACAACGCCGGCTGACCGCCAGTGTGCAAGAACAGCACAGTCTCGTCCTTCTTGAAAAATTTCTTGCGGATCAAATCAATCATCCCCGCCGCGGCGCGTCCGGTATAAACCGGGTCCAACAAAAGACCTTCGTACTTCGCAAATAAGCGGATCGCTTCGCGTTCCGGTTCGGTTAACACGCCGTAGCCTGCTTTACAATAATCGGCATTCGCCAACACCTCAGCCGGTTTGAACTCAATCCGCTTTCCCAGTTTTTCACTCGCTGACGATGCTAACTCTGAGACGTGGTCCTTCAACCATTCTTCCGATTCATCAATGCTAATTCCCAACACTTTACTTTTATATCCAAACGTTCGTTGGCCCAGCACGAGTCCTGCGTGCGTTCCACCTGAGGATGCGGCAAACACGATCCAATCCGCGTGGACATTTTGCTCCATCAATTCTTTCACCATGAACGCGTATCCCAATGCGCCGGTGGGACTCGATCCACCATATGGAACCAGATAAGGTTTCAGTCCTTCTTCAGCAGCGTCATCGAATGTTTGCTGAAGAATTTTGTCGCGGTCTTTGCGATCCGCGACACACACAATCCGCGCTCCAAACAATTGATCGAGCAATAGATTTCCAGAAAACTGCTCCGGTATATCGCCTGTCAAAACAAGAATACATTCAAATCCAAA
>QHQO01000138.1 GCA_003221195.1 Verrucomicrobiota bacterium
ATTGGTAGAGTGGTAGCTTTCATTTTACGATCCTTTGTTATTTGAGTGACCAAGCGATTAAGTTTGTTTTACCGATGGGAACGCGACCAAGCGCCAATTGTCGCCTTATTTTTCTGTCTCGCCGTTTTCTGCCCACTTTGGGTTTTTTGCCGGATGAGTTTTTGCTTTTTCCCGCTGAGACTCGTCGCGATGCGAGTCACATAAAGAATCAATGGCCTTCGCAACGTGGGCGCCTCTTGTGACACAAGTGGCGCCGGACTGTCAACAAAATTCAAATTTATTTTTTGGAACTTGCTTCTCCAGTTTCCGTAGAAATCTGCGTGGCCAGTTGTGCCACGATTGTCGAGCCGTGAAACAGCGCAAAGCCCAAATGATCAAGGCGCGCGTTTCAGCCAATATGAAACGTGGCATCGATCACCTGGCCGACAAACGCGGTGAAAGCGAAGCGGTTATCGTTCGAGAAGCTCTCAGTCAGTATTTGACGAAATCAACAATTCTGCTTGAGAGCAAGCCATCGTATCGCCCTAAAAAGCCAAACTAATTCCGCTCGCGGATTATCTTTAACGACCCGCTTCTCGATACTGACTTCAAAACTAATTGAAGTCATGTTGCTAAGCGCACATCAATCGCGAGAAGTTTCCGCGAGGGCTGGACAAACCGCGAGCCATCAAGTCTCCAAAAGATTCGATCCTCCATCCACTACCGCGCATGCCGTCGACTTTCGGTTTATCCAAGTGCGTGGCGACGTATCGAGGCGTTGCGCAGCGCCGAAGCCGATCCTGCGGAGCCGCCGGCAGTAGCGAATTAGAGCAAGCGTGAGGCCAAGCCGTCCGAAAGTACGATCTGTTCGCAAAAGTTGGAAAAGCCGGATTTATCGAATCGAACTTGCCCACGGCGGTTTCGCCCTTGGGAAACAGTTGGCCATGGGAACGACGCGATGCTTCGACGCGAGTATAAACAGCTGCGCGTTCTGGAGGCATTGGGCGTTCCCGGATTGCGCGTGCCGAATATCTTGCGTTGCTCCCCGCAAAGCGACTGCTGCTGATAAAGTTTGTACCGGGAAATACCATCGAGACTCTCGGTTTGCCAGATCCCGTCATTACCACATAGAAAAGATTAACATTGCCGTCCTAGCGCGCTCCGAGGACACAATGAGGCAAACGACTGATTAGCGTATCGGTTAAAATCCTAGCTACCACAAGATTGCCAGCGGTTACGCCATGCGAAATTGCTCCCCATCGTAAACCCATTGCGGAGTAGATGAGCTAGCGTAACAGAGACGCTCACTTTTTCCGCTTGACATGTTTGTGATAATCTGCCTAGCATGCGTCCTTGAGCCTCGCTTCTGACATAAGCTCGGATCGTCCGCTCCAAAGAATTGGGGCGCACGAGTGCTTAAATCGAAAGGTTCAAACCGTCGCTAAATCCCTATCGGTCATTTTTCCTGCATTTAACGAAGAGGCAAATATCCGGGCTGTCGTTGAGGACGCGTGTCGGATCATACCGAAATTTGCTCCAGTTTTTGAGATCATTGTGGTGGACGACGGTAGCGAAGACCGAACAGGTGAGATTTGCGATGATCTGGCCCTGGAGTTTTCCGACGTACGTGTTGTTCATCATGCGACGAACAGAGGCTACGGTGCCGCGCTCAAAAGCGGCATCGAGAAGGCGCGGTATGATGTAATTTTCTTCACCGACTCCGATGGGCAGTTCGACTTGAGGGAAGTGGCTACGCTCCTAGAACAAACGGATGCCTACGACATCGTTGCTGGTTACCGAGCTCGGAGACATGACCCGCCGCACAGGCTTTTGTTTGCCTGGGGTTGGAATATCCTCGTGCGGAGCGTCCTCAGGACCAAGATCCGCGACATTGACTGCGCTTTCAAAGCATTCAAGCGCCATGTCTTCGACAGTGTCCAGATCCACTCGGCAGGCGCGATGGTTAACGCCGAAATCTTCGCCCAGGCATCCGCGTTTGGCATGACGGTCAAGGAGCTGCCGGTGAGCCATTTTCCACGGCGGCACGGCCAGCCGACCGGCGATAACGTTGCGGTTATCAGTAAAGCCTTTCGGGAGCTAACCGGAATGCGACGCAGCTTGCGCACAATCACTCCCGACCAGCTCGGGCTTTTCAGAGAAGACTCCACTCAACGTGAGAGTTGGACAAATCAATCCGGTCCCCATGTTCCCGCGGCGACGCCGTTTGGAGTCGTTACGCGGATGGTCGCGCTCTGGCGGGCAAGTGCGACGAATGCGAATGACCTGATATTGCTGCCTCGGGGTATCGCATTGCTGTCGGCCGCCGTTATCACTATATCGGCGGTTGGAGCAGTTCATGAGGCAAGGCAACACCGGGAGGAAGTCGGTGAGCGTTTCACGAATGAGTTCGCCATCGCCGATTCGGCGATGCAGGATGAGCTTTTGAAGTGAATCGCTCATTGCGGTGGAAACAGATTGCCGGCGTTATCCTCGTGTTCACCGCCGGGTGCGCCACCGGCGCTTTTGTTGGAGGGTTACACGCCCGGCATGTTCTCCATCAATTTCAAAATCGACTAATAGGCCTTAGAATGAAGGAAAGGCTCCGCGCGGAGCTCAAGTTGACGCCGGAGCAACTCGGCAAAATATCGCCAATCATCGATAAAACAGCGGTGCAACTCAAACGAATGCGACGAGACACTGCCTGGCGAGCCCATGAGGTCATAGTGGGCGCACATCGGGAAATGGCTGCGAATCTCACCGACGAGCAGCGCCTGAAATTGCAACAAATCGATGATCGCCATCGACACCAACTTCGCGGTCGCCGGCTGGCCGACCCCACTCCGGAGCCGTCTGAGTCGCCGTAACACGGAGTCCAGTCTTTTTTGTCGATCGGGCCACAACATTTCTTATTTTTTTCCCGCTAACACAGGACCAGAACATATTTGGCTTTACCCGGGCGCGATATGAAGCATCGGCGGGTACTTATGAAATCGATACATTTCCAAATTCAGGCACTCCCGGAACTCACGTACTTCGCGAAGACGTTTCAATGGTGCGCCTGGTAAACGCGCAACTCGGCATCGTGTTCCTTCTGTTGCGGCACAGCGACGAAGAGTCTGTCAAGTTCAGGCACAAACAAGCAAGTCCGTGCCAGCGGAGCGGTCAGCAATTTTGCGAGCACGCGGTAATGGTCGGCGTCTACTTGCTCCACCACGTCGAGCGTGCCTTCGGCCCCGGTGGCATAGATTCGCTGATGCGCCCGATCGTAGAACATGCAGTCGGTTTCACCGCCGATGGGGAATCTAGTAACTTCACCTCCGGTCTTGCTGTCGAGCACGACAACACTCGCGGGATTACGGCAACCTACAAATAGCCTGCTGTGCGCCTCGTCGAAAGCCATCGTGTAATTCACCTTGGCTTTCGTCAGTTGCCATCGCCCGATGACTTCTGATTTGCTGCGATCGATCACAAAAACGCTGTCTGTTTTCGGAACATTTACAAAGAGACGGTGCCCGCCGCTCTCGATTGCGAATGCTTCGGGATGACTAGGAAGTTTGATTTCGGGTAGCTTCCGCATTGTTTGTAAATCGATGGCACCGAGCACGCCGTCTTGCGCGGCGACATAGACTAACCGCGCCTGGGGGTCATAACGAAGATTGTCCGCGTCGGCAGTGAACGGGAAGCGGTAAATTAGATTTAGAGACGAGCCGTCCAGAAATTGCACTTCTCCATTTCCGCCGTTGGCAACTACGACCTGCTTTGTGTCTGAGAAGTAAAGAACTCCCTGCGGTTCGTGGAACCCAGTCACACTTTGCAGCCGACTCGCATTCTTTAGGTCAACGACTTCTAGTGTGTCGTTCGCTTTCGCGGCCATGAAGACCCGCTGGCCAACTAAATCAATCGCGACATGGTCGAACTTCCCTTTCACGCCGGGCAGAGGGATGCTCTGCTGTAAGATCAGCGGTGCTACGTCAGCCCCGTGACTTGCGTTTATCGCGGCTGAAGCACCTATTAGCGAGAGGAATATTGCTAGCTTCATTCTTGTTCGCTTAGTAGCTCCTTCGTCATGATTCTCAAGAACTGCAAATATCCGCCAGCAGTTATCGCGCTGAATTAGATACGATTCACACGCGGCATCGCATCGGGGTATGTTTGCCTGACACTTGGGTTCTTGGAAGTGCGTGCCTGCATGCGCTCTGAGTCGCTCGCGATCGGCAAGGTCATGCAAAATTCAGTCCACTGGCGATCAGAACGCAGAAGTGTTACGTCGCCGTTATGCGCGCGCGCGATCTCACGCGCGATGCTTAGGCCAAGACCATGTCCCGCTGCTACCTCTCCGCTGAGTGAATCCCCGCGATAAAAGCGGTCGAAAACGTTTTCCTTCGCTTCGCCAAAGATTCCGTCACCGTTGTTACGAATGGTAAGTACCGCAGTTTCACGGTGAAACAAAGCGGATATAACCACAGCTCCACCGGCGCGGTTATATTTGATGGCGTTGTCGATCAAGTTCATCAACGCGCGGCTAAGTAATCTCCGATCCCCGCGCACGCGGAGTTCGGAAGGCAAATCGCATTGGAGAGTAAGGTTTAGCGGGAGGGCAAGAATCTCAGCATCTTCCCGGAGTTCGCGTACGAGTGAGGTTAGATCGACGGTTTCTTGCTCAAGTGCGAGACGGCGATTATCAGCACGGGAAAGAAATAGGAGTCCGTCGATGATCTGCGATAGCTCCAAACATTGCTTGATTATGCTGGCACAAAGCTGGCGCTGGTCCGAGTTAGCGTTTCGATCATTCAGCGCTGACTCCGCTTCCGCACGCATGAGAGCCAGTGGCGTTTTGAGTTCGTGAGAAGCGTCTGAGGCAAAGCGAGTGACCTGGTCAAAACTCCTCTGCAAGCGATCGAACGTTCCGTTGAGCACAGATGTCAGATGTGCGATTTCATCCTGCGAGAATGGCGTCGGAAGCCGCTGGTCAAGATCCGACGCGGAAATTGTTTCTGCCTGCGCTGCAATTGCTTCGACTGGCGCGACCGCTCGCCGCGCGATCCACCAAGCGCCAAACCCCGCTGCAACGATCACTACCGGCAAGACGACAAGATATGCCAGGAGAAGCTGTGTAACAGTCTCGGTGATCTCCTTTGTTTCACTACCAACGCCCAAAACAATTCCGTCCTGATGAAACACGCCGAAACGAAGAGCCCGCCCATTCCAGGCAATATTGTGCAGCTTGGGCGTATGCGGCATCGGAAAAGCCGGGCTATGTTCCAGTTCCTGTGAACGGTAGACCATGTTGCCGGCCTCGTTGCGAACCTCAAGGTACCGCAATCGCTTCGATTGATCGAATAAGGCTTCAACGCTTCGCCGGTCTCGCCAGTCCACGGGCTGTTGTTTGACGGCGATAAAAAAATCGCGCGCCTCCATTTTGATATCCTTGTCCAGGTTTTCAAACAGCTCTTGCCTCAAACTCCAAGCTGCACCAATGGCGAAAAGCGCCAGAGCAATGCTAACGACGGCGACCGACCAAAGTGTGACTCGGGCGCGCAACGTTGCTAGCTTCATTGGTCCTCCCGCATTACATAGCCCGCGCCCCTAATTGTGTGGAGCAATTTGGGCGAACGACCGTCGTCGATCTTGCGTCGCAACCGCTGGATGCAAACCTCGACAACGTTAGTACCAGTATCGAAATGGTGTTCCCACACGTGCTCGCAAAGCGCGGTCTTTGTGATGACACGCCCCGCGTGAGCCATCAAATACTCCAGCAGGGCGAACTCACGATTCGTGAGTTCTATTTTTGCGGCGCCTCGCATCGCCTCGCGGTTAACCACGTTCAAAGATAGGTCTGCGACTTGCATGATTGTGGTATGCTCGCCCGAAGCTCGACGCACCAGCGCCCGTACTCGCGCGATGACTTCATCGATTGAGAACGGTTTCGGCAGGTAGTCGTCTGCGCCGAGGTTCAGACCTTCAATTCTTTCATTTACATTCCCGCGCGCGGAGAGAAGCAGCACTGGCGTGTTCACGCGCTGACGGCGCATCTCGCGCAAGACACTGAGCCCGTCGCGTCCTGGCAACATGATGTCGAGTACGACCGCATCGTATGCCTGAGTGAGAATTTGAGCGAGCGCCGCGCTACCGTCGTGCACGAGGTCAACCACCAGATTCTCCTGCGCGAGGCCGTTGCGCAGAAAGCTTCCGAGTTTCTTTTCGTCTTCGACGACCAGCACTCGCATCCCCAAGAATTTAAGTGAAAGCGCTACGCGGCGCCAGGCTGGGAACGAAAATAACAAAAATGTAAGCGGCGCGCGACCTTCTCCGACAGCTTGATCAGCTTAGATTTCCGACATGAAAGATGCGCGCTGTTGCGTTGTTGCGCGCTCTCCTACTGCACGGTATACCGGGGCTCAAGGAAGCCGTATGACACTCGCTTTGGTAAGTCGGATAGAAACTGCAGTTTTGCCTGATTGACCCTCGGATGACTCTTTCTTGTCACACTTGTTCTGCATTAGTCTGGGTCGCCCTCTCATTCGCGATTGGCGGCATCTGTAATCGGATCATCATTCGGTTAGTTGCTTTTGGTGGATTAGCAGCCTTCTCACATTTTGTCTCAGCCGCTGATCTGGCCGGACAGGTAACCCTCGCTCAGGCGTTGGCGCTTACGCTGAAACAGAATCCCGATCTAGCGGCGTTTTCCTGGGATGTACGGAGCGCGGAGGCTCGCGTTTTGCAGGCGCGCTTGCGACCGAATCCGGAGCTTGGAATGCAAAGCGAAGATATTAGCGGCAGCAGACCGGGTTTTAGCCATTCGCAGACGACACTGCAACTGAGTCACCTTCTTGAGCTGGGTGGCAAACGGACTGCGCGCGTGCGCGAGGCGACGTTTGGACGCGAGCTTGCAAAGCTGGATTATGAAAGCAAGCGCCTGGATATTTTGAAGAAGACCGCACAGGCGTTCGTGGAGGTCTTGAGTGCGCAGGAACGGGTGCGACTCGGGCAAGAAAACCTGGAGCTCGCCTCCGGTTTGATTCCCGATATTCGCAAACGAATCGAAGCGGGCAAAGCCTCGGCTGTTGAACAAACGCGCAGTGAAGTGGCAGTGGCTTCGGCGCGGATTGAGCTCGACCAGGCGAAGAGATCGTTGATCACTGCGCGCCAACATTTGGCGGCACAATGGGGCAGCGCGCAGCCGAAGTTTGCGCAGGTCGTCGGCGACTTGGAACACGTCACTTACTTGCCCAGTTTGGAAAATCTCTCGCTGAGTCTTGCGCAGAATCCCGAAATTGCGCGATGGGAACCGGAAACCGATAAGCGACAAGCCACGCTTCGTTTGCAGCAGGCGCAAGCAGTTCCGAATATCACTTTGTCGGCCGCCCCGCGTTACATAGGCGAGACTCGTGAATGGACGAGTGTGATCGGTTTCTCATTGCCGCTTCCGCTTTGGAATAGAAATCAGGGCGCGATTCTCGAGGCAAAACATCAGCTTGCCAAAGCAGACGACGAGAAACGCAGCGCGGTGACGCGTCTTTCGTCGGAGTTGAACGATGCGTATCAAACGGTCGCAAGAACGTCGAATGAGATTCATGTTTTAAAGGAGTCAGTGCTTCCTGGAGCTGAAAAAGCAGTCGAAGCGATTCGACAAGGCTACGAAGCGGGTCGCTTCAGTTATTTAGACGTCAATGAAGCAAGACGAACACTGACGACGGCGCGGCTGCAATATTTGCAAGCATTGAGCGACTATCACAAAGCGGTGGCTGAAATCGAAGCCCTAACCGTTCAACCGTTCGACGCCAAGTCCGGTTTTTCAAAATGAAAAGGCGATACATTCTGCGCGCTCTCAGTGCGGTCCTTTTCGTCAGCCTGCTTTTATTAGTGTCGTGTTCCAAATCGAAGAAAGAACCTAACGAACACGCCGCAGAGCAGCCGGAAAAGAAACGGATCGAAGTAACGGAAGAGGCGCTTAAGAAATCTGGGATTCAGATCGAAGTTGCCGGCCCGGCGGTTCTCAAAAAAACGCTGAAGCTGAACGGGAAAATCACTCCCAACGAGGAACACATGGTGCATGTTAGTCCACGGTTCCCCGGCATTGTGAAATCGATTGCGAAGCGGTTAGGCGGTGTTGTGAAGACAGGCGAGGCACTTGCTGTGATTGAAAGCAATGAAAGCTTGCAACCATACGAGGTGAAATCGGAGATCGACGGGACAATTATCAAGAGGGACATCGCGCTCGGCGAGTTCGTGGATACGAGCAAGACCATTTTTATCGTCGCTGATCTGAGCAACGTCTGGGTGGATTTCAGTGTTTATCGCCACGAATCAGAAAATTTGCGTGTCGGACAGAAGGTCCTCATTCAACCCAATGAGAGCGCTGACAAAATCGAGAGCACGATCTCCTACATTTCGCCATTCGGACTGGAGAACACGCAGACGACACTGGCACGT
>QHQO01000267.1 GCA_003221195.1 Verrucomicrobiota bacterium
GCCCCTGCGTGAAGTGATTTCCGAATTTAAAAACGCGGGGCTGGGCTCCATTCCGGGTGGCGGCGGCGAAATTCTGGTTGATCGCGTGCGCAAGAAGATTTCGCCGCTGAAAATTAACAGCGATCAATGGCTGGAAGTGATGCAAGTCGCGCACGAGCTCGGGTTGAGATCGAGCGCGACGATGATGTTCGGTCATGTCGAGACGATTGAAGACAGGATCGAGCATTTGCAGCGCATCCGTGATCAGCAGGATCGCAGCGGCGGATTCACCGCCTTTATCTGCTGGACGTTTCAACCGCAGCATACTGTTCTGAAGGTGGAGCACCCAACTGGCGTGGTAGAATATTTGCGGACGCAAGCCCTCGCCCGGATTTTCCTGGATAACATCGACAATGTGCAAAGCTCCTGGGTAACGCAGGGGGCGGGGATCGGGCAGATCGCGCTCAAATACGGTGCGAACGATTTCGGATCGGTGATGATGGAGGAGAATGTCGTAAGCAGCGCCGGGACCACATTTCGGCTAAACGCCGCAGAGATTGAATCGCTCATTCGGGACGCCGGCTACGAACCGCGCCGGCGAAATAACTGGTACGAGCTTTTGAACTAAAAACGGCGGCCGAGTAATTTATCGACAAACTGCCCGCTTCCCCGGAAAAATCTTGCCTTGACACTGCCTTCTTCTTTCCGATATAGCCGCCTGTCCGGCGTGGGTTTGTTGCGCGGGACTGCGTTTCTTAACCTATGAGACATTTTTCCGGATGGATGCGCCGCCCGCCGTTTGCAACCTGGGCCGCGTTCATTTGCGTATTGCTTGCCACGGTATCGGCTCGAGCACAGGGCCCCCAAGCGCAGGGGCCTCCCATCATCCGGTCGATCGACGTGCAGTACACGGGGCCAGGGACGGTGAGCAAGGAGCGGATTCTCGCGCATATGCGAACCAGGGTGGGTCAGCCCTACTCCGATCAAGTGGTCGAGCAGGACATCGAGGCTCTTTACAAGACCGGCTCCATTCTAAACGTTCGCATCTTCGCACAGCCGGAAGGCGACGGCGTGAAGGTAACCGTGGCAGTGCAGACTCGTTCGATCGTGCGCGAGATCGAAATCAATGGAGCCGAAAGGATCAAAGCGAAGAGGCTTCGCAAGGAAATCAAATTAAAACTCAACCAGCCGGTGAACGAGGAGCAGCTGGAGGAAGCGCGCCAGAAAATCATTGAGGTCTATCAGGCCAAGGGCTTCACGGACATCGACGTAAAGTACCGTGTCGATGCGATTGACGAAAAACGAGGCACCTCGCGGGTAGTCTACACAATCAACGAAGGGGTCAAGGGCGCCGTGCGCAGGATTCGTTTCGAAGGCAACGAGCACTTCAGCGAGAGAGTGCTGCGCAAGCAAATGAAAACGAAAGGCAAGACGCTCATTTCGTTTTTCGATAAATCCGGCCGGCTGGAAGAGACGCAGTTGCAGCAGGATCTGGACAGCATTCGTGAGTGGTATCAGAACCACGGTTACATTGACGTAGAAATTAAAGACGTGCGTAGGGAACGGTCCGAGAACGGTCCGATGATCATTACGATCGTGATCGCGGAAGGCCCGCAATATCACGTGAACAAGGTTTTGATTTCGGGAGAGAAGGTAACGACGGAAGAAAAGATTCGAGCATTGTTGAAAATGAAGGAGGGCAGCGTCTATTCGCCGAAAGCGCTGCACGACGATGCGAAGGCGCTTGCGGATGCCTACGGCAGTGGCGGTTATGTCGATCTTGTGATTTTGCCGGAAGGTACGCCGGCTGGTCCTGCTCGGGTCGACGTGCATTATAAAATCGAAGAAGGCGACCGCTCGTTTGTACAACGAATCAACATTGCCGGTAACACGCGCACCAAGGACAAGGTCATTCGCCGCGAAGTTTTGGTCGCACCCGGCGATGTCTTTAACACGGTTCGGGTAGATACCACCAAGAAGCGCCTCGAGAACCTGGGCTATTTTGCGAAGGTCGAAACTTATCCCGAAGATACAGATATCGCCGGCCGCAAAGATCTTACCATCCTGGTACAGGAGAAGCGGACAGGGTCGTTTAGCTTCGGCGGCGGGTTCAGCACGATCGACAAGCTGGTCGGCTTCGCGGAACTCACCCAGGGCAACTTCGATTTAATGAACTGGCCGGGACTCACCGGCGCTGGTCAGAAGTTTAGACTGCGTGTCCAGTATGGCACGGAACGCAAGGATTTCATCCTCGCATTAACCGAACCCTATTTCCTCGATCGCAGGCTGTCCCTGGGTGGTCAGCTTTTTTTTACGGAGGCCAACTACTT
>QHQO01000268.1 GCA_003221195.1 Verrucomicrobiota bacterium
AATTCATAGGAAAACAAAACCGAATTTCTCCAAGTCTGCTTACGGCAACCCGAAAACGAATCGCTTCAGGCGTTTCTCTAGTTGAAGCGTTGAACTTTAGCGGTGGCAATGTCGCAACTCCCAAGGCGTCGAGTTCGCTTGAAAACGAAACGGATGTTGGGATCGGGCCAGCAGCGGGAGCGCTTTGTTGGCGAATAAGCGGTACGGGGCCCGGCGGCTGAGATTCGGGCGCGCGCGAATCGACTTCGAAGGGTGGAAGTTCCTTCAGAGTTGGTTCCATCGCGTGATACGACGGGACATGCTCAACCTTCGGCAGAGGGCGGAGCCTCGTTTCCAGCGGACGATGAGTCGTAAAAGCAACCGCAGGATCTTCTGCGTCGATCCAGCGAAGCAGCGTGCGACCCTCTTCCGATGCAGGAGTGATCAAAGCGATACGGGCCGGCGGTGGCAGAAGCGTGACTGTGGGCGGATAAACCACTTGGAAAATATAAAGCAGGTGGCGTGGGCCAATAAGGAAAGCGCCAGAAAGGCCAGGAGCGCTGCTCTTCTTGTCCGAAGTGAATCCCAACTAAAAAGCAGGGGTTCGGTCTCGGGAGTGAGATTGTTCATCGCGGCGGAGCGGCAGCGAGTGAAACGGATGTGATGCCCTGTTCGAGAGCAGCATTTGTTACTTCGGCAACCGTTTCGTAAGAGGTGAAACGATCCGCCTTGATAATGATTGATTGGCCTTCGCGCTTGGCCGCGTCCAACAACGGCCCGAGTTGCTCCATGGTGACGCGCTGGTCACGGAAATAGATGGCTGGAACTGCGCCACCCGTGATGCTGATGATTTGCTGGTTAGTTTGTGGGCCAAGCGTAAAACGAGAGAACGGCATTGAAACGGAAATCCCCTGTTGCAAAATAAAATTCGAACTCAGCAACAGAAAGAAAACCAAAAGGAAAGCGACGTTCACCAGCGCCACGAGCACAAGCCAGCCGAAGTTATAATTAATTGTGCGCTCGAGTTTCATCAACGAGGACGCTTTAAGTCTTGAGTGTGGCCGCGCCTCCTTAAACCTAAAAACTGACAACTCTTTTTGATTTACAAATCCCGGCGCGCTTCAACCTCACGTGCCGTCTCATCGGCTGGTTGAAAGCTAATGATCCCGCTAATCGGGCGGCTCTCGGTCAACATGTGGACAATCTCGATCCCTGCTCGCTCCATGTCATGGAGCATGTTATTCACGCGCGAAGAAAGGTAACTGTAAGCAACAAAAGTCGGAGTAGCTACAACCAGACCAGCTGCAGCCGTTAGCAAACTCTTGTACACTCCGCTGGAAAGCTCAGTCACCGTGGCGTAGCCGCCGCTTGAGGCAATTGTTGCAAATGCGTCGATCATGCCGGCGACCGTCCCCAGCAACCCGAGTAATGGCGTCAGGAAAGCGATCGTAGCGAGTACTGGAAGAAATCGTTCCAGCTTCGGCACTTCGAGTTGGGCGGCTTCTTGCACGATGTCGCGCAATTCTGCTCGAGGTGCGTCGTGTCGGATAATCGCCGCATGAATCACGCGTGCTACCGGACCTGGAGTGCCGGCTGATTCATGGAGCGCCTCTGCAAAATTGCGTCGCCGAATCAGATTCGACAATCCCTTGAGGAATTCGCCCACATGAATTGTTGCACGATGAAAGTAAAAGAGGCGCTCGGCGAAGACCGCGATCGCGATGATGCTACACACCACAATAGGCCACATTAAAAGGCCGCCCTTTTGGATGTAATCAATCACGCTTTTTTGTAGTCTTCTTTGCAGGCTGTGGCAAGCCAACAGCCAGATGTCGATGCGACTGGTCGCTCAATGCATGGTTAGCGTTTGGTGATTTCCCAAATGAGTTCGCTCATCGGGCGCCTTTCTCTCGTGCTTTAGGAGAAGAAGACGGGCGGATCTTGCCAGCGCTGGTTCCACCTACC
>QHQO01000269.1 GCA_003221195.1 Verrucomicrobiota bacterium
ATCCACCAACTCGTGCACGAACTTGTCGGCGTCGAAGCTGAACTTCTTCACGGCCCACGGCACCATCGCCTGCAGAAAGGGCGCTCCCGGCATGTCTTCGTGTTTCGCGAGCCAGGCTTCAAGACGGCCGGCTATTCCCGACGCGCTAGGCATCCCGCCCACGCCGGGTGGCAGGTCCAGCACCCGCTTGCTCTCAGTAACTGCGAACTGCCCGAGGAGGAAGAACGCTTCGCGCGGCTCAGTGGCGACCCAGTTCGGGTTGCCACGACCGGCGTTCAGGTACGACAGGGAAGATTCCAGCGCCGATTTCGATGCCACTTTTTGGACGAAATCCTTGATCTCGAACGGACCGAGTTTCTCGAACTCTTTCAGTCTCGCATTATCTGATAATTGGCGACTGCCACGATGAGGTTGTCCCTTAGCCTTTCCAGTCCGAGAGGGTTTGCGTGTTTTTGTCATAGTTTTTTTTGCTGTTGGATCATGTTCGGAAAATGTGTTCTCACGAGAGTAACATGATGATGATCATGCCCCAGATGGTGAGGAGAGTGTTGCCCACGGCGTAGGTGACGGTGTAGCCGAGCGCCGGGATCTGACTCTTGGCCTGGTCGCAGACCAGACCAAGCGATGCCGTCGTCGTGCGCGACCCGGAGACGATGCCAAGCGTGAGCGCGTCGTGGAAGCGGAACACGTACTTCGCCACGAACATGCCGAGAACCAGCGGGACCGTGGTGGCGAGAGCGCCCCACAGGAAGAGACCGATGCCCTGCGTTTTCAGGCCGTTGACGAAGCCCGGGCCGGCGGAGATGCCAACGATGGCGATGAAGATGTTAAGGCCGACCGAGTTCATGAACCAGACCGTGGGCGTCGGAATACGCCCGAACGACGGGCGCACCGAGCGCAGCCAGCCGCCGATGATTCCGGCGATCAGCGCGCCGCCGGCAGTCGACAGCGTGAGGGGCGCCCCGGCCACCTTGAAGACCAGCGCGCCGATCAGCGCGCCGACCACGATCGCCGCGCCGACGAACGCCATGTCGGTGACATCGGTTGGACGGTCGGCGACACCCAGCATCTTGGTGGCGGCGGCAATATCCTCCGTGCGGCCGACAAGGGTCAGCAAGTCGCCGCGATTGACCTCGGTGCCCGGCAGGATGGGGATATCGGTGGCGGTAGCGCCGCGCGTGATCTTGCGCAGGAACACGCCGCGCGCCGCCGGGCGCGTAGCCAGCTCCTCAAGCGTCTTGCCGTCGACCTCCTTGTTCGTTACGAGGACGTCGACGCCCTCCACCGGCACGGCGAGCAGTTCGCGGTCCTCGACTTCGACCGCCGCTGCCCCGAGGATGTTCACCAGCACTTCGCGCTCGCCCGCGACCGCCACCACGTCGCCTTCCTTCAGGACGATGTCCGCGGTCGCATCCATGATCTCGCCCCCGCGCCGAATGCGCAGGATGAAGAGGCGCGCATCGGGCACCAGCGACTCAGCCTCGGCGACGCGCAGACCGACGGCCTTGCCACCCGGCTGCACCTTGTAGGCGCGCAGCGCCCAGCGTGTCCAGGCCGTGCCCGGACCGCCCAGCTGTTTCTTGCCGCCCCCGTGTTTCTCTTCGTAGTCCTTGCAGGCGGCAACGAGATTGATGCCCAGCAGCTTCGGACCGATAACGGCGATCACGATCGCCGAGCCCATTGTGCCGAACATGTAGGTCACGGCGTAG
>QHQO01000001.1 GCA_003221195.1 Verrucomicrobiota bacterium
CAGCGACAAAACGCGCGGTCACGGCAGCCACACACTGGCCGCGTTGTGGAAAGATCAGCTCGCGGACTTGCTCAAAGAGACGGAAAAATAATTAGCGGATTACTCCGTAGTTGTACGCTCCGCCATAGTAAGCGTACCACGGATAGTACGGATAATAGTACGGTCCGTAATATGTATTATACCGGGATTCGGGCGTGGCAGAAGCCTCAGCGTAATAGGTGCCAGCGCATCCACCGAGCGAAAGCCCCAGGAATCCTGCGCACAGGAGTGAGAGAAGGATTTGTACTGCGCGAGATCTGTTCGTAACCGCTGATGTCTTCATCCGGCCATTTAATGACGACCGCGCAAAACAAGAAAGCCAAATTAAAAGAAAATTTGTACTCGCCTCTTGTGAGGCGTTGATTCGATTACCCCGGCGGTGGCAGCATCGCCTTCGGACGGGGTTCGGGTTTGACAATAAACGCCGTGGAGCGCGCCGCGAATGTGGAGCGCTTAGTCACACGCTTCGAGCGCATCGGCGCATCGCCAACAGCGGACGGCGCCGATGCGTCCAATCGAAGCGCGCGTTACAAATCAATACCAGTCGCCGTATGTTGTGCTGCCGTAGTAGCGCGGGCCGTACGCGTCATTATAGCGAGTGCCAGAACGTACGGTAGTCCTTTCATACGTCGGTCCGTAGTCATAATAGGAATATGGATAGGCCGGCGCATAATAAGTGGTCGGATAATAATAACCGCTATCATACGCAGTCACATAAGGCCCTTCCGCACATCCAACCATGAAAGTTGCAACGACGCCTGCGCAAATCGCCAGCAAGAATGCTCGACCGCGGTGCATCGATTTCGATTTTGTTATCGTTTTCATCAGATGTTTCCCTTTCGTTTGAGTTCCGATTTCCCTGTTTCCATCTCGGAGCCGCGCTTGTTTTCCCGCGTGGGAGCTGCTTGAAGCATGTTGGTAAAGCTGGACCCATGAGTGTCCATCAAACCTGGTCCCCCCTATTAAGGAACTTCCACGTAGTGATTTCGCTTCGGCTCCATCCGACTTGCTGGACTCCCGGCGTACCGAGGGTTCCTGTAGCAAGCCTTTACGTACGATTCGCACCAAGTGGCTCGATCGGCCGCGTGAGATTTCGCCTTCGACGGTTAGATATCGTCGCCCAGGTCGAACCTTCCATTGGCTTTTGCGCCGACATAGACGCTGTATACCTTCCAGCCACATAATGAGACGGATTTCTTTTTGGCTCGGTGTGTTCGTGACAATTGTGTTCACGATGTTTGCGCGGAAAGGATCCTCATCACCAGGACCGGCAGATTTCGACATCATCATTAAAGATGGCACGGTTTACGACGGTTCTGGCGCCGAGCCGAAACAAGCCGACGTCGCGATTCGTGGCGATCGGATCGTTGGCATGGGCGATTTCAAATCTGCGAAGGCCAAAGCCGTCATCGATGCGCAAGGACTCGCCGTGGCTCCCGGGTTTATCAATATGCTCTCGTGGTCCACTGTGTCGCTGATCCATGATGGCCGTTCACAGAGTGAAATTCGGCAAGGGGTAACGACTGAGATCATGGGGGAGGGCGAATCGATGGGTCCGGTGAATGATCGCGTGCGCGAGCATATGATTCGTCAGCAAATCGACATCAAATACGACATCAAATGGAACACGCTCGCGGAGTACTTGCAGTACCTCCAAGAGCGTGGCGTGTCGTGCAACGTGGCGTCGTTCATCGGCGCCACAACCATTCGCGAGTACGTGATCGGCTTTGAAGATAAACAGCCGACGCCTGAGCGACTCGACCAGATGCGCGAACTCGTGCGCAAGGAAATGGAAGCCGGCGCGCTGGGGATCGGCACTTCTTTAATCTATCCTCCCGCGTTTTATGCGAAGACGGAGGAACTAATCGAGCTTTGCAGGGTGGCTGCAAAATACCAGGGCAAATACATCTCGCACATGCGCAGCGAAGGCAGCCGGCTGCTCGAAGCGCTTGATGAATTAATTCGCATCAGCCGAGAGGCGAAAATTCCGGCAGAAGTTTATCACATCAAAGTCTCGGGCCAGCAAAACTGGCCGAAGATCGACGACCTGCTTTCGCGAATCGAGGCCGCGCAGAAGGAAGGGCTAAAGATCAGTGCCGATATGTACACTTACACCGCCGGAGGAACCGGCCTGGATGCATCGCTTCCGCCTTGGACCGAAGACGGCGGTTATCCGGCCTTATTCAAGCGCCTGCGCGATCCGGCGACGCGCGAGAAGATTAAGGCTGAGGTGCAAAAGCCGGCAGGCGGATGGGAAAACCTGTATTTTGATGCCGGAGGCCCAGAGCACATTTTGCTGGCAGAGTTCAGGTCGGAAAAACTGAAGCCGCTTACCGGGAAGACTCTGGCTGAAGTAGCCAGGATGCGCGGAAAAGATCCCATCGACACAGCGATGGATTTGATCGCCGAAGATGAATCGCGGATCGGCACACTCTATTTCATCATGTCCGAAGACAACGTGAAGAAAGAGCTCGCGAAGCCGTGGATTTCATTCGGCTCCGATGAAGCTTCGCAGGCGCCTGAGGGTGTGTTCCTGAAATCCAATCCGCATCCGCGTGCCTATGGAAATTTCGCCCGCGTACTGGGCAAATATTCGCGGGACGAAAAAGTGATTCCAATGCGGGAAGCAGTGCGGCGACTGAGTGGATTGCCTGCAACAAATTTGGGGCTCGATCATCGCGGGTTCCTCAAGGAGGGGATGTTTGCTGATGTGGTCGTATTCGATCCGGCGACGATCGCCGACCGCGCCACGTATGACAAACCGCATCAATATGCGGTAGGCGTGAAACACGTTTTCGTAAATGGCGTGCAAGTGCTCAAAGATAGCGAACATACAGGCGCGAAACCTGGCCGCGCATTGTGGGGGCCGGGAAAGCTGCATTAAACCCGGCAGGCAAGATGCCCGCTGGCCCCACAGCCAGGATGGCTATGCTACGGCTAAAAGAAACACGCGGAAAGCGGCTCGTTGTGCACGCGCATGAAAAGCTGACCGCGTTTCTGAAAGTCGATCAGTGTTCGACCTTGCGGCGATTGCGCACCCACGAGTGTTTCACAAAAATTCCCTCTTTGTCGACAGGAGGATGTCTGTATCCAGTTCGGCGATCAAACGCACGTGCGCTTGTCTTGGTAATCGCAAGCACTTTGAAGATTCACCTACCCATTGCTCGAGCAATGCCGGCGTCAACTCGGAAGCATTTGAAAGCGACAAGCGATGCCTCACCATATTGAGGAGACACGGCACTCGTGGACCCCAAGTCTTCCTGAGAGCGTGAAGCGCATTGGCGGTGACCTGATGCACCCGCGCTCGCGTAAAGCCAAATCGCTGACCAATCTCTGCGAAGGTCAGGCCTCTGATTCTGGCAAGAAGAAATTGATTTTCGCGGTGCGAGAGCTTCGCCATTCCCTGCTCGAGTAAAGTCAACAATTCCGCTGCTGCCTCGAACTCTTCGATAGGTAGCACATCGAACTCGCCCGCGATTGCCCGCTCGATCAGTTGCTCGATTTCGGCCACAGTGTGCCAGTAACAATTTTTGCATTGAAGCAACTCACAAGCACTGAGTCCATTTAGATCGCCCAAGGTCCGAGCTCCGATCGATCGGACAACACCTGCTAAACGTCTCGTGATCGGCAATTCGTCAAACTGCAACTTACAAACTGATTTCGGAATGCTAAAACTATCTTCTGTACCTGCCTTTCTGTGCAAAGCGTGCGTTTTGCCCAACCGGCTTCGCGGCGCTGCGGCGCAGCAGGCGCGGCGACGGTTAGTTCCATTTCCCGCACGAGATACGTTCTCTGCCAGAGATTGAATGCGGCGTACAAGTGAATCCAACTCATGCAACGTATTGAATCCACAATTTTTCTGCCACGCAAAATCACCTACCTTCCGACCTTGAAGATCGCCAAGCACGCGAATGCCCGATCTGCGCAACACATGGGCTAAACGCGCTGACGTCTGGTAAGCATCGAATGACTGGTTCTGGAGAGCGACTGGAATGTCAATCTTTTTTGGAAAACAACTGAAGGCAAAGCCTGCCATGCGATCTGCACATTTTCCGTGTGGCACGGGCATCTTGTTTGATCCTACTTTCCAAGTACTTCTACGAAAGTCGCAGCGCGAAGTTTACCACATTTTGAAATCGCCCGCATGCACATGCTTTTGGATCACGTTTCCCGTACCATTTCACTGCCGCTCCGAACTGAGGTGTGAAAGGCTTGCGCATCGGGCGCATCGGTCGTGCCGGTGGCTGTCCAGCTGTCAGTCCTGGGATCGTATCTCCCGCCGGGGTTCAAATGCGTGCTGACGAATGCATCCCCGCCCCAGACGATCATCTCGCCGCCAGTCCAAACTCCCGTGTGTCGGTATTGCCCGACGGGCGCAATGATGGTGCGCATCGCGACAACGAAACGTTTCGTTGCGCGAGCAGTCGAAAAGGTGACGGCGTTCGTGGAATTGGAATCGGCGATTGGCGCCGCCGCAGCGGAGATTCACACGCAACGAAAGACGTGATTGAGCGCCCGCTTGACGTTCAGCAGCTGATATGTTCGGATGAACAGTCATTTGTGCGGCTCGCCTTCAAGACGCAGCCTCCATGGCGCCACGGTAGCGTTGCAAATGATGCGCCTTGCTTGTGCTCAGGTAATCGTCGCCTCGAATCGGCAGTGTAGCCGATGTAAAAGCCATCGTCCGCAATGGAGTGGAGCAGACAGAAGTAGAACATGCCGCCATTTGCTGTTCCGACTGGCTGAGGCGAAGCCTTTTACGCGGTTCGCAAATCGCCCAAATCAGCGTATGTTTATTGTTCGGCTTTATGAATGAATTAAACATAGAGAGACTACACATCGCTGTGGGCGATCAGGAGATCGTTCGAGGACTGACTCTGCGTGTGCCGCGCGGTGAAGTGCATGCGCTCATGGGCCCAAATGGCTCAGGAAAAAGCACGCTGGCCAAGGTCTTGGCCGGTCATCCGGATTATCGCGTCACCGCTGGCAAAATATCGATGGATGGCGAGGATCTTCTGGAACTTGAACCCGACGAACGCGCGCGACGCGGTCTTTTCCTGGCTTTCCAGTATCCGAGCGAAATTCCAGGCGTGACGATCGCCAACTTTCTACGCGCGGCCTTGCAATCGCGCCTGCCGGAAGGCGGAGAGCTCGAGGCAACCGACTACTACGCGAAGCTTTATGAAAAGATGGAGTTGCTCGGGATGGATCGTTCATTCACGTCGCGGGCGGTCAACGAGGGCTTTTCCGGAGGCGAAAAGAAGCGCACCGAGATTCTACAAATGGCGATGTTAGAGCCGAAGTACGCAGTTCTTGACGAGACGGACAGTGGCTTGGACATCGACGCGCTCAAGACCGTCGCGCACGGGGTAAACTCATTGCGCGGCCCTAATCTTGGCATATTGTTAATTACGCACTATCAGCGCCTCCTGAACTACATCGTACCCGATCACGTCCACGTAATGGTGGCGGGGCGAATCGTTAGAAGCGGACGGAAAGAACTCGCTCTGGAACTCGAAGAGAGAGGTTACGATTGGGCACGCGACGGTGCAACTGAGCCGGCATATAGGTAACAACTGGGACAATTCACAATGAAAACAGAAAATTCTGCAGTCGATATCGATCGAAACAAAGGAGATTTTTTTTATCCGGAAGTTCACGTGCGCGATGCGGGCGTCGGACTCAGCGAACGAACCATTCACTACATCGCAGACGTAAAAGACGATCCGGACTGGGTGCGCGAGTATCGCTTACGCGGCCTGAAGACGTTTTTGGAAAAACCGCTCCCAACGCACTGGGCAAGTAAGGATCTAGAAGCAATCGACTTTAATAAAATCCGCTATTACCTCTCACCCGGCACCGAACCGAAACGTAGTTGGGAGGAAGTTCCGGACGACATTAAGCGCACGTTCGAGCGGCTAGGTATTCCCGAGCAGGAACGGAAATTCCTCGCGGGCGTTGAAGCGCAGTTCGACAGCGAAGCGGTCTATTCAAACATTAAGAAAGCCGTCGGCGAACAAGGCGTCATCTTTGTCGGCTCGCGAGAGGGACTAAAAAATTATCCCGAAATTTTCCGGAAATGGTTCGGCAAAGTCATTCCGATCGCCGACAATAAGTTTAGCGCACTGAATTCTGCCGTGTTCAGCGGCGGCTCGTTCATTTACGTCCCGCCCGGGGTGAAAGTGAAACATCCGCTCCAGGCCTACTTCCGTATCAACGCCGAAAACTTCGGCCAATTCGAGCGCACGCTCATCATTGCCGATGAAGGCTCGGAAGTGACTTACATGGAGGGCTGCACTGCGCCGAAATTTAACACGCCCACATTGCACAGCGCGGTCGTGGAATTGGTCGCGCTGAAGGGCGCGAAGATTCAGTACATCACCGTGCAAAACTGGGCGTCGAATGTGTTCAACCTCGTCACCAAACGCGGTCTCGCTCAGGAAAACGCCGAAGTGAAATGGATCGATTGTAACATCGGTTCGCGCCTAACCATGAAGTATCCCAGCGTGATCATGAAAGGTCGGAAAGCCCGTGGCGAAGTTCTTTCCATTGCGCTCGCCAACGACGGCCAGCACCAGGACACCGGAGCGAAAATGATCCACGCTGCCGACGAGACAACCAGCAACATCGTTTCCAAATCGATCTCCATTGGCAAAGGCCGCGCGACATATCGCGGCTTAGTCCATGTGCCGAAGCATCTGAAGAATTGCAAAAACAACACGGAATGCGACGCGTTGCTTATCAACGCGACCTCACGGACCGACACCTATCCGGCGATCACCGTGCGAGGGACAGGCAACGCCGTTCAACACGAAGCCAGCGTCAGCCAAGTGAGCACGGAGCAAATTTTTTACATGCAACAGCGCGGCCTCACTGAGGCCCAGGCAATGAGCTTGAGCGTCAACGGTTTTGTCAACGATCTCGTCCGCCAATTCCCGATGGAATACAGCGTCGAGCTCAAGCGGTTGATCGAGCTGGAGATGGAAGGCTCGGTTGGATAATCCCGTACCCGCCGCACGCGAGCCTAACCATGGGACGCATGGGTCCTAGGTGTCTTATATCGGAATGACCAGAAACGAGACAGCGACAATCGAGAAGGAGGCTACTCCAATTCTTTCCGGCCGTGATGGGACACGCGAATGTCCGGATTGGTTCCAAGACCAGCAGCGTGAGGCGTGGATGCAATTTGAATCACTACCCAAGCCGACTCGAAAAGATCAGGCATGGCGATTCGCCAATGTCGGTCTTCTAGATCTAAGCCCGTTCAAGTCCGGTGGCATGTTAACTGAGAAAGAGCGCGCAACTATTCTCGAGCAATCATGCGGACTCGAAGAAGTGGCTGGCCGCATGATCTTCGCTGGTGACGAGCTTCTGGAGCGCGACGTGATTTCGGATCAGCTGAAAAAGCGCGGCGTCATTTTCCAACCGCTCGAGCGAGCAATGGTTGAGCACGCTGATTTGTTCCGCAAATATTTCATGGCACAGCCAGCCACTCTTGGATCGGCTAAGTTCGCGGCGCTGCATCAGGCGCTGGTTTCATCAGGAACATTTCTTTACGTGCCGCGCGGCGTCGAAATCGAGCTACCAATCGAGATTTTCCATTGGCTGAATGGTGAAAACGATTCCGCATTTCCGCATTTGCTCCTGGTCACCGACGAGCTTGCCAAGGTCACCGTGGTCGAACATTTCCGCTCGGTGAATGAACATGCGCCCGGTTTTGCGTGCGGCGTAAACGATCTCGTCGCCGGCCCCGGCGCGAAGGTCACCTACGTGTGTGCTCAAAACTGGGCAGACAATGTCATCGCAATGCAAATGAACACGACAACGGTCGATCATGATGCGTCGGCGATGAGCCTGAACTTGAATCTTGGCTCACGATATTCTCGCTTCGAAAGTCTCAGCAGGCTCACCGGCGAAGGCGGCCGCAGCGATCTGCTTGCGGTCGCGGTCGCCAAACAGCAGCAGGAATTCGATGCGCGCACGTTGCAGGAGCACGTCTCGCCGCACACCGCGAGCGATCTCCTGTACAAAAACGCCCTCGACGATCGCGCCCGCACGATTTTCGGTGG
>QHQO01000002.1 GCA_003221195.1 Verrucomicrobiota bacterium
CGTGTCGAAGGCGAGGCGTTCAAGACAGAAGGAAAAATTCTCGTCGCGCCCGGATGGTTGGAAGTTTATGGCCGTGAAGCCGCGGGTGACAAGCCAGAGGAAAATCTGCCACCTGTCAGGCAAGGCGAACGCGTTGCGACGATTAGCGTCGAAATCAAAACCGACCAGACCAAGCCACCGGCTCGCTACACCGAAGCGACCATTCTTGGTGCTATGGAGGCCGCAGGAAAACTTGTTGAGGATGAAGAACTACGTGACGCGATGAAGGAGAAAGGGCTCGGCACGCCGGCAACTCGCGCATCCATCATCGAGACGTTGATTTCAGCACACTACCTGACCCGGCAAGGAAAAGAACTGCAGCCAACGGCAAAGGCCATCCAAACAATCACTCTTTTGAAAAATGCGGTGCCCGAGCTGACAAGCCCGGAGCTCACCGGCGAATGGGAATTTCGTTTGCGGGAAATCGAGCATCGCAAGCTTACGCGCAAGGCGTTCATGCACGACATTCGCCATCTCACAGAAGAAATCGTCGGCAAGGCGAAGCATTTTCATCCCGATGAACATATGCCGGAAAGCAAACCCTTCGGCACATGCCCAAAATGTGGTTCGCCTGTCGTCGAGCGGTTCAAAAGTTTCACCTGCACAAACGAGGAATGCGATTTTACGATTTGGAAGACTATTGCGGGTCGATTGTTAAGCCGCGAAGAATTTGAGACTCTCGTCCGCGACAAACAGGTCGGTCCCTTAAGCGGTTTTCGCAGTAGAAAAGGCAAACGCTTCCCGGCAGTGCTCAAGCTAAGCGATGATTTCAAGGCTGAATTTGATTTCGGGCCGAATGGTCAGGAGAACGGTGCAGCGCAACCGGTGGATTTCTCAGGAAAAGAGCCGCTTGGCAAATGTCCAAAGTGTGGCGGGCGCGTGTTCGAGTTAGGAATGAGCTACTTGTGCGAAAATTCAGTAGGTCCCAATAAGACGTGCGACTTTCGAGCCGGCAAAGTGATCTTGCAGCAACCGGTAGATCCCGAGCAAATGACAAAACTGCTCAACACCGGCAAGACCGATTTGCTCCCGCGCTTCATTTCCCGCAAAGGCAGGCCGTTCAAAGCATTTCTAGTGCAGACCGACAAGAAAGATGTCGGCTTCGAATTTGAAAAGCGCGAGCCAAAAACCAAAAAGGAACGAAAGCCCAGGGAACCGGCTGCAAAAATTGATTTCACGGGCAAAGAATCGCTCGGCAAATGTCCAAAGTGCGGCGGAAAGATTTTTGAAACTGAGAATAGTTACATTTGTGAGCATTCGCAGGCCGACCGAAAGCCATGTAGATTCAAACTAAGCAAAACAATTCTCGGTAAGGAGATTCCAAAGGAGCAGGCCCAGAAGCTACTGGCAGCGGGAAAAACTGATCTGCTCGACGGTTTCATCTCGAAAAGAGGACGCCCGTTTTCCGCGTACTTGAAATTGGAAGACGGAAAAGTTGGTTTCGAGTTTCCGGAGAAAACCGCGCCGACGAAGGAATCCAAACAGGAGAACGTTCCAGCCACGTCTTGAGGCAGACGGCGCTCATCGGCAGTAGCTAGTTTCGGTTCGCGGCGCGGCTTGGTTGGCCCCGCTGACCTGCAGGTTCAACCCGTTGTTGCACGTGATGTACCATGGCCACTGCTGCGATCAGCACGCATGCTGCGATCACTTGGTGCAAATGGAGCGTCGCGTGAAAGATCCCCCATGTGATGCACACTGCCGCGACTGTTTGCATCATTTCAAAATAGCCGGCCGTTGATGCGCGAGTGAGGTGCAGTCCTTGAAAATAAATCAAGAGCGGAATTCCGCCTGAGATCGACGCCAGGAACAAGAGCAGGACGATTGCCTTAACGGGGTGCGTTTGCGCTGCCGTCGGCCAAAGCGCTGCACCGTGAAGTTTGCCGTAAGCCAGAAGAAGCAGCGTCATGCATGCGAGACCGATGACGATGCGCATGCTCGATGCAAGTCGAAGCGACATCCCGATCATCACCCCGCGGCCGGCGACTGTCGAAAGTCCCCAGAACAGCGCACAGATCAGTGCATACCCTGAGCCAAGATTCAGACCGGCGCGTTCAAATGAGACCCCAATCATGGTTGGATGCGTGACAGAAACGAAGATGCCGGCGAGGACCGCGATGGCTGCGTAAAAGAAGAAGCGATGGGCAAGCCGGTCGCCAAAAAGCAGGAACGCCCCAACAGTTGATATAACCGGCTGGATATTCAAAACGACATTCACCACAGTCGGATTCCCGTACTTCAATGCCAGGGTGAAGAAGATTGTGCCGACTGCCGAGCCAGCGAAACCTGAAAAAAGAAGATAACCCCACGTCCGCGCGTGCACTTTTGAAATCTCGCGTAAGCGCGGGATTAGAATCGGTAGGAACATGATCAGAATGAGCAGATGTTCCCAAAACACGATCACCTTCGCATCGAACAACTCGTTAAGTGGAATCCGCCATGCACTCTCTGTACCCCAAAGCGCGGCGCCGAGACCAACCAACCAAGGACCATAGTTAGCGCTGCGAGTTGTGCCGTTTTGCATTTCGAAGCGTCTATCGTCGGCCGTACGTCGCGTCAATGAGGGATGATCCTCTCGCTCCCTTAAAAGCGATGGAAGTCGCTCCGGACTCCAAACGCACTGTGCCCGACATCCAATCACGAGATTGATTCGGTTTCGCAGGAGCTTTTGAAGCGCGTTCTCATCCCCGCATCGCTTTTCCCGACAGCCTCGCGAAACTCATACAAACAATCAAAGAAGCATTGACACCACAACGAATGGTATGGTAATTGGAACTTCCATACTATGCGTTGCCCCAAGTGCGGGTCTCGTGATGACAAGGTCATCGATTCCCGTCAGTCGCGGGATAGCTCCAGTATCCGTCGTCGTCGCGAATGTTTGAAGTGCAAGTACCGGTTTACCACGTACGAAGAAATCGAGCGCTCTGATCTGCGCGTAGTGAAACGTGACAGAACCCATGAACCGTTTGATCGGCGTAAATTAGCTGCCAGTATCGCGAAAGCTTTCGAAAAACGCTCCACCAGCCTTCTCACCCTGGAAGACACTGTGGATGAGATTGTGCATGAACTTGAAACGAGCGGGCGTGAGGTTCCTTCATCCGCAATCGGCACCAAAGTGCTCGAAAAGCTGCGCGCGATCGATGAAGTAGCCTATCTGCGCTACGCCTCAGTGTACCAGCAGTTTCGGGACGTCGATCAATTTGTAGATGCTATTCATACTCTTGGGCGTCGCGTAAAGCCGAATGCGGCGCAGCGAGAGTTGTTTCCATCTGAGACCGCGCAGAGGCCCGCACCCGGGCCACAAAATATCCCAACCAGTAAGAATCATGGTCGCGTTTAAGGAAGAATTTCCATATCTCCGCACAGATTCAGGACAACTGTTCGAGTTCAACCGTGATTGGCTGCATGCGGCGATTACGCGCGCGGCCCATGAAGCCGGCTATCCCAGTTGGTGGCTAACTGAACACGTGACGGAAAGCATCGCCTTCTACCTGCACCTGCGAAACGACGAAAACATCGTTGCGTTTAGTCAGTTGTCCCAGACCGTACGGTACGTCCTAAAGGCGATCGGTTATAAGGAGATTGTGCCCTTTTTCGCGCCGGCGCCGCCGCCCATTTACATCTCGTTACTCGATATCGCTCACCATGCCGGCGCAGGTTACGAGCTCGCATTTTTTGATCTTTTGGAAAAACGAATTAACAGCCTCATGGAAATCGGCTCCGATAATCTCGTGCTTTGCTCGCTGCAGCCTTGTGTAAAGCATCTTCGCGGGGTGAAAACGTGGACGCGCACCTGCGATGCGTTACGCGAGGAAATTGTCTGCTTCGTGCGCGAAAAACTAACGTCTGCAATCGATCCCGCAGTTGAGAGGGTTGATTGCTCCCTGCGCTAACGAGTTTCGCCGGCGTCCTCCCAAAGACTTTCGCAATCATACCGTTTCTCAGTTGAATTACGGCCAGAATGCGCAGATTTACCCGAAATCTCCAGGTGTTAACCACTTCACGCCATGACCATTTTTGAAAAAATCATCTCGCGCCAAATTCCAGCGAAAATTATCTGGGAAGATGATGATGCAGTCGCGTTTCACGACGTTGACCCACAAGCACCCGTCCACGTGCTGATCGTGCCCAAGCGAGTGGTTCCTCGCCTTGCAGATGCGACGGATGAAGATCGCCCGCTGCTCGGCAAATTGCTTCTGGTTGCGCGTGATCTGGCGAAGAAGCTCGAGCTGTCGAACGGCTATCGTGTCGTCATTAATTGCGGGCCAGATGCGGGTGAAAGTGTTCCGCATTTGCATGTACATCTTCTTGGCAAACGCGCGCTTGCCTGGCCACCGGGATGAAATAGCGCAAGCGTTGTCCATTGCGCTGCGCGGGTTCGCAGGTTCGCGACGAGGTTCACCTCACCCTAATCGCGAACCCGTGCCCAATCGATCCCAATGACGCGCTTGTCCGCGAACCTTTTTAGCGATTTTGGGAAAACAAGATAACGCGCACCTTTCCTCTCTTTGAAACCAATCGTTCCAAAGTCTGTCCCACTCTCGCTCTTTTGGACTGTCATCACTCGACTGTTCTTTAGCTGCGCTTGAAAACGCCGATCTGCGGCGGGCTTTTCCCAAAGAGTGTAAACATTTGGTTGCCCGCATTTCTCCACTATTTGAGAAAAGCGTATCGTTTTTGTTTTAAGGAGTTTCATGGCTCAGCTGTGACTGGCGGGTCTGTCAGTCCCACCGTACCAGAAAAAGTCCGCCAGAGAACTACGGCAAGGAGGATCAGACTACCGTTGCTGCATTCCTGCCCTGGCGGGATTCGTAGGTCCTCAATCCATAGCCCCTGACGGAGGTCAAATTTTGCTCTAACATTGGCGTCGTGCAACCCTGATCGCCTTCCTGGAAAAGGCGGAGACATTGACAAGTTGTGACGCTTCTGTTTGCATCGACGCCGTGAAATGTTTCGCGTGGCTTTTGTTGGCTTTTCTTTTCGCCACTATAAATTCCTGTACAACGCTCGTTAACCGGCGCGATCTTTACAGTCCTGAACCGGGACCAGATTCCCTGGAAGCGGCGCGCCAGTGGTACGGTGTCACAGCAACACACACAACGGCAACAACGGCTAGAAGCGAAAAAATCGCTCCTCCAGCGAGCGTACGCCGATATTAGGTTAGTCGACTCCTCAAACGAGCCGGACGTCTCTTAACCGAATGGGAGATTTGCCTTGATGCGGGCGACATCTGTGTCGTCCACGCGCGCTGCTTTGCTCAGATGGCGCTTCCGCTTTGCACTTTTTGTTGACAACAAGTGGCGCCGCGAGGAGTGCGCTCGCAACACTTTGCCACGCGCCGTGATCTTGAAGCGTTTTGCCACGGCTTTACGGGTCTTACTGCGAGCGATTGGCTTTGGCATAAGGTGATAAGATATTAGGTAGTTAGGTTTTCACAACCGTCTTTTGTCGTTCGCTCCCCTTGCTTTCCTTGGATATTTGCGTTTTGCGTAGAGCGCTTGCCCGCGATCATTTCGGAGTTGAACGTTGCTGAAACTTTCGGGGATGAAGGAATCACAGAACCAAAAACCGCACGTTATCATAATCGGCGCCGGATTTGGCGGCCTTCAGGCGGCGAAGAAGCTTGGTCGCAAAAATGTGCGGATCACAGTGATCGACCGCACAAATTATCATCTTTTTCAGCCTTTACTGTATCAGGTCGCGACCGCAGCGCTCTCCCCGGCGGACATTGCGGCTCCGGTGCGCTCAGTGTTAAGCAAATTTAAGAACGTAGAGGTCGTCCTCGCCGAAGTGCAGTCCGTGGATGTCGCTGCCAAAAAAGTAAAAACGGCCGATTTAGAATTCGACTACGATTATCTAATTCTCGCGACTGGCGCTCGTCATTCCTACTTCGGACATAATGATTGGGAAAAGCTGGCTCCAGGATTGAAGAGTCTTGAAGACGCGATTGAACTTCGGCGTCGGATTCTGATGGCATTCGAATACGCGGAGAAAATCGACGATGAAGAGGCACGCAAAGCGGCGATGACCTTTGTCATCATCGGTGGCGGACCGACCGGTGTGGAAATGGCGGGAGCGATCGCAGAAATCTCCCGTTACACGCTGGCGAAAGATTTTCGTCATATCGATCCATCGCGGGCACGTGTCATTCTCATTGAAGGCGACTCGCGCTTGCTATCAGCTTTTCCCGAGGACTTATCGCAAAGTGCTAAAAAACAGCTCACAGATCTCGGCGTAGATGTGCGCACGGGCGTAAGAGCAACGAATCTTACTGAGGCGGGAGTGCAACTCGGCGACGAATTCATACCCTGCAGGGTTAAAATCTGGGCAGCCGGGAACAATGCGTCATTTGTTGGCAAAACTCTGGGCGAACCAATTGATCGAGTCGGCCGCATTGTTGTGAACGATGATCTTACCATTCCCGGCCATCCCGAAGTTCAGGTCATCGGTGACCTGGCAAATTTTTCACATCAGACCGGAGAGCCTTTGCCGGGAGTGTCCCCCGTCGCCATCCAACAAGGACGTCACGCCGCGCGTAACATTCTTGCGATGATTAAAGGACGCAAACCGCGGCGCTTCCACTATTGGGACAAGGGAAACATCGCTACGATTGGTCGGAACAAAGCGGTTGCGGATCTAAAATTCATGCACCTGCGCGGTCTTCCGGCATGGATGGCGTGGTTGTTCGTGCACATCTTTTTTCTGATCGGTTTTCGAAACCGCTTGCTCGTCCTATTTCAATGGGCTTGGGCGTATTTTACGTTCGATAAAGGCGCACGATTGATCACCCGTAATTTCCAGTCGGAGCAAAGACCGCCGGTATAATGGATGTCATGTTGAACGAAGCGAAACATCTCTGATTATTGTTTTCGATTGCCCCGCGGAAATCATCAAAATTTCTTCGCTTCGCTCAGAATGACAGCTCCGGACATTTCCGTACGTAATCTTCAACGAAAAATCGCCGTCAACGTTGCGGAGCTCCAAAATTTCGCCGTGAAGGCCTCGCGCCGCTGTTTGCAGTTACGCAAGCGAAAACCGACGGACTTGGATAAATTGCATGGGGTTTTAGTCTGGCTCATCTCGGATCGCCGGATAGCGCAGTTACATCGAAAATTCATGCATCGAACAGGGCCGACCGACGTGCTGACTTTTCAACACGGCGAAATCTTTATCAGCGTTGAGACAGCAAAGAGACACGCCCGCGCGTTTGGGAACTCGCCCGCGAGCGAACTTCGCCTCTATATCATCCATGGGCTTCTACATCTGCATGGCTTCGATGATCAAACGCGATCCGGGGCACGGAAAATGCACAAGATACAGGAAAAGATTCTGCGCGACTGTAGTGGCACTGTTTAGCCGCCAACCTTGTATCCGCGGATCGGTGATCCCGGCCGAATGGACCCCAAAAACACGTACTCCGATGTCGGCCATAGCAGACAGCTTGTTTGAACTGACAGCGTCGTATGTTAGCGTTTCCACCATGAGTCGTGAGCCATGGCGGGAAGTCGGATGCCGGGCGCAGAGCGAAGAAACAGAGGCAACGACTCGTGTTTTGGATGAGACTGGCTCGGTAACAACCGCGGAGCCGACCACGGAAACGCATTCGGAAGAAGATATCGACCTTCCCTGGCAGGTAGTGGTCCACAATGATCCTGTGAATTTAATGAGCTACGTGACCATGGTTTTTCAACGGGTCTTCGGATATCCACGCGAGAAAGCAGAAAAACACATGTTAGAAGTGCATCAAAAGGGACGTTCAGTGTTATGGGCCGGCATGCGAGAGCCTGCCGAACTTTATGTGCAGCAGTTACACGGCTATCTCCTGCTCGCTACACTGGAAAAGATCAGTTGATATGGAAATCTGCCGGCACAACGACCATATCGAGATCTCCGAGTTAGACCCTTTTCTTGCCGAGCTCCTTCGGCAGATTCCCGCAAGCGCCAGCCCAGATGGGGTATCAGCCGCCGAGCAACGTCTTTTCAGTTCTCCAGCGAACGGAAAAGAGACCGAGCTTTGCGCAGAGTGGAAGGTGTACGTCGAACCTGAACTGCGGCGCCTTTTTCAGAGCGCCACCGAAACGGTGGCTGCCGATTTGGAGCAACTAAACGGCAACGAAAAAAGTCTCGCGAATCGTACCCTGCGCATTCCCACCAAACATGCCGATGCCTGGCTGAACGCGCTCAATCAGGCGCGTCTGGTCATCGCGGCAAAAAATAACTTCACCGAAGGCGAATTGGGCGATCACCTTCGCTCACCCATTGGGTCACGTCGGGACCTGAGTCTGTTCCAGATAAACCTCTACGGTTTTCTGCAGGAATTCATCCTGCGCGACTTGGGCGGTTGAGAGACCACGGCCTGCGATCACACTTCTTTTCGCGCACGCACCATTGCCATGAGGCGGTCTTTGATTCCGTCTGAAGACTTTGCCGGACGCAGACTTAGCGCGAATGCTTCGTGCAACCCATAACATTCACCGATGTAGTCCTCTGCCTTTTTTCCAAATTTCTTCCGCGCTTTTTCGAATTC
>QHQO01000003.1 GCA_003221195.1 Verrucomicrobiota bacterium
TTTCCCGCTTTGTCGCAACGGTAATTCCGGTTTGTTTCCGTAGTGCAAACTTTCGGGCTTTTTTCCCCGTCGTTCTAGGTGAGCTCGCGGTGATGCGGGAGACCATCGACATGGTGGAGCTTTCGAAATTCATCGCAACGGTCATGCCTCTTTGCCTGCACAGCGCAAAATTTCAGGAAATATTTTCTGCCTGGGAACGGCATGGCTTCCATGTGACACCGGTGCACTTCTATCAACCTATTCCTGATACCCAGAGCCTGCCCAAAACGCTGTGGAATCGGCCGAGCGAGTTGGTGGGCATCGATATGAACTGTTCCGTGCAGCTCGATCTGCTGCGAACGTGCTTTCCAAAATTCCAAAGCGAATATGAGCAATTTCTAACAACGCAAACTGAAGAACAGGGTCACTTTTATCTCAATAACCATCTCTTTGATGGCACAGACGCGTTGGTCGCTTACTGCATGGTCCGCCATTTCCAGCCGCGTTTGATCATCGAAATTGGCAGCGGATTTTCCTCTCTACTTTTGGGCCAGGCGGCCGCGAAAAACAACACCTCAGCTCTCATCTGCATCGAACCCTATCCTCAGGAATTTCTCAAACAGGGCTTTCCCGGGTTGCATCGGCTAATCGAGAAAAAGGTGGAAGACATCGACCTCGAGTTCTTCTCGGAACTCCACGCTGGTGACGTTCTTTTCATCGACAGTTCTCACACGGTGAAAATTGGCGGAGACGTCAATTATCTCTTTCTGGAAGTCCTCCCTCGTCTTGAGCCGGGCGTCATCGTGCACATCCACGATATCTTCTTGCCTTTCGAGTACCGGCGCGATTGGGTCTTAGACGAATTTCGCTTTTGGACTGAGCAATATCTACTGCAAGCTTTCTTGATCTTTAATTCTGAGTTCGAGGTCCTTACGGCTTGCAGCTATTTGGCGCATACATATCTCGAAGACCTCAAAGCTGTCTTTCCGAGTTTGGAAAAAATCAAAGCCGCCGTTCCGAGTCCAGTCAGGTGGGGCGGAGGCAGCTTCTGGATGCGGCGGAAACCTGGCGTTAATTAGCTGAACGAGGCGGCCGAAAGATTCGGACACGTTGAAACCGTCATGAACCGGCACCTCGTAACTCGGGAGAAAACAAACGATTTGCCAAGAAGCGCCCGGACAGCTGGGATGGCCGTTTAACGTGTAAACTCACACGCAGGCGGGGCACAAACTGCGTGTGCAAAATCGGGCTGCCCGTTACCGTCCAGAGGCACGATTGCCAGTCCTCGCACCAGAGGGCGTAAGGTTTGTTCTCGATCCTCAACCTCTTGCGGAACGACGACTCCGACAAAGACGAGTGGCCGGTCAGCGAAAGCAGTTGGAATCATTTCTGCGAAGAAGAATTCAAAACGTGAAAGCCTAACTAGCGTACGCGCATACGGCTTGGGCCCAAGCATCCGATATGGCAGAGTCTCGCCGGGCGGAATGTAATAGTCATAGTAAAAGCTTTCGAGCTCGACAAAATAGTCACCAACCTTGGGAGGAACCTTCTCTCCCGGATAGATTGGAAGCTGCCGCTGATCTTCCTGCGGAATACAAGATGGGGAATGCTGCAAGCGTTGTAGGATCGATACTTTGTCTGGAACGGGCAGGCCACGCCGCAACGACCACGCTACTCTTGATTGCATTTTGCGCTTTCCTCTTTGATGGGGCGCAGATAGCGCAATCAGACGCGCACCGCTGACTAAAAAAAATCCCAGTGTTGCAATAACAAGAAGCAGGCAGGACCGCTGCGAAATCAAAGATAGAGCAGTTTGGAACGAACTTGGTTCGTCGTCTTCGGTTCCCGCAGCGCTACCTTGCTGCGGCTCGCCGGCAAGATGGCGCGATAAGCTCTCCGCAGGAAACCAGATCGCAGCAAGAAAGTAGAGCAGAAATAACCAATCAGTCATCAGAATCGCGCGAAACAGAATCGCATTTGCAAAAACCGCACTGCCGAGAGCAGCAGCGACCAAAGTTCCCGCCAGAATCAGGTTTGGCATCCTGCGGCTTGCCATCCAGGCGAAAACAAACCCTGACACAACAGGTACAAATGTCGCCCAAGACGGCAGGATCCGATAGAGGATAACGAGCCCGATTGAAATCAAGAGAAAGAGTAAATTGGATGGCGCGAAGGGGCTGTCTCTTCGCAGCAGCCACATGAGCAACGTGAGGGCCAGTAAATAAAACAGAAGCACTCGCTGCCCCTGAGCGGCGCTGGAAAACCAGTCTTGGTACCAGTTCACGGCCCGGCTTCGAGGGCCGAACGTGTTTGCATATTCCCAAAGCGCCGCCCCAACATTGCGAAGATAGAAACGAGGATTGGTTTTTACATTTTCAACGGCGCGATCAGTAAAATAGCGATAGCGGTCACCGATTGTATTTGGAATGCCGGCTGCATCTGCGTCCTTACGTACGGCTGGAGTCCACCGCTTGTAAACAGGCGATGTAGCTGCGTAGATCGCTTCACCAATGTTATCCGACAAGCTGGCGATGCCGTACAAACGCTCTTGCCGAATGAGCCATGGCAGCATCACCGAGAAGAAACCGAACAGCAGCAGGAACGCGCGTATGCCGGCAGCTTTAGGCGTTCTTTCTCGCCACCCCACCAGCAAAATCAATGCGAGATAAAACGGCACCGTGAACACCGTAAGAGTACGGGTTAGATTACTTAAGCCGATAAGAAGACCCGATAGGAAGAACATGGCAGCCCGGCGGTCCTTAAAGGCCAGCAGGGCGGCGTAAACCGAGCCAACAAAAAAGAGAAGTCCTAAGGGCTCAGTCCCTGCCTGTGGCGTCTGGATCAATTGCGTGGGATCGATCGCGAAGAACAAGGCTGCGCCAAATGCGCATAGCCGATTGAAAACCAATGCGCCGCAAAGATAAATCAACGCTGCGGTGGCACCTCCAATTACAATGTTGAGAAGCGATATCGCTCCCAGTGAAAATCCAGTCCATGTATAGAGGCAGGCTAGGACGATCGGATAAAAAGGGCGGATGGCAGGTTGTTGTGTCGGCGGGATTCCGTAACCTTTAGCGACATTTATTGCCTTGAACGTGTAGGAGGCCCCATCTGAGATTGGCGAGCCGTGGTAAATGAAAAAACCGGTGGGGTGAGGATTCCAGAGATGGAATTCCCAGCGTACAACCATGGCCGTAACAAGGATTGCTACAGCTACGAACCATTGATTTCGCAGCAGGCGTCTTATCCCGTTGCGAATTGAATCGTTCGAATCGGATGCAACCATCAGGTCATGACACTACTGCCTTCTGTTCCAAGCGGGCCAGTTGCTCTGATTGCGCTTTATAGATCTGTTAGCCTCAGGCTTAACCGGCGAGATTTCACAAGGAACGCGGGGTGCACACAATCGTGCCGGATCAAATCAAACTCCACTCTCTGCCGCGGTTCAATATCTGGTCAAAAATGGATCCACCCTCGTCCTTTTGACCTTGATCAGGCGCGGGAATTACGGTCGTCGCTTTGCGAATGAGATAGAGGAATTTCCAAACACGAATTTCAGAGATCAATGAAGTTGAACCCATTAGCATTAGTTGTTCGAACAGAAGGTTGGACAGAGCGTGGCGCTTGGAAAAAGGAGCATCTCGCTCTTGGTAATTGGGCGAATGCGCCCAGCTCCAGTCCTCGATTGCGTAAATGCCACCGGGTTTCAGCAATGGAAAAAGAATCTCAAAAGACGCCTTTGTTTGTTCATAAGTATGGGATGCATCGTCGACGACCAGATCGAGTTCATCGGCAAGTTCATTCCGAACAATATCCTCGAGAATTTTGCGATCGGTCTGGGATGCGGAAAAGTGAACGAACCGGCCTTCCTTATCGGCAATGTACGCCAAAAGCTGCGGCACCGGCTGTGGCCTAATGTCCACAGCGGACATTCGGCGCGGGCTAAACAACTTGTCCAGCAACACGTAGCTTCCTCCTTGGAGAATTCCCAATTCAAGAATGGATCGTGGCGAGAAGACGGATGCGAGCTCCTCGTAAACGCGAAGGTAAGGTTCATTCTTCGCAATGGTAAAGGCATCCGAAGTCGATAGCCGCCGTTCCTTTACCGGAAGTGCTATTACAAAATTTTCGCCCCCAAAGGAGAACTCCTGGCTTGGACCAATTTCGATGCGATTCATGGCTTCGTTTATATTTAATAGCCCAGTTGTTCGGCGACCGAGTGGTGGCGGTCAACATCTCTTAGGATCAAACTTGTAGCCAATTTTCGTAAAGAGCACTTCGCGATCGCTATCTTAGGCGGGATCAAAACGGGTGGTGTGCTTAGCGATCCCTTGATGTCGCCGCGGTTCGCCGGCGCGGATACAAAATTCGGGGGTCCAGTGACGATAACACTTGGGCAGCGGCGCATGCTGATTGCGTCGCGTCATCACTCCATAAATCATCGTCGGTTTCAAGTAGCCTAGGTCGATGAGCAGGCTATTCAAATATTCGAGGAAATCTATGAAGCCTGTGTCGCGTGGATTGTCGACGTTCAGATTATGGCCAAAACCCCGGTCGATAAATATGTCCGGCAGGTTTCCAAAACCCAGAAAACCACGGAAGGTAAATTTTTCAACAAGCAACGGCAGAATGTCCTGTGCTCGAATTCCTTCGAATCCCTTCTTGGAGCAATCCCAGTTGTCATACTCCTTCTCCAATCGTTTTAACTGGTGATTCATCTTGTAGTGATCGGGAATGAACTTCCAAATGGCTTGAATAATCTCCAGCGCCTCGGGCCACCGCATATGGCCATTTCGACCGATCATATCAGTAGTCAGAAAAGCACTATTCTGTTCCAAAGATCCATGGATTGCATCAAACAGATGCTCTAACTGCAGCACGTGGTGAAGCGTGTCTTTGGCGATAACGACAGAATATTTTTCAGTGGCCACCCACGTATTAAGGTCTCCTTGGGTAAGCAACAGGTGCTTCCCAACTCCTTCCGCCGACGCAGCCGCACGCGCGCGATCGAATCGCAGGGGGGAGAGCTCAACTGCCTCAAGGACAAAATCTTTCTCTCCCATTTCCAAAAGTTTTTTAATCAGCAAGATCTCGTACTTACAATCGCCGGCCCCCAAACTCACGATCCGCCGGGTGGCGCCCGGCTGACGCAAGGCCTCCGCTGTATACTGTGCGTAGAAAAGGAGCGCGTCGTGAACGCCGAAAACCTCAGCAATGCGTGGCACAATGTGCTTGTTGATCCAATAGTGGTAGATCGGCCCAAGCTGAATCAGGCCGTCTGGATTAGCATATTGCGCAATCTGGGCTCGAATACGGTTTTGGTAATCGCGCTCCTTGGTTTCAGGCATTCTCAAAGAATTCCGCGAACTGGCTGCCCGCGAAATGCGTGCTCAGTTCGTCGAAGTTAGCAATTGCGCCACGGAGACTATTATTTCCGAGTCTCTTTGTGGTAGTGGTGAGTTCCCGCGGCGAAACTTCAAGGAAATTTAATAACGCGGCCATTTTTTCCGGATCCCGCGCAACCATCTCCTCGTACGAAAGCGAAAAACTGCGATGTCGAGCGAATAACTCTCTGAATTCTGCATCTCGCCGCAGCGTTGTTTCAAAGTCTCGCTGGCATTCGAGAGGATCAAGCCTTACAGGAGGCACCTCGGGAATGCATTGGCCTTCAACTGCCAACGTTGTGTGAGTGACACGGTTGACAACATAATGCGAAAGGAACCGCCGAAGCAGGTTCTCGCGGTACAAATGTATGATGCGAAAATCGAGGTCGGCCGCGATTTCATCTCGCAAGGCTTTGTATTCAGGCAAGACTAGTTCGTCGTGTTTAAGTTTAAAGCCGACGGCTTTTTTTCCCTGAAGATCAAGCACGATTTTGTAAAGGAACTTAATGGGATCGCTATCTCTCTCCCGTGACAGCCTCTCGATAAAATCTGCTTGTTCGCGGCTTTTCTTAAGGTAGGTGCCCGTGATTCCTGTAATCCTCTTCGGCGAAAAAACTTCACAGTGCGAACAGATTTCCGGATGAGACCGGAGAAGGTGGACGAGCATGGTGCTGCCGGTCCTCGCAGGACAGGTGATCATGTAAATGTTATCGCGATATGATCCCATACGTCTGCAGAGTGATTTTGCTATATTCGCGTATTTCGATTCTGTCGCAATCGCCGGAATAGAGACGCTGAAATCTCATTTTCAAGTCGTTTTCAGATTGATTATTCGTCATGCTGTGAGCGATAGCCGCGGTTCCTTTATCGGGACGGTTACCACAAAATTTTTACCCTCCTAAGGAAAACGCCCCCTGCGCACAAATTGCAATTCGATTCATAAAATCATATCATGTGCAGACGCAAGAAGCTGCACAAGCGTCGCAAAGATTCCGCGTAAGCGAAAAATGCAGAATAAGGTAAACAGGCCAATTTTTGTTGTCGGTTCACCCCGTTCTGGAACGAGCATCCTTACCTGGTGTTTGGGTCAGCATCCAAACATATTCGCTGTGCCAGAGTCGAACTGGATGGGAGACTTCGTCGTCAACACGGCGGTCGTCTACCAAGTCGGAGCCGCGCGGGGCCATCTAAGCATCCTGAGTGCCATGGATATTTCACGCGATGAGCTGCTTGCTAATTTTGGTCGAACTATAGACGACCTAATTCTCTCCCACCGGCTCGATCTGGAAAAAACACGCGCTGCGATCCCCTCGCTTCCCGAGTTCATGAGGCGCTCGCTTCCTGAGGCTAGAACGCGCTGGGTGGACGGCACCCCGGAGTACTCGTTGCATATTTACGCCCTGAAAAAGCTTTTCCCGGAGGCGGTGTTTATCCATGTCCTGCGCGACGTGCGCGACGTGGTCCGTTCAATGCTTAATCTCCATCGGCTTACGGGTGTTCAGTTGGTCGCAAATGAAGAGGAGGCTTATAGCTATTGGTTGCGCACGGTCAAGGCGTGCATACAGGCTGAACGGGCATACGGTTCGAACGCCGTTCGTCGTTTGCCCTATAATGCTTTGATTGATCACCCGGAGTTTGCGATTCGTTCCATGCTGGACTTTGTTGGGGAGCCATTTTGCGCGCGATGCCTTGAGCCGCTCAGCTGTCAAATCAATAGCCCTGACGTACCGCCCGATTTTGTGGCTGAAGTCCCAGCCACGGATCGCCGGATCGTTGAGGAGGCTACGAAACTGTACGTAGAGTTGCGGAACGCCGCCGAGCTGACTGAGTCATCCTCAGCCGCCGCTGATGAAATGGCAGCTGAATTTGAGCGACGAGTGCAACATTTGGCGACCGTCGAAGACCAGCTTCGAAACGCTGTGCGAACCATTCAGACCTTGGAGAAGCAATGCTCTGCGCAGAAGGGAAATATCAGGGATGAGGCTTTGCTTTAAAAAATCGGTGCCGACCATTTTCACTTTTCCGGACGACGCGAACAAAGATAAAATTCGACAGGATGCCAAGTCGCACCGGCTTTGACAAATTATGGGTCGTCTGCGTCGCCTTTCACACTGGATGCTCCACCGCAAGGGAGCCTTAATCGCTGTCTGCCTCCTTCTTGTAGGAGTCGTAGGCTATATAGACTACATTACCGGATACGAGCGGCCGCTCCTTCTTTTTTATCTATTGCCAATTTCTTTGGCCGTATGGTTTGGCAGCTTGCTATTCGGACTGAGTGTTGCAGTGATTGCCATCGTAGCGTGGATGTGGTCGGATCTGGCCGCGGGCATCCCCGCTCTCGGGTTTTGGAACGTGGGAATGGCTTTTGCCTCCTTCGCCCTTTTTGCTGGTATGTTATCAAAGCTACGAATGCTTGTGCGCGAACTGGATAGGCGGGTGTTGGAACGGACGGCAGCCCTGCAGCGCGAGGTC
>QHQO01000004.1:0-12287 GCA_003221195.1 Verrucomicrobiota bacterium
TGATCTTCCGCAGGCGCCAGTTCCCTCATCGAGAACATATAGAACGGAATCATCAGCACGGCCACGACCGCCCACACCGTGAGCACCACCGGTCGGTATTGCAGAGTTCCGCCCAGCAACCGCGTATAGAGTCCGCGCACTTTATCGAAGGTACGGTTGACGATACCCGGGAGCCCTTTGTGTGAGGCCCCTGCCCGCAACAACTTCGAGCCCATCATCGGCGACAAGGTCAGTGCTACGATGCCGGAGACCACCACCGCGCCGGCCAGCGTGAAAGCGAACTCACGGAACAGTGCTCCCGTCAGTCCACCCTGAATTCCGATCGGCGCGTAAACCGCCGCCAGCGTGATCGTCATCGCAATGATTGGCCCGATCAATTCGCGCGCGCCGACGAGGGCGGCATTCATGCGCGACATGCCATCGCGCAAATGGCGCTCGACGTTTTCGACAACAACGATCGCGTCATCGACCACCAACCCGACGGAAAGCACAATCGCCAGAAGCGTGAGCAAGTTCAGGCTGAACCCGAACACCTGCATGAGAAATAGCGCGCCGATCAGCGAAATTGGAATTGCAACGACCGGCACCACCACCGAGCGGATCGAGCCGAGGAACAAAAAGATTACGACCATCACGATGAGCAATGTGTCAATCAACGTCTTTACGACTTCGTGGATGGCGTCGTTGATGTAAGCCGTGGCGTCATAAGCGATTTCGGCTTTCATTCCGGCGGGCAGTTCCTTTTGGATTTGCTCCATCTCTAGGCGGACACGCTTGATCACGTCCACCGAGTTCGCGTTTGGCAGGACCCAAATACCCATGAAGACCGCCTTCTGTCCGGAGAACCGCACCTCGGTGTTGTAATCTTCAGCGCCCAGTTCGACGTCCGCGATGTCGCTCAATCTGACGAGATTCCCTTTCTCCTGGCGAATGACCAGTTTTTTGAAATCATCCACCGTGTGCAGGTCGGTGTTCGCGGTCAGATTGACCTGAAGCAGCGAGCCTTTCGTGTTGCCGACGGCCGAGAGAAAATTATTTCGCGCGAGCATGTTGCGCACTTGGGCCGGGCTGATGTTTAGCGCCGCCATTCGGTCCGGTTTCATCCAGATGCGCATCGCGAACGTGCGGCCACCCAAAATGTCCGCTTTCTGCACACCGCCGACTGCAGTGAGACGCGGCTGCACCAGTCGCACGAGATAATCGGTTATTTCGTTAGGCTGAAGAATGTCGGAAGTGAAACTGAGATAGGCCGAAGCGAATTGGGAATCGGCCGCCTCAATGCTAATGACTGGAATCTCCGCTTCCGGCGGCAGATCGCGACGGATCGCATCCACTTTCGAGCTGATGTCCGACAACGCTTTGTTCGCGTCGTAATTCAGTTTCAGCCGCGCCGTGATCAGTGATTCGCCCTGTTTGCTTTGGGACTGGATGTAATCAATGCCGTCCGCTGCGGCGATTGCGCGCTCGAGCGGCGTCGTGATAAATCCCCTGACGAGCTCCGCATCGGCGCCAACATAAACCGTGCTGACCGTGATCGACGCGATATCGCTGCGCGGGTACTGGCGTACGTTGATCGTCTTCATCGCCTGCAAACCGGCGATGAGGATCACAAAGCTAACCACCAGCGCCAGCACTGGGCGCTTAATAAAAAGGTCAGTGAACGATTTCATGTCGCTCTTCGATCGTTACGAATCGACTGGCTTCGGATTTACCTGCGGTTTCGGCGCCAGATCGTTGTTGATCGTCACCGTCATTCCATTTCGCAGTTTGAAAACTCCCGTGCTCACAATAGTTTCGCCGGCCTTCAATCCTTGCGTAATCGCGACAAGATCGCCGCGCGCTTCACCGACACGCACAAATTGCTGTCGAATTGCTTGCGATTCTTTCCCGGTCTTTTCGTCTTTCTTTTTCTCAATCACAAAAACCGAATCACCGAACGGCGCGTAGGAAATTGCGGATCCCGGAACAACAAGCGCCTTGTGTGTTTCGGGCAAGGTGACTTCCGCCTTCGCGAACATTCCCGGTCGCAGCGCGTGATCGGGATTCTCCAGCGTCGCCTGCAGCGTGATGTTGCGCGTGCTCGAATCGACCATCGAATTAATTGCCGTCAATTTTCCGTTGAACACCCGTCCGGGAAGAGCGTCCGTGGTCACCTGCACCTCCAAGCCCGGCGTTAATTGACCAAGATATTGTTGGGGCAAGGCGAAATCGGCGAAGAGTGAGTCGAGTGATGTGAGCGGTACCACTTGTTGGCCCGAGTTGATCATTTGCCCGACGTTCACCTGACGAATCCCGAGCTGGCCATCAAATGGCGCGATAATCGTTTTCTTCCGAATATTAGAGCGCATTTGATCGGCAACAGCATTGAGCCTGTTGAATTTCGATTCCGCAGCGTCGAGTTCAGCCTTTGAAAGCACCTTTTGCGACGCGAGGCCGCGAGTTCGTTCCAAGTCCTGCCGGGCCAGCTCGGCTTCAGCTTCTGCCGAGCGCAAAAGTGCCTCTTCGGCCGAGGCGTCGAGTTGGACCAACAAATCGCCTTTCTTCGCAGTACCGCCGTTTTCGAACGCGATTTGGCTGACGACGCCTCCAAGCTCGCTAGAAACGACTGCGCCCTGCACCGCTGAGATCGAACCGACCGCTGACAACGTCGGCGCCCAATCTTCTTCTTTCACCGTTACGCTCGACACTGTCGTCGGCGGCATCACCATCGGCGTTGACATCATCTTGCCGATTTGCAGTGCCTTGATGCCAAAAGCGAAAACCAAAATGACAATCAGCAGACCTATGGCAATGCCAACCGACCGCCCGCGACGTCGCGGTCTTGCATTCGATTGCACTGGAACGCTTGAAATACCTTTCGCCACGTCATGCATAAGTGAGTTCTCCCTCCGGTTTGAATAGCAAACGCCAAAGTCTGCGTGTTACTTCCAGTTGTCGCATGCGCCGCTCTGCCGCGGTCATTTCATGCGGCCGCAAAACATCCAGCATCAACATCCCGCGTGCGACGGCAAAAATTAGCTCCGCCACGTCATCCGGCGTTAGATTACTCCCTGTATTTTGCCCTTCCGGAGCGCGCGCAATTAGATCTCTCACTCCAGCCATCGCGGTTTCCAAAACATCGCGCGTTAAATCGGCCACGTGCGGATTTCGCGAAGCTTCAGCGTAAAGATCCACGACAAACGCCGAGATCAGTCGCGGCTCATTTTCGCAGCAATGTGCGGTGAACAAGATTTCCAATGATTCGAGAAGGCTCGGCGCCTGGCGCGCGCGTTCAAGCATCTGCTGAATTTCCTCCTTATGCCGGTCGGCCATTGCCGAAATGACAGCTTCCTTGTTTTCGAAGTACCGATAGATCAGCCCTACGCTGATCCCTGCCTCGCCGCTGATATCATGCATGCTGGTTTGGTGAAACCCGCGCTTGGCGAAGCAGACCAACGCAGCTTCAAGGATCTGGGAACGCCGATCGGCATTGGAAGAGTCTATCTGGGGTTGGGACATAGGCCGGGAAGATGAATGAACGTTCATTCATTGTCAAATCCTACTTCGCAATCCCTTACATTTTCTCATGCTTCGCAAGAGTTCCGGTCCCCCGATTGGTAAAGCCCAATCCACCTAGCGATTACGCGTGTCGTAGTGGCAAGCGATCGCGGCGGCACCCGTGCGCAGCATGTCCCCGCGGCTTATTTCAAGATTTCGTATCCAACACTGTCTCCACATGATGCGACACAACCGGCGTGGGTTGCGCTGGTGAATTGAAGCCGGCGAACGGATCCGGCGTCGGTTGTCCGGCGAATTGAAAGATGGCGACGACCACGCTCAGAATGCACGTGATATAAACCGCCGTTTCCATGATGGCTCGACCCTTCTCCTGTGACTGAACCAGCAGTGCGTAGGTGGTGTGATTATTCATATCGTTGAATCCTTTCTTTTAAAGACGCCAGCCGTTTCCGCTTTTGTCTAAACTTTGTTGATCGTTCATGGTTGCTTTGAACGTTGGATGCGGCGTCGCTATGAATTGGATTCAAAGAATTGTCATGTTGGGCAGAAAATCTCTGGGGCGCTCTGCTGAAACAGATAGTCAGGGATTCTTCTCCCGCGACTGCGGGATCAGAATGAGAGGAAGGCGCTCATGAAGCCATTCGGCATCAGCCCTCGACAAAGCCGCGATTTTCCTCCGGAAGCGCGTTATCTCGTTGGCGTCTCCGGTGGGCGCGATTCCGTCGTGCTACTGCACTGGATGGTCAATCTCGGTTACGAGAAACTGATCGTCTGTCATTTAAACCATCAATTGCGAGGACGAATGAGCGATGCCGATGCGCGCTTTGTCCAGAGGCTAGTCGAGCGCTTCAACCGGGAATTTGTAGGGCAGGCGCTCCGCCTGCCAGGTGGGAGAGCGGGCAAGCGCAGCGCTCGCCCTACAAAGGTCGATGCGCGCATTGATTTCGAGCTTGGCACCGCGAATGTCCGCGCTCTGGCTGCGAAAAAGAAGATCTCGATCGAAACCGCAGCGCGCGAAGCCCGCTACAAATTTTTCACTGAAACTGCCCGACGCCGAAAATGCAAAACGATCTTTCTTGGGCATCACGCCGACGACCTCATCGAAACTTTTTTGATCAATCTCTTTCGCGGCGCGGGAACTGCAGGCTTGAGCGGGATGCGGGAGATTTCAACGCGCCGGGTCGACAATGTCGATCTTGTCATTGTGCGGCCGTTTCTCGGTGTCTGGCGCAAAGAGATCGACATTTATGTGCGCGAACATCGGATCAAATTTCGCGAGGACGCATCGAACAAGAATCTTAATCCGCTCCGCAACCGCATTCGGCATCGCATCATCCCTTATTTGGAGAAAATCCTTGGCCGAAACATTCGTCCTGCCATTTGGCGGGCTGCTGCAATCGCCGGCGAAGAAGAACATTGGATCGAAAAACAGCTCCCGGATTCGACCGATGCCCAGTTCTCGGTCGCGCGGGTCCGAGCGCTGCCAGTAGCGCTTCAACGGCGTGCAATTCTGAAATGGCTACGAGCGCAAAAAATTTCCGAGATTGGCTTCGATGTGATCGAGAGCGTGCGCTCTCTTGCCGATCACGACGCCGCTACCGCCAAAGTGAATCTCCCGCGAGACCGCCATGTCCGTCGCCGCGCAGGAAAGATTTTTATAGAATAGTGGAGAATGACATAATCTGACTATTGGTAGGGCGCGACCGCTGGACACGCCGAACCGAATGGACGGCTCGGCGGTCCGTCCCTACCATTACTGGATCACTCCAATGTCTGACATCCGCGTTCGTTTTGCCCCTTCGCCTACCGGTTATCTGCACATCGGTGGGGCGCGCACGGCGCTTTTTAACTGGCTGTTTGCGCGACATCACAGCGGGAAATTCGTTTTGCGAATCGAAGACACTGATATCAAGCGAAACACCGAGGAAGCCATGGCCGCGATCTACAGCGGACTACAGTGGTTGGGCCTGAACTGGGACGAGGGCCCCCATGCGGGCGGCGATTACGGACCTTATTTGCAAAGTGAGCGGACGGAACTTTACGAGCGCTACCTGAAGAAGCTTCAGGATGCCGGTCACATTTTCGAGGATCAGGGCGCCTTGCGATTCCGTTCGCCACGCGAGCACGTCATAGTCGATGACGTCGTGTGCGGTAAAATCGATTTCGATCTCACGAATCCGGCGACGCACCCCGACATGACAATTCGACGTCCGGATGGCTCGTGGATTTTTCATTTCGTGAATGTGATTGACGACCTGGAGATGAAAGTCTCCCACGTGATCCGTGGCGAAGATCACCTCTCGAACACGCCCAAGCACATCGAGATCTTTCGCGCGCTCGGCGCAACGCCGCCGCATTACGCGCACATTCCCCTTATTCTAAACCGCGACGGATCGAAGATGAGCAAACGCGATGAAGGCGCGCGCGTGGAGTACTACACTAGGCGCGGTTTTCTCCCTGCCGCGGTCCGAAACTATCTTTGTCTGCTCGGCTGGTCGCCAAAAGATAATCGCGAGAAAATCGATATCAACGAGATCATCCGGATTTTTGATCTGAAAAACATCGGGCGCAGCTCCGCCACGTTCGATCCCGACAAACTCCATTGGTTGAATGGGGAATACGCACGCGAATTGAGCGACTCCGAATTTTATGATCTGGCTCTCGCGAAGCTCAAGTCGAGCGGGATGAAGCTTGAGAATTTTCCAGAGAAATACGTGTATGCTGCACTGGAAACGTGCAAAGGCAAAATCAATACCTTTGATGAATTACCGGCCTATTGCGGATTCTATTTCACAGACGATTTCGATTACAACCCGGAGGGCGTTGCCAGGCATTTCACCGCTGAGAACAAACCAAGACTGAAAGCGGTTCGCGAGGCGCTAAGCGTGCTCGAGAAATTCGATGCTGCTACAATTGAAGCGACATTGAAAAGCACAGCCGCAAAGCTAGGCGTAAAAGTCGGCGGTATTGTTCATCCCACTCGACTCGCTGTGACTGGCAGCAACGTGGGACCCAGTCTTTATCACCTCCTTGAAGTTCTCGGGAAAGACAAAGTGGTGGCGCGAATCGATCGCGCGCTGCACATCGTAACATAGGCTTTCAGCCTGTCACGGCAGCCGGGCGTCTCGCCTGGATTTTTGCGAAACTCGGCAGGCAGGAAGCCAGCCGGACCAATCCGGCAGGATGCCTGAGTTACTTCACCTTTGCCCACGTATCCCTTAGCGTGATCGTGCGATTCCACACCTGTTTTTCACGGGTCGAATCCGGATCAAGAGCAAAATAGCCGAGCCGCTCAAATTGATAGCGTTCTTCAGGATGCGCGGTCGCAAGAGCTGGCTCACATTTCGCAGTCACGACTTCCAGCGAATTTGGATTAATAAGTGATTTGAAATCGCCGCTCGCGTCGGGTTCCGGAACGCTGAACAGGCGGTCATACAATCGAACCTCTGCATCGATCGCCTGCGCCGCGCTTACCCAATGTATCGTCCCTTTTATCTTGCGAGCAGCAGTCGGTCCGCCTGATTTGCTGTCCAGATCAACAGTACATCGGAGCTCGATCACCTTACCGGCATCATCTTTCACGACCTCATCGCACTTGATAATGTAAGCGTACTTAAGCCGCACTTCTCCACCCGGTCGGAGCCGAAAATATTTTGGCGGAGGCGTTTCCATGAAATCGTCGCTCTCGATGTAAAGCTCGCGACTGAACGGAACCTTGCGCATTCCGGCCTTGGGATCCTCGGGATTGTTGATTGCATCGAGTTCTTCAATTTTTCCCTCAGGATAATTCGTCAGCACAATCTTGATCGGTCGCAGCACGGCGAGCCGGCGAGCGGCGTTACGATTAAATTCGTCACGCATCGTATGTTCGAGCACAGCCATGTCCGTCGTGCTCGGATATTTCGTGATGCCAACATTATAGGCGAACGCGCGCAAGGCACTCGCCGTCACGCCGCGCCGACGCAGTCCGGAAATGGTCAGCATCCGCGGATCGTCCCAACCATTGACAAGTTTTTCGTTCACGAGCTGGATCAATTTCCGTTTGCTCATGACCGAGTAAGTGAGATTGAGCCGCGCAAATTCATATTGATGCGGGCGCGGCTCAGGCAGTTCGAGGGCGCTGAGAATCCAATCGTAGAGTGGCCGGTGCACTTCGAATTCCAGTGTGCACACCGAATGCGTGATCCCTTCGATATAATCGCTGAGCGTGTGCGCCCAATCGTACATCGGGTAAATGCACCATTTGTCCCCGGTACGGTGATGTGAGGCGTGCCGGATGCGGTAGAGCACCGGGTCGCGCAGCCAGACGTTCGCGGCGTTTACGTCAATCTTCGCACGCAACGTGCGCGCCCCGTCAGCAAATTTCCCCGCTTTCATTCGCGCAAACAGATCAAGGTTTTCCTCGATCGAACGATCGCGAAAGTGACTCGCCTTCCCCAGCCGGCGATAAGCGTCTGTTTCCTCGGAAGTCATATCGCAAACGTAAGCTTTGCCTTTGCGGATAAGGTCGACAGCGTGTTCGTAGAAACGGTCGAAATAATCCGATGCGTAAAACGGGGCGCCACCGACATGCTTGTCCGCCCAACCATCGATCAGCCAGCGCACGTCAGTCATGATTGACTCGACATATTCCGCTTCCTCCTTGATCGGGTTGGTATCGTCCATCCGGATGTTGCAAATGCCGCCAAACTCGCGCGTGATTCCGAAGTTGAGGCAAATCGACTTTGCGTGGCCGATATGAACGTAGCCGTTGGGTTCGGGCGGAAAACGGGCGCAGATTTGTTTGTATTTGCCCGCGCGAAGGTCGTCCGCGACGATATCGCGAATAAAATCCGAAGGGTGATCGGTCGTAGTCGTCATCTTAATCGGGCGTCAATGTAGCACAGGCATCTTGTCCGCCAGTCGGACGGACTCGTCCCGTGGCGAGCCTGTGACGCAAGCGGGCGTTTCGCCTGCAGTGCTGATCCGACAGGCAGGATGCCCGTCGGCCCCACACCCAAGATGGCTGTGCTACGTTGTTTTTGCGTCGTCGCAAAAAAACACGCGCGGTTGTACTGTCTCGACGCGAATGACAAAGCAAACCACCCAACGCTTCACACTCGCTGATCTTGAAAAGTGGCATGATGTCGCGCGCGAGATTGATCCCCCTATTCGCCTGGGCATTTTTGGTGATCCTGTTGCCCATTCGCTCTCTCCGGACGTGCAAAATGCCGCCCTCCGAGCCTGCAAGATGAACGCGCAATACGCGCGTTTTCATATACGACCGAATGAATTGAGATCGGCTCTGCGGTTTTTGCGAAACCTGGATTTCGAGGGAGTGAACCTGACCGTGCCGCACAAGATTGCGGGGTTCGGGCAGATCGATAAGGCAAATGAATTTGCCAGCCGCGTGGGATCGGTGAACACGATTCGGCTTCGCGACAAGAAACTGGTTGGCGCGAATACTGACGGCGAAGGGTTCCTGCGCGCCATTCGCGCGGAATTCTCCGTCGATGTGCGCGATCTGCGAGTGATGATAATTGGCGCCGGTGGCGGAACGGGACGCGCTATTGCGTGGCAATGCGCGCTTGAGAACTGCGAACGTCTCGTTCTCGTCAATCGCACACCGGAAAAAGCGAATGCGATCAGAGAGAGGTTGCGCCCATTTTTTATGGAACCTCGAGTGCTCGGGCCCGCAGCGCGCCTTGAAGCTATAGCGTGGGAGGAATCGTCAATACGCATGCAACTAGCGGACACGGATCTTATCGTCAACGCGACTCCCCTGGGGATGAATTCGAGCGATCCAGCCCCAATCCCAGCTCGATTACTTGCACCGCATCACATGGTTTTCGATTGCGTATATGGACCATCCAAAACTGCTCTGCTTCACGCGGCTGAACAAGCTGGCGCGCGCAGCGCGAATGGAATATCGATGTTGCTGCATCAAGGTGCGCTCTCGTTTTCCATCTGGTTCGATCGCGAGCCACCGATCGACGCAATGAGGACGGCGCTGCTGTAAGGCGTCTGTGTCAGCTCCGAATGCTTTCAGAGTTCACAGAATCGAGCCGCGCGGGGGCGCGAGCGACATGGACGGGCGGCCCACGTAGGCGAGAGAGCGGGAGTGAACGAGTCAAACGCCCTACGATAGGGTCATTTGTAATTCGCCCCAAAAACCGCCATATTAACCGATGGTAAGCGCGGGCATAAACTTTGGAAGTCCACGGCGAACTCGTGTTGATCTTGCAGAAGAGCTGCAGGAGCTCAAGCGCGAACGAAACGCTGTTATTCTCGCCCACAACTACCAGGTGCCCGAGTTACAGGACGTTGCTGACTTCGTCGGTGACTCGTTAGGTTTGAGTTATCAGGCAGCGAAAACGGACGCCGATGTGATCTTGTTTTGCGGTGTCCATTTCATGGCCGAAACGGCGAAGATTATTAATCCAACCAAGCGCGTGATTTTGCCAGATCTCGATGCCGGTTGCTCACTTTCTGAAGCGTGTCCGCCGGAAAAACTGGCGCAGTTCCTGAAAAAGAACGCGGACAAAAATTACTACGTCATCGCCTACATCAATTGCAGTGCGGGAGTAAAGGCGTTAGCCAATGTGATCTGCACCAGCGGGAACGCCGACAAGATCGTACGGGCCGCTCCACCTGAGCGAAACATTCTCTTTGTTCCGGACCAAAATCTCGGCGCGTGGGTGATGGAACGCACGGGACGCAAAATGGATTTGTGGCAGGGCAACTGTTACGTGCACGTCGAGTTCACTGCCCGGAGCATTAACCGCATTCGCCAGCAATATCCGGATGCACCGGTAGTGGCGCATCCGGAATGCACGTACGCCGTCCGTATGCTGGCCGATGAAGTTTGTTCCACCGAGAAAATGGTGACTTTTTGTAAAGAATCGCCAGCGCGCGAGATCATTGTTGTCACTGAAGCGGGTCTTTTGCATCGCCTGGGAAAAGAAATTCCTGACAAGACCTTCATCCCCGGGCCGACAGATAACTGCTTCTGCGGTGAATGCCGGTTCATGAAAATGAACACGCTCGAAAAAGCGTACGACGCTCTCTTGAACATGGAACCGGAAATCACTTTGGCAGAGCCATTGCGCAAGCGCGCAGAGCTACCTATTCGGCGCATGCTTGAGCTAAGCAGGTAGCTGTCAGCTCCTCCCATCTGCCATTTCAAGCGAAGTCGAGGAATCTCTTACTGGTTTCCAGTAGGGCTCGGAGCCAAGGCGCCGTGTGACCGTGCTCCTGCTGGAAGCAACACCGCTGAGGCGCCTCGACGCAGCGAGGCGGCTACAACGGCTTGGCCTCTTGCCGAAAATGGATTGCATGAAACGTTGGGATAATTCATTTGGAAGGTTGCGACACCTATGACTACTCAAGAACCCATTGAACAACGAATCGACCGACTACAAACCGGCGGCATTATTGATCTGCATTTCGATTTGCTGATGGATTTGTACGAAAAGCGCCAGCGTAAGAGCGTGCTTGAGACGGAATTTTTACCGGAACTCGAAGTCGGGAATGTCGGCGTGGTCGGCGTCGCGATTTACATTGAGAACCGTTATCTGCCGGACTCAGGCCTGCGTGTGGCGCTCGATCAAATTGCTCGGCTATACGCTGAGACGCAGGCATGCTCGCGGTTCGCGATCTCTAAAAGCTATCACGACATCCAGAAGGCACGTGAAGACCGAAAGATCGCGCTCGTTATCACAATGGAGGGAGTAGAGGCACTAGGCACAGACTTGAATCTTCTGCGTGCCTTCTACGAGCTCGGTGTCCGCTCAATCGGACTTACCCATGCGCGAAGTAATGCGGCGGGACATGGTGGAATCTTTGCTTCGAGCGGGTCATCGCAGAAGGGTCTCACCGAGTTTGGTCGTGACCTGGTCCGAGAATGTGAAGCGCTCGGCGTGATTGTCGATCTTGCACACATCAACGCGGCAGGCTTCAACGAGGTCTTATCTATGACGACAAAGCCGCCGATTGTTTCGCACACCAATGTCCGGCGCTACTACGATATCGAGCGCAACATCAGCGACGAGCAGATCAAAATGATCGGGGAACGGCGCGGTGTGATTGGAATCAATTCAGTGCTCGTGGGTCCAAAGAAAGAGGAGAGCACCTTGGATCGCTACGTCGATCACATCGAATACGTAACCAATTTGATTGGCATTAATGGAGTCGGTGTTGGGTTTGATTTCTTTGAGTTTATCTACAGCCAGTGGCCGGAGTCGGCGAAGAGAGAGCTCGCCGAAAAGCTTACAACGCCCCAATTCATTCCCGATCTAAGGAACCATGCGCACGCCCGCAATCTCACTCGCAAACTGATCGAGCGCGGTTTCAATGACCAGCAGATCGAAAAGATCCTCCGCGGAAATTGGTTAAGGATCTTCGAAGAGTGGTTGTAGTCGCGGTTTATCCCACTCATCGCGCGCATCATTCGCGTCTAACGAATTTAGCTTGTCGTCGCTGTAGTTATCCTTGAAACTTTGCGAGAGCAGTTTTCAACCCACTGCAAATCAATACCATCGTTAACGAACGTGGGATTTTGTTAGCTCAAAAACAAACAAAAGAGGACTGAGGCTATGACACGACTAACGAAGGCAGGCTTAGCTCTATTCATTGCAGGTTTGGTATGCGTGCTAAGAGGAAGCTCACCTTTAGTGACAACAGCGATCGCGCAAGGTCAAAACAAAGCACAACAACAGGCACGAGAGTCAACCCGAGACGCACCGCCGGACACCACACCTTACAGGCGGCCGGCGCTTCGTGAAGATTACGCCCCAAAGGGTATAAGGCCG
>QHQO01000004.1:12389-13990 GCA_003221195.1 Verrucomicrobiota bacterium
CCGTGTGATCAGAACGTCGATTACGGAATGGCTAATCAGATGTCGGGCACCTTTCTTATCAGCGACATCTTTAGCGGCACAACCACGAACCCGGCGAGTGCCGCGGCGTGGAACTGGTTGGTTATTGGTGGCGTCACGCAGGCTACGAATTTCAATAATTCCCCGCCGCCCGGAGGGGTAGATCAACCATGGCCGATCATCGTGGCCAATGCCGATAGTACGCAGCCAACTCCCAAGTTCGGTACTGTGAATGCCCTTCTTGGCCGGAGTGGACCATGCTGCGGTGGATCCAAATAACGGGGATATCTATTACGCTTACGGGAACCGTGATGCCGGCACTGGCAACAACCGCCTGGCTATCCGCAGAATCCAGGATGATGGAGGCGGTGGTGTGACTGTCGGACCAGAAAACTTCGTGACAGGTCAAGTAGAAGCCGCTATTCCGTCGGTTGCAGTAACGAGTGACGGGACAGTCGGAGTTTTTTACTACACCTTCGATGGATTCTCGCCAGACTTCCCAATCTTTTCGGCCCACCTGGCACAGAGCACCGACCAAGGTGTTACTTTCAGCGATCAGATGCTATTGACTTTCCTGTCTTCTGCTGCTGACAACGGTAACTCGCGACAGCGGGTGCTAGGAGATTACATGCAGATGAAAGCGGTCGGTAATTGCTTCTATGGAGCGTTCACGGGAAATGGCGTTCCTTTTGGTCGGCCTTTCGCCAACCATGATCCAATCTTCTTTAAAGCCTGCGTTGTACCTACGCCAAGGCCCACTCCAACACCAAGGTCCCGCCCGACGCCAGCGCCACGTCCAACACCACCGCGGTAAGCGACGTTGGTTTATCGTAGTCAGAGGCAGCTCTAAAGACGTGCTCTAGGTGGCGAACTACCGGACGGCATTGAAAGCGTATATGTGATCAACGCGCAAACCACGACCATACCGATCATGGCGACGATAAAGATCCCATCCGCAATTCTTTCAAGGCGATGCATTCTGCGCAGACCCCGCGAGCGAAGCGCCCAGTAAGAAAGCAAAGAAGAGATCAGAAACAGCAGTGCGTCGGCAGCCAGCAAATCATCTGCCAGCGTGTCTGCGGTGCCAAGCGTAATCACAACGCGGATCAATCCAATAACCGTCAGGCAAACCCCGACCATCGCCGAAGAGACGGTGAAGATGTGGATACAAATGTCCTGCTCAAGATGGCTGTCAGGACTGCGTTGCGACTGCTTTTCTCCTTTCATGCAACCGTTATTTAGACTGATCGCGAAAGCGACTGTTCAGAGAATTGCGCGGCTGATAGAAGACTTGAAAGGTGTAATAACAAGAACTGCATTTGAAATTCATTAATTTAACACGCCGCACGGAGATTGGTGCGAATTCGTATTACCTCGAGATGGGCCGCCATCGACTGGTGCTCGATTGCGGTATGCATCCCAAGGACACCGGTGAAGATGCGCTGCCGAATTTCAAAGCGATCGCAGGTCAGGAGATCGAGGCGATTCTGGTCTCGCATGCCCACCAGGATCACGTAGGCACATTGCCGGTACTCATGCGACGTCTTCCAACCGCGCGCGTTTTCATGACGGAAGCCACAGCT
>QHQO01000251.1 GCA_003221195.1 Verrucomicrobiota bacterium
AAGCGGAGATGGCGAAAAGGATGCAAGAGGCAGAGGCAGCCAGCAAAGGTACCAGCCAGTAACAGAGTAACATAAATGACGCTTACGGTGGGGCGGCTCGCAAGGCCGCCCACCTTTCTTATCAATCACCTGATTCCTTCGATCATGAAACCCGCGGGCTGCTCCCCACGTGCGGCTCGTCCTTAGTCGAAAGGAAGTCATTTGAAAATGACCAAGCTAAAGGAGGAGTTCTTCAAGTTACTTCCGCCGACGATCTTCTTCTTCGTCGCGTTGCATATTGTCACGTTCATTCGCGTATTGATGTTGAAAGGAACCGGGATTTCGCCGCTCTCTTCGGTGTCGATTGCGGTCGCCGCCCTTATCCTGGGCAAGGCAGTGTTACTCGCGGACATGCTGCCGATGATTAATCGCTTTCCCAATAAACCTCTGATCTACAACGTCGCGTGGAAGACCTTGATCTACCTGTTGATGGCCACGCTCATTCACTATGTGGAGCGTCTTATCGATTTCTGGCGGCAAACTGGCGGCTTTGTGGCCGGCAATCGAAAGTTGCTGGCGGAAATCGTCTGGCCACATTTCTGGGCTGTTCAGATCATTCTGTTCGTACTTATTGCCATGTATTGCATGATGCACGAACTGGTGCGCGTAATAGGGAAGGAAAAGGTGATCAGAATATTTTTCGGCCCGATGCCTGCGCCGGAGGTGTAACAAATGAGCCGGAAAATTTAACAGGAGCAAACAGAGCTAACAGAGGAAATGTTCTCTGCCTCTCTGTTTCCTCCGTTAGCTCCTGTTCAAATTCTGAAAACGACCACGTCAACCCAGCCCAATGAATGACTGAGAGTCAGGTCCTAACCGCACTGTGGACGGGAGCCTTTCTCCTGGTCCACCTCGGCGTGATTGCGCGGGTCATTTTGCGGCCGCACCGGCAGCCGGCTTCACGGGTTGCCTGGATCGTTGTCATGATTGTCCTGCCCGTGATCGGCATCCTGACTTATATCCTTCTCGGTGAAACCAGTATCGGCCGCCGGCGTGTTAGTCGCCTGTACGCAGTGCTGGCCGTCATGCCTGACCTTACCAAGGCCCCGGGAATGGATTCGCCTAATCTGCAACCGAAAATTCCAGAGACTTACGCCCACCTCTTCCGGCTCGGACACTCGGTCAATGGCTTCGAGCCCGTGGGTGGCAACTGCGCGACGTTGCTGCCAGATTCCAACGCGACCATCGAGTCCATGGTCGCAGATATTGATGCTTCTCAGGATCATGTCCATCTGATCTTTTACATCTGGCTGCCGGATAACAACGGACTCAAAGTGGTCAAGGCACTACAGCGGGCCGCCGAGCGCAAGGTCATCTGCCGGGCGATGGCCGATGGGTTGGGCTCGCGCATCATGATCGAGTCCCCACATTGGAAAGCCATGCAGGCGGCCGGCGTTCAGCTGGCTACCGCCCTGCCCATCGGCAATCCCCTCTTGCGTCCGTTGCGAGGACGCATCGATTTGCGCAATCACCGCAAGATTCTGGTGATTGATAAT
>QHQO01000005.1 GCA_003221195.1 Verrucomicrobiota bacterium
GAGATGATGATGCGCTTCAAGGAGAGTCCTGAACCGCAACCACCCGGTACGGTCCCGCCCGGTTTCGAAAACAAAATCATGCACGCTAGTTTCCGTGTTGGCCAGACGACTGTGATGGCGTCAGACGGCTGCTCCGCGGACAAAGCCAGCTTTCAAGGCTTTTCACTCTCGCTCTCTGTCCCTGGTGAGAAGGAAGCGGATCGCGTTTTCGCTGGGCTATCAGAAGGGGGAGAGGTAAAGATGCCGCTTACAAAAACCCTTTGGTCGCCCCGCTTTGGTATGGTCCAGGACCGTTTCGGAATCGGATGGATGATTAGCGTCGCGCCTCCAGAACAGAAGTGAGCTCGGCAATTTGAAATTCTCTAACATTCAAAGATACAACAACCTCATCAACCAGTAATTATGTCACCAAGCACTACAAACACGATTCGGCTTCACCGCGTGCTCCGTGCCGCGCCGGATAAAGTATATCGCGCATTCCTTGATCCAGATGCGATGGCGAAATGGCTTCCGCCAAATGGATTCACGGGAAAGGTTCACCAGATGGATGCAAAGGTCGGCGGCGCCTATAAGATGTCGTTCACTAATTTCACTACGGGTAAAAGCCATTCCTTTGGAGGAAAATATCTTGAACTGGCACCTCCCGAACGCATCCGTTACACGGACAAATTCGATGACCCGAATCTACCCGGCGAAATGCAGACAACGATAACACTCAACAAAGTATCCTGCGGGACGGAGTTGAACATTGTGCAGGAAGGCGTGCCTGGCGCCATACCAGCGGAGGCATGCTACCTCGGCTGGCAAGAGTCGCTCATTCTTTTATCGAAGCTCGTCGAAGCCGAGATTCCAGATTAACGCTCCGGCGAGACGGAAAAGCAGTAAAAGTTTTGTTTGGTGGCCTGGGCATTGACTCGCGCAGGACTGTTAGTCTGTTAGCGGACTGATCAGTTTGTGCGTTGGTTATCTGCTAAAGACAGGTAAGCCCATGACTAATACATACCAGGCAATCAGCCCACTTCCTTTCGCACGCACCTGCGCAATAACCCTGACGATCGTAAGCACATCGTTGGTTGCGCAGACCGCCCCTTACGATTCGGCGAAGCCGCTCGCGCATGCGACGTTGTTTGCGCCCGGCATCATTTCCACTGGCGACTATGAATCGCACCCAACGTTCACGCCTGATGGCCGCGAGATATACTTTCTCAAGATGGCGCCCAATTTCTCGCGGTGGACCATCTTCGTTTCGCGCTACAAGGACGGCAGCTGGTCGCAACCGGAGGTCGCGCCGTTCTCCGGCCAATTTCAGGACGCCGATCCCTACATCACCGCTGATGGAAAACACTTTTACTTCATCTCCGATCGCCCTGTGGAAACGGGCGGCGAACGCCAGTCACATCACGACATCTGGGTGATGGACAAGACAGAGTCCGGCTGGAGCGCACCTCGCCATCTGCCAGCGCCGGTCAACGGCGATACGGATAATTTTTATCCGATCGTCTTAAAGAACGGGAGCCTGTACTTCGGCTCACAACGCAAGGATTCCAGTGGCCTGGGCGACATCTATCGCGCTGTGCCGCAGAAAGGCGGGAGTTATACGGTCGAAAATCTCGGGCCTCCTGTTAATACCGAAGCGGGCGAGTACGAAGCTTTCGTTACCGAAGATGAGCGGATGCTGCTGCTCGCAGCCACAAAGCGACCCGACTCTCTCGGTGGTTACGATCTTTATGTCTCGTACAAGCAAGCCGACGGTAAATGGAGTGAGCCAGTCAATCTCGGGGCGGAAATCAATTCGCCGGAACGCGAGTTATCGCCAAAACTCACGCCAGATGGCAAATACCTGATCTGGACCAGTTGTCGTTTGCCAGCGCTGGCTGCCAAACCACCCAAACGCACCACCGATCAGGTGTTGCAGGAGCTGCGCGCACCTGGCAACGGAATCGGTGACATTTACCTGATTGATGTCTCCGCCGTGCCAGCTCTAAAACCGCCCAGGTGAATCACACATCAACCTACATGATCACGAAGAGGCGCGGGAATAACAAAGTAATCTACAAGTTCGACGTCGTACCAACCGCCCAACAAGTTATTGAGCTATACAACGATGCGGACCTTCCAAGGCCTACGCACGATCCTCAAAGAATAAGAGCAATGTTCGAAAACTCAGATCTGATTGTAACCGCCTGGGACGAGAACAAGCTAGTGGGTGTTTCTCGTACAATTACAGATTGGGTCTGGTGTAGTTATCTTGCCGATCTGGCTGTCAGTCCCGGCTATAAAAGGTCAGGGATCGGCAAGAAGCTTATTGAGCTCGCCAGACAAAAAATCGGAGAACAATCGATGTTGCTATTACTCTCAGTCCCGACAGCCATGGATTACTACCCAAAGGTAGGGTTTGCAAGAGAAAACAGCGCTTTCATCATGCACAGAACAAAATAGCAAAAAAATGCACCGGATACTCGTTGGAATGGCTGCCGTCACATCGATGCAAAGTAGCCTTATCGAACTTAGCTAACCGTCCGGCCAGATTGGCCGAAATCACCGACCTGAGCTACAACACTGCAACAAAGTGGCCTTATGGAGGTTCATTAACTGGACCTTGTGACCCAATTAATCACTGCCACTTCTAATCGAGCAAGAGTGCGAGCAATAGTAAGAATACGAGCAGGAATTAAGAAAGGGACCTTGGCGTAATGAGAGACCTCAAACCGATTCTATACGCAGGCGCGATTGTCGGCGTTCTCGACATCACGGCGGCGTGCATCAATGCCCGCGTTCTGGCGGGCTTCCCCCCAGCGCACGTGCTGCAAAGCGTGGCTGGCGGTCTACTGGGACGTGGCACTTATAATGGCGGATTCGCAACGGCTCTTCTGGGCATCGCGATGCATTTTACGATGGCGCTCACGGTGGCGGCGATTTTCTACGCGCTAACTCGGCGGTTTTCCCTGCCCAAGAAACTTTTGGGACTCGTGGCTGTGGGAATGCTTTATGGAGCGGCGGTTTTCGCGGTCAATAACTTCGCTACGGCGCCGTTCCTGTCGTGGATTCGCAGTCTCTATCTGCATACGCCGATCTTGTTCAAGCCCCCAATGGGCTGGTCGCAATTGGTCATTCACCTGTTTTGCGTAGGACTGCCCATTGCGCTGGTGATGCGTCAATATTCATCGCTTCACCGACGGTAGTGGTTACAGCATCGACGCGGTATAGCGTAACGCTTTCAGAGGTGGGTTCTGTCCATCTTAACGCTTTAATCTCCTAATGCTTCAAACCCGCGAAGCCAAAGTGGCCTTATCGAACCGCGCCGACTGGACATTGTAAACAAAGCCGCGATCGAGAAGTTGGCTGAAGCATTCACTGCAGCCATGAATCCGAAGACGGTTGGTTTAATTATAGCCGAAGAGATAGCTGCGGCTGATCTGATGGGTATCGCCGAAGTTTTTTCACGGGCAACAATCCGAAGAAGTGACCAGCCGGAAGCGCGTGAATCCCGTTGCTACCGAGTGATGACGATTGGTATCAACGCAGAACCATGCGTCACAGAATGCGGTATCGTGATCAGTCCACATGTTGACCTCGAAACCGCGCCGACGCTTGATACTGTGTTTGTTTGCAGCGGCAGCAGATGTCACGGTGAAAAACTCAACCGAAGGCTCATAAAATGGCTAAAGCAGCGGGCACCGAATACGCGACGCATCGCAGCTCTTGGAAGAGGTATCTACGCGCTTGCAGCAACAGGCCTTCTGGATAGGCGCCAGGCAGCCATCCATTGGCGGTTTGCGAAGGATGTTGCTTCGCGGTTTCCGAAGCTCCGTGTTAATCCAAACAATCTCTTTATCAAAGACGGCTCTTTCTACACTTGCGCCGGTGGGACCTCCGCGGTCGATTTCGCGCTTTCCTTGGTCGAGGAAGATTTTGGTCGTCATGTCGCGTTGGCCTTAGCGCGCGAATTAGTAGTTCCGGCTAAAAGGTCCGGCGAAGACGAACAGTACTCTGAAGCGCTAAAGTTTCAGATCCAATCGTCTGACCGTTTTGCTGACTTTCCCGCGTGGATCTTTTCTCATCTCAGCGACGACCTTTCCATAGACGCCCTTGCCCAAAGAGCGGCCATGTCCCGCCGTAACTTCACTCGTGTGTTCCATGAAGCTTTTGGCAAAACCCCCGCCCAGTTTGTCGCGGAAGCGCGCATTGCCGAAGCGCAGCAGCGATTGTTAGTTCCTCGCAACAGCATTGAAAGCGTTGCTCAGTCTCTTGGATTTCGAAGCGCAGATGTTTTTAGTGTGGCTTTCGAGCGGTTCACGGGGATTCGACCGCGGATCTACCGTGCCCTGAGGCGAGCTCCTAAAAGCAATGGTTCGTCGAACGTGGAGCCTCACAAAACTGGCGCGCGCGGAAGATCGACTGTGTTGCGCGCTGCGTAGAACTCATCACCAACGCGCGGTGCTGTAGCCACCGCAAAGCGGGCCCGCCGTGGCGGGTGGCGCCGTGCTGCCCGAGGGCAACAACGCCGGCGGAGCGCCTCGACACAAGCGAGGCTGCTACAACGTTTGTAAGAGTCGTTCTAGCGTTATTGGAGTGGAGAGATCCGTTGCCGTCTGCACGGCTCGGGATGACAAAGAGGCAGCCCGCGTGAGCTGCCTCTTTTGTAACCTAACTAATGGAGAAAGTTTAAAAGCGTTTCTTTAGCCCGACGTACCAGAACCGGCCTTTGATGTTAGCAACGGACTCGTCATAGCCATTCTCGAAGCTACCGGCCACAAACGGCGGATCCTCATCCAACACGTTCTGCATGCCAAGCGTGACGGTTGTGTTATTAAGCCACCACTTCCAGTCGCTGCAGCCATACTCAGCCGTGGAGACTGGGACGACATTCTTTTCCTTGCCGTCCTTCATCTTCACGTTCTTACCACCATCCTTGGCAAAGCCAGGCACCTCCGCCGGCGCCGGCGGTGGCAGGTTAAACGTGTAGTTCAAGATCAGATCAAGCGTAGTCCAAGCGGACACTTTGCGCGCACGTACTTCGTCACCACCACCCAATGGGCCGCTCCTGGGCTCCTGTAGCTTGGTCGATCCTGTCAGAGTGGCGTTGTCGTCCTCATACTGACCGGTCCAGTGGACTATGGCACCGACATCCAAGCCCCCCATCCATGTGTCAGCCGGACCATCGTAGAAGATGCTAAAGTTGGCCCGATTCCATGGCAACGAATTGGTCAGAGTACCTCCCGGCGGCTGGAATGTGCCCGCGATACCAAACCGCTTAAATTCGGGCGCAGCTTGAAACTCAAACCGGGATAGCCAGGTGCCGTTGACAGTCGTGGTCAACCTTCCCCAGTCCCCGTGTCCGAAGATCGTTGAGTCCAGTATATAGATCGCTTCGTAGTCGAGACCTTCCAAGATTGCGCCTGAAAGGTTGTTGCTCGGATCGATCACGAATTGGACTGGCCCAGCCTCGCCTGGAATTGAACTCACACCCCGGAAAACAATCGGCCCGTTCTGCACAACACCCGGGGTCGGGGGATTCTCCACGATGAGGGTTTGCGCACCTCGGAATGCCACGATGTCGCGCATATCAATATGCCACCAATCGGCGCTCAGTGTCAGGCCCTTAATCCATTTCGGGCTGTATACAATTCCGTAGGTCCATTCATAGGCCACTTCCGGATGCAGATTAGGGTTTCCTATAATACGTTCCTCAATCTGTGGCTCGGTCTGACTCGAAAACGGATCGGCCACGATCGGGAAGGCCTGCGAGCTCGCAGGCGTGAGCTCTGACAAAGTCGGCGCATGGAAGGCTTCGGTATAGCTGCCGCGCAGGGTCAACGCCCCGATATACTTGGGATTAAGCGGCTGCCAGCGCACTGACACCTTCGGCTTTTGCGCATTATACCTGGTGTGTGTTGCCGGCTGGAGCGGGAAGAGTCCAGAAGGCAGCACCGTAGAGGTGTTGTTGCTGTACCATTCTTCTCGCTCGGCAAAGTCCACCTCGAAGCTGTAGAACCCAGGGAAGTTCCATGTAGGACTGGTGAATGGCACCCGTATTTCCTCGTAGATTCCCCAGACATCCCGATTCACCCTGAAGCTTTGCCCATCCACTGAGCCAATGGAGTTAAACGTGTTATTGAGCACGTCACGATCGCGAGTAAATCTCGGCGCGTCGTACTCGCCGCCAATGGCAAAGGAGACTGGCCCGGCGGGAAGATTGAACAGGTCACCGTTAAAAGTGGCGTAACCTATGGGCAACTCATATTCACCTGAGTTATGCAATGTGACATAGACTCTTTGCCTGGCTGCCGCGGTGTTTTGGCGGAAAAACCCACCAAAGGGATTAAACGCTGTGTGTGGGTCTGTGTCCAATAGGGCATCGCGCAATCCAGGCTGGCTCACTTCGCCTACCGACAGGTCCTGGCCCTCGTTGCGAGAGTAACGGAAACCCATTTCCCAGTTCCACGTCTTGAAGTAATCGCTAAATTCTCCCATCTCTCCTTTCAAGCCCACGTCGAAGAGTTGGTCCCAGTAAGTGAATTTTTCACTCCTTGTGCCGGTATCGTTAATGCCGCGAAACCGAATCCCGGTGGTCAGCGGAACCGGCGCTCCGTTAATAACCAGAGTCGTATCCCCAACTGTGAACGGATTGAACGGATTCTGGATTGGCACACTGATGCCGAACGGGCCAGTAGGCCCTACGGTAGGAAAGTCAGTTCCCGCAATGTGGAATGGATCGGGCGTAAATGGCACAGCGGCCAGCGATGAATCGAAATACGAGCGCGCATATTTGAAGTCGGCAAACACCGTCAGGTACTTATCGCACAGGTCCCGCGTGAACGAACCATAGTACACTTGACGGTCTCCCGGCGGCAGATTTGGTGTGACGGAGGCGAAGTTATACGCGGCGTAGTTCCCGTCTAAATCCCAAAGGTTCCATTGAAGAAACCCTGCCCGTTATTCAATTTGCTACTGGTCGCAGGAACATAAAATGGAGAAGTCACCACGTTGGGAGCTGAATGTGGCGGCGGAGTATTTGCGCTGAAGAACAAACTGGGAACCAAACGGCGACCCACGAACCCTCCATAGTGGCCAGGGTGGTTTCCGCTGCGGTTATCGAGCCCGCCAAAGCGAATGAAATCCCCGTTGGAAGAAATGTCACGGTCGCGGCTGAAAAGACCGCCGGTGCGCTCGAAGAAATCGGCAATGACCACGATATCAGTTTTGTCATCTCCGGTGCCGGCTTTCAACCATGCTTCCCACTCGCCCATGTCATTGGATGCCCCAAGATCTGTGTTCCCGTAAGTGCCCCCAATCTCCAAGCCACGGAATTTGTGGAGCAAAAAGAAGTTAACCACGCCGGCGATCGCATCGGAGCCGTACACAGCCGAGGCGCCATCCTTGAGGATGTCAACGTGATCGATCATCGAAAAGGGTATCAGGTTAATGTCCGGACCCGCGAAAGTCCCGGCGCCATTCAACGAACCAAAGGCGACCCGTTTGCCATCGATTAGAACCAAAGTCTCCTTTGGCAGCAGGCCGCGCAGGTTAAACTGGACGGTACCGTCACCACCGTTGCCCATGTTCAGGTTGACGGTTCCACCCGCCTCTTGCGGGATGAATTCCTGCAGGTCCGTTGAGCTTCGGATGCCCAGTTTCTCGATGTCCTGCGGCCGGTATGTGTCGACTGGATTGGGGCCAGTCTCTTCCGCAGTGGGAATGTTCGAACCGGTCACAACCACGCGCTCGACCTCAGCTGTGGGAGCTGGCGAGCCCGCAGCCGGAGCGGCCGGAGCCGGCAATTGGGCAAATGCCCTCGATGCAAAAATTAGAGGAAATCCCACGGCCACCACAAAGACTGCGCCAAGGAATCCGAGTTTATTTAGCACGTTTTTAGTCATTAGTTTCTCCTTTGAGTTTTTGGTTAGGTTTGATGTGTGAATCGGGTATAACGCGGAAAGAAGTTT
>QHQO01000006.1 GCA_003221195.1 Verrucomicrobiota bacterium
GCAATCAGAGACGCTAAGATATGTCCGGGAAAGCTATGGAGCACATTCGCGTTTCGCAGGAGCGCTACTGGAAGCATGCTAATCACTGCTCCCAGCGGAAAAGCTGAGTAATATCTCTCTCCCTGCGGGATCATTTCATTCAGCCAGTCAGGCGGTTTTTCCCGAAGACCCAGCTGACCATGGAGCAGGGCTGAGGCGATCTGACTCGTGTAATCCAGATCGTGCAGGGTTGCCTTGGTCGAGAAATAGAAGACAATTGCCGCGAACAGCGAGACTGCTATGGCCACCGGAAACTCTCGAATCTTGTTAGTTTTCAATGCCATAGTAATGACGAAGCACGAGCGATCCGCCTGCGCCGGGCTTCGGCGTGACAGGCGAACGACGAAGGAATGTCAAAGATTTGTGATTGCGGCTGCCGGACTCTGTCAGCAGTGCCGCGACCGGGGGCTGCCCGGGTTATCTCACTTCCATCTTTCATAAGAATGCCGGCCTAACAGCTTTTCCCAGGCGGCTCTTGTCTCGGCGGGCACATTTAGATCGGCGTCGACGAGCCAGGAGACTGTTGCAAGCGAGTTTATAACAACTGAGAAAGCGACTAGTCCAATTATTATATGACGCGACCATAGCAACTCTGAGCCGCATGAACCTAGAAAGATAACAAGACAGAAAATCAGGAAAGGATAAAAATCAGTAGCGTAACGTTGAGCTAGCACGAAATATGAGAGGATGCAGAGAGATTGAAGGACGAGGGCTGCGGCAATACCCCACCCAAGGAGGCCCACTTTTCGTCGAACAAAACACAGGAATCCCATGATCGCGCCAAAAACAAGCCAACTGGAAGACCACAGCAGAGAGAGGTATACCTCGCTGTCCGGATTGGAAAAGAGCGAAGGATGGTTATATAAATGGCGGTCTACCGCGACGAAAGGAGGTCGACGTTCAAGGCCAGGAAGATGCAGGCTGAAGTAATCAGCAAAACTATAGAGAATGCGACGCGAGCTGAATGTACCGTATTTATGCGCAAATTCGCTGTGAACCGGGTTGACGTAATAGTCATAGTTTACTCCGGTGAACGTGCCGAATCTTGCGTAGCTTAGCCAAGCATAAAACGCGAGGGCAGCGCCCAGCGGCAGAAAGAGAGCCAGCAGATTAATTAATCGCTTTTCGCGTTTTACCTGTAGGGCAAGGAGCGGTGCGACCAGGATGAAAGGTATGCCGAAGGTGACTCGGGAAAGTAAAGCTGCGGCAGCGCAGAGCGAGAATCCCAACAGTAAGCGTGTCAAAGCAGCCCCATCAGCTTGTCGCGAGCGAAAGATGAAGTAGAGCGCGGCCAGCGACCAAGCCAGGCCCCAGATGATTGCTTCGTCGTAAATGGAAAGATTTCCAAGCAGTAAGAGTAGGGGTGAGCCGAGCGCAAACCCGACGATGCATGCATTTCCTAGCCAGCTACGGCCTCGTGAGGAAAGTGGAGAGGAGCGCAAGGCTGTGCCTACAACGCCCGCGACGGCAAACAGCGCAACAACGCTCGCGCAAAATCCTGAAATTCGCGACCATTTTCCATGCCCCGCCGGATAAGCGAAATTTAACGGAATCCGAAGCAACGCCGGGAACGGCCCAAAGTACATGCGTACGTGATCGTTTACGATCATTGCTTCGTGACTGATTGCCTCTGCATCGACGTCCACATCGCCTCGCAGAAAATGTTCCGCCTGGGAATCATAGGCGCCGCCGAGCACCTCCTTAACAAAAACCTGTCGTCCGCCGGTTGTGGTGAGGACCCAAAGAAGGACGCTCAGCAGGAGGACGAGCGGCAAAAATCGGGGGGTGTGATCAGAAGCTTGCTTCGTTAAACCGGCTACCGCTGCAGGAGTTCTTACCACTGCGCATCCCTCCTTTGGCGGCTCAAAGGGATATGGATCGTTATCCGCTCCGAGAGGTTTCATTCGGAATCTCAGAATGCCCATTCACCACCGGCAAATAGCACGGCAAACAACGCGAAAAGCAATAGCGACCAGACCGTGAGGACGCCGGCGCAAAAGCGGTTTCTGCCAAGCAAGCCTTATCCCATAACACTGCGTAGCTCGTCGCGCCGAAATAGAACAGGAGTAGCTTCATAGCCATTACCCAACCGACGACGATCCAATCCTCTCTTAGGAAAGAAACGATCTGTCTGAAGCTCCTCATCGCTTCCCATCATATAACCTAAGGCAACAACCGACTGCGCCAGCCAGGAGCAGCGGAGCGTTCAACAACCAGGTGCGGGAGAGCAAATCTGGGAAATCGATCGAATAGCGTTCGCATAGGAGCGCCGCCGCGGGCATCTCCGGGAGTAACGTCTGACCGCCCTATCTTTTAAAATCCAAGGCGCCTTTTTTGACCGCGTAAGCGTAGCCCACCATCAGAATCGTGATGAAGCTGAGCATGCTCCAGAAAATGATGCTGCTCTGCCTGATTGCGTCGCGGTACACGACTGCCCACGGGTACATGAACACGATCTCGATGTCGAATAGGATAAAAAGCATTGCCACAACATAAAACTTCACGCTGAAGCGCGGCTGGCGTTCACCCTGGGGGATCATGCCGCATTCATACGGGATATCCTTGGCGGGCGTACGTTTTCCGCTTTTGCCTACCAGCACACTGACAATCAACGCGGAAGCGGCGAAGAGGATAGCTACGAGGATTTGCAGGAGAACCGGCAAATATTCGCCTGGCATCCGGAATTTCCTAGATTCAGGAGCGTTCCGTTATTTTACGCCAGCAAGATGGCCATTCTGCTGGGCAATTGCGTTGGCCAAAGCCGAAGGCAACCCCTTGTATTTCTTGCCGTTCTTCTTGACCGCTCCGCGCGCCACGAGATTTTGCAATTTCTCATAGGCTCGCAAGCGCAGCATTTCCTCGCCACCGCTGGCAGCGTTCCGGGCCCGAAGATTCTCGTGCACGATGTCGAACAACTGCTTAAATTCGAACGACGAACGCCGTGAGAGGACAGCTACCAGCTCCTCAGTTACCAGATCAGGAACGCGACGGGAGAATGCATTTTTCTTTAGAATAGCCATAAGGCGAGAAAGATAGCAGGTTTTTGCCAAACTGCAGCACTTTTCTTTGTTCTCCCGTGGCTAAAACTTAAAAGAGTGCCGAAATGGCGCAGCTCTCCAGCCGAGCAATTCTTTCCCACCTACGGCGTGGCGGAGGGGCTGCTCATCGGCGGCTGCGGCGTGGCTGTCGAAGAAGGCGCCCAACCACCCAAGCCTGTGACGGCTTGTTGTCGTGCCGCCGTGCCGACGCTGCTCAGGATGGCGAGGCCCATAGCCGCTTGGTCCAACGTGATTGGTCCGAGCGACTCCGCCACATAGCCATCACGGTAATATCTTTGCGAGGAGACAATCGGACTCAGGTGCTTTGTAATCACCTCGGGCGATGGAATCTTGCCCAGATCAACGGAGCGAGTTATTGCCGGCATGAAAGCCGCCGCCATTAGCAACATTGGTCGAAGCGAAGCATCAAGCCGCGAGTACAACAGCGCTGTATCGACGTATGAAAAAAAATTCGTCGGCGCTGGTAGCAGTCGCTCAGCTGCTTTGTAAGTTTGCGAATCGAGGAGCTCCGACGAGCTACCACCACTGCGCTTCACCGCCTCTTCGACTGATACGGGATTGAAACCGGCGATAAGAATCCGATCAGATAATGCGATGGTTGGAGTAATTGCGACGAGTGTTGCTGCCGACTGCTTCGAAAAATAGCGGACACCGTCCTTCTCTGTTTGGGTCCAAATTGCCCCTTCATCGGCGCGTGTAAACGCCTCGATGATCTTATTCGCCTTGGCCATGTCCAGCACCGGCAGAGTCAGAAGTAAAGATGGCCAATGCGCACTGGATGGCCAATCTGCTAGCGCTCCCAGCTCGAGGCCGAATGCAGCTTTCCAATCATCGGCTGCAATCCCGCTAATGGCGAAACCCTGGAAAGCTTTCTGCACCGCGCCACCCAGCGTAGCGGCCTGGTTTAGTGTTTCCATCTTTTCTCCGAGATTGAGCAGCAGCGCCAGATAAAAAAACGTCTCCTTTGTTCCAAGCGTTAGCGAGGAGCGGCTGAGTGTGGCCTTATTCTCGAGCTTTGACATTCCAAGAAAAAGCACATCACGTACTTTTCCGTTCTCGAATCGCGTCGAACCCGCAATGCACCGCATTTTTTCAAGCATCGTGGTTTCGCCGGGAGTCGGGCTTGATTGCACAGCAGCACGCAACGCAGCAAGCCGCTCAGAAAATGCCTTGGGCTGGAGATAGAAAGACACTGCGTAATTCGATGGCCGATGCGAGATGGCCGTACGATATGCTTCGTCATTTTCGAGAGTTTCCCCTGAACTTTTCGCGCGACGGTCGACGCGATCGAGTAATGCCTTTAATTCTGCCACGTTTGTTGCCGCGAAAAACCATGGGCGATCATACGTTGTTGCCAGAGTAAATGGAGTCGCCTTGGCCACGTCGATTTCATGGCCTTGATATTGAAGTTTCTCCCCCTTCGTTCCCGGACGCTGATCCAAAAGCATAGCGCGCCATTTGCCGATGACCCGCTCGGCCGCCTCTTGGGTCCCTCGAAAACGAAGGCCGCCCACAACGCTTGGAGCGCTATCGCTTATCGACGTCAAGGCGAAGAAGACGTTCTTTGGGTCGAGCTGTTCCATCTCCTGCAACGTCTGAGAGACCGGGTTTTGTTTTTGCACGTTGCCGAGTGGCTTGCGCAAAAAATCCTGCACAGCTGGTTCGCGGTACAGCTGATAAATATCCGATTGATACCACTCGTTCTGCGTCCGGTTAAAGTCGGGCATGTGCGCCAAGAAAATTGTGTCACGGGGCAGAAGCCCGGCAACAGGAGCGCTCGAAATTCGTTGGGAAAAATTCCAGTAGTACCAACCAGCGTATGCGGCAACGGTGACCGCGATGATCAACAACAGAATTCGCCTCATAATTACGACCGTCTCAAAGCGGCCGATGCTGGATACTCGATGCTTGATACTGGATCAAACGCAAACTGCTTGGGGATCCAGGGCGAGAATCCGGTATCGCTCTAGTTACGCCCTTGGATGAAATTGGCGATGCACAGCTTTCAATCGCTGTTGGTCGACGTGCGTATATACTTGCGTAGTTGAAATGTCAGCATGGCCGAGCATTTCCTGGATGATGCGCAGATCTGCGCCGTTCCCCAGGAGATGCGTCGCGAAGCTGTGTCGCAGAAGATGCGGATAAACGTTCTGTTCGAGTCCGGCGCGGCGCGCATGTTCCTTCACGATCTGCCAGATACGCGCTGTGGTTAGTTTGGTGCCGCGCTCCGAAAGAAAAATCTCGCTGCTGCTACGGCGCTTTACGAGTTTCGGCCGCTCGGTGGACAAGTACGCCGCCAGCGCTCCGCACGCCTTGCGACCTACGGGCACAACGCGGGTCTTGTTGCCCTTACCAGTCACGCGCACGACTCGCTCTTCGAAGTTGAAATTCTCAAGACGCGCGTTTGCAAGCTCAGAAATACGCAGACCGCTGGCGTAAAGTAGCTCAATCATCGCTCGATCGCGCAATCCGTGAACAGCATTCGTGTCGATCCTTTCCAGGAACTGCTCGATTTGCAATTCGTTCAGCGTTTCCGGGAGATACCGCTCGATTCGCGGGAGTGTCAGCGCTTCAGCCGGATCGCGCTGAAGCTTGCCTTGAGCGACCAGGAACCGGAAAAAAATCTTCAACGCGACTACGATGAGTTTGATCGAGGAAGCGGAGAGGCCAGCGCGCTTGCGATCTGCAAGATATTCGCTGATAGCCGGCAAGGTCACCGAGCGCGGATCTTCGATTTTTTTCCTGGCGGCACACCACCGCGTGAATTCGCTCAATGACCTTTGGGTGGAGAGCTGATAATTTTCAGAAAGGCCACGCTCGATGGCGAGGAAACGGATAAACGACTCGATCGCGTCTTCCATTTTCCACACTGTAGATGCAGGCGCGTCGTCTGCAAAACCGATGATTTGCGGTCGGAACTCTGAAGGCGTTCGCGATCAGGCGGCTACGTCTAACAGGAAGCGCACTCGCGATATTATTGACAAGGCAACGTTAAGTGTTCGATGTTTGGTTACCGATGAGCTTGGATCTCAATACCATCCTGAGAGATTGGCCGCACGAGAACGGCAATATCAAAGTCCGTAAGATCGCCGGGCTCGATGGGCGCGAGAAATTGCAGCTGCGGGTGGACCTGGGCGTATTACAAATGGAAGTGGCTGGCCGGCCGGACGGCCGCCGGCCGCATAATTGTGAGTCGCTTTTGGAATACCATCAAAAGCGGGCGACCCGCACGGCGGCGAAAGGCGAAACCTACGAGCTTACGCCTGAACAATGCGCAGAGCTTCAACAGGAAGGCATCCAATATTATCATCGTTATCTAAGCCTGTTTCAGATCAATGATTTCGAAGGCGTAGTCCGCGATACGCAGCGCAATCTGGATCTTTTCACGTTTGTTTCCGAGCACACGGATCGCGAGGAATTTTCCTGGAGCCTCCAACAGTTCCGGCCTTACGTGCTCATGATGAACACGCGCGCCAAGGCGTCTATTTTGCTTGGGCAGGGCAAATTTGCCGAAGCCATAGGCGAAATTGAGCACGGCCGTGATGCGATCACGGAATTCTTGCAACAGTCAAACTTTCCGGAACTGGTATCGAAGAGCTCCGAGATCGCATTTCTCGAGGAATGGCTTGAGGAAGTGAAAGCAAAGCGCCCGCTTTCCAAACTGGAGATCATGCAGCGCGAGATGCAAACTGCGATTGCAAAGGAGCTTTACGAACGCGCCGCGGAGTTGCGCGACGCAATCAAGCTGTTGCAAGCGAGGAAGCATTAGGACGTAGGAACTGCCGCCCGATCATGGGCGAGTCGTCTTATCTGCGTCTATCGGCGATCAGATTGTAAAATCCCTTGCCGGTCTGTGAGAGCAGCCTGAAGTTTTTGTCCCTATGGCTACGCATCCTACGCAATACGCGCATCCCGAAGCACTGGTGCAGACCGATTGGCTTGAGCAACACCTCAAAGATGAAGGAATTCGGATCATTGAGTCAAACGAAGACGTGCTCCTTTACGATACCGGGCACATTCCCGGCGCAGTACATATCGACTGGCGTGCTGATCTGCAGGACCCGGTGATCCGTGATTATATCTCGCCTGAGAAATTTGCGGAGCTTTGCAGTCGTAACGGGATCACGCCAGACACGACCTGCATTTTTTATGGTGATAAAGCCAACTGGTGGGCCTGCTACGCACTCTGGGCTTTCCGGCTGTTTGGACATGAGAAGGTGAAAATTCTCAATGGCGGTCGGGACAAATGGAAAGCCGAAGGCCGCCCCATGACGCGCGAAGTTCCCAAGTATCCAAAGACAAATTATCCGGTGCCGAAGAAACGATTCGACAAAGAGATTCGTGCTTTCTTCGATGAAGCGCTGGCGCAAAGCAAAAGCGGCAACCCTCTAATCGACGTGCGTTCGCCAGGTGAATACAAGGGCGAGATCACGCACATGCCGGAGTATCCGCAGGAAGGCGTGTTGCGGGGCGGCCATATCCCCGGGGCAAAAAGCATGCCGTGGAAAACGGCTACTAATGATGACGCCACGTTCAAATCTGCTTCAGAACTAGCCAAAATTTATTTTGATCAGTGCGGAGTCGGCCCCGACAAGGACACAGTTGTTTATTGCCGCATCGGCGAACGATCGAGTCACACCTGGTTCGTGCTAACCTATCTCTTGGGATTAAATAATGTCCGTAACTATGACGGTTCCTGGACCGAATGGGGCAACAAGGTCGGCGCGCCGATTGAAAAAAGCGGATAAGCGGGTGGGGAGCGCGCGCGCCTCGCGCGCTGGCGATGGCGCCCTCGCTCCCCAATCCGGATTACGTCCTTCCGGTTTTTACCAGCAACTCATGGATCAAGCTCATTCTCTCTCGCTCCTTGCGACTGGAGCGTAGCTGCGCAATCGAGCGCTGCATCCGCCGTGTCCAATTCAAGTTCGCCTTTGTTCCAGGGACGTTGAAGCGATATTTGCGCGCCAGTAGATCGGTGATCATGACAATGGCAAGCCACGACTCGCTCTTGAAAAGCGCTTCCATGATCGCCGGATAGAAATCCTTTTCGAACTGGATCTGGTCGATGGTTGGCTGGAAACCGGCGAAGACGGCGATCTTTGCCAGATCGAATCTCGATTGTTCCGAAGTAGCTGTTGGATGTTCGAAGACTTCTTCCCATAATGCGCGGACGGGCTTGTGATCATGGGTGGCATACGTCGCAACCGAAAGCCGTTCATATTTGTTTCCCGGCGTGATCGCGCCATCGCGCACTTCCCATTGCGGGATTTTGAATCCGGCGATGCCTAACGAGTGCAGGTCTGGGCGCATGTAATCGGGTACCATGCCCAGGTCTTCGCCGATCACACATGTGGAGCCAGCCTCTTCCAAGACAATGCGCAGATACTCTTCGCCATCGCGTTTATTTGCTTCGCAGTTTTCTGGTGTCTGATCGTCCCGCGGAATGAAATGTGGCGCCCGGCCGCCGGTTTGTTCCAGCATCTGATTCCAATCGAGCGGGAGGAAATGGTTGTTCTTCCGCGGCCGCCAGGGAAAGGCATAGATACGATAAAACCCAAGCACGTGATCGATCCGAAAGAGATGAAAGATAGATCGGACTGCGCGCACGCGCTCGCGCCACCACGCGAACTTGTTTGCACGCATTTTCTCCCAGCGATAAACCGGTATACCCCAGTTCTGACCCCATTTTTGCACAAAGGCATCATCCTTAAAATACGGCTCTGGAGGCGCCCCGCCCGACCACTCCAACATGAATTCATCCCGCCGCGTGAACACATCGGCGCTATGATAACTCACACCAAATGGAATATCGCCCATCAGCGCGATGTCCCGCGATTCTGCATACGATTTGATCTCGCGCCAGTGCTGGTACGCGATCCACTGCACATAGCCGAAGAAATTTTGCCGATCCCTTATGACCGTCTGTTGATCCTGGGGCAGATCGCTCAACCAGTTTCGTGCTCGTTCCATCGATTGAAATTGCGCCGGCCAGCGATTCCACGTCGGGCTATCGTCATTCACCTCCATTAAGACCCGAAACAATGCATAGTCATGCAGCCACATGGATTCTTCTTCGCAGAATCTCTGAAAAGCAGTTTGTCGATCCACGCTGGCGCGGGCAGAGAAATTCGCGAAGGCTCTTTCAAGGACTCGTCGCTTCAATTTTTTCACCTGGCGATACTTGATTGACCCGCTGCGGAGCACTGGAAGGTCGATACCGGCTAACACGACATCAAAATCTTCCCGCGTTAGATCTTGCGGCGAGTTTGGCGCCAGGTGCACCGTCGTCGGCTCGATCGCCATAGCGCTGATCGCGTTGTATGGACTGTTGTCGGTCCCGGTTTCGTTGATGGGCAGAAGCTGGACGAGCTTGAATCCAATCTCGGCTGCCCAATCGATGAACTCCCGCAACGCGCCGATGTCGCCGATACCTAAATCGTTCTCTCCGCGCAATGCAAACACAGGCACGAGGACACCAGCTATCTTTTTTTCCGGTGAGAGGTTCACTTGCTGAAAAATGACGAATGACGAATGACGAACGACGAAAGAATGACGAAGCACGAATGGCGAAAAATTTTTGCGGTTGTTCTCGTCATGCGATCATCAGAGTCTTCCTTCGTTATTCGTCATTCGGGCTTCGTCATTTTCTACTCACTTGCCAATCTTCCACGAGCTCATTTGGGATTTCTTGGAGAAAACGCGAGGGCCTTTGGAAAACATCGCCGTACCCTCCGCTCAGGCGCATTTGCGGATAAGCGAGATAAAGCTCATCGCGCGCGCGTGTGATGGCCACATAAAACAGACGCCGTTCTTCCTCGAGCGCGTCGCGCGTATCGAGCGAGCGATTGCTGGGAAACATCCCGTCGGTTAACCAGATCACGAACACAGTGTGAAACTCAAGGCCCTTGGCCTGATGCACCGAAGAAAGGTTGACGGCCTCTTTGTCGATTACTTGGCCTGGCGCGGCCTCGGCATCAACGTTGCTGATCAGCGCCAATTGGGAGAGAAATTCGTGCACGTCTTTGAACTGACGCGCAAAGATCGCGAGCTGATTCAAATCTTCACGGCGGAGTTCGTAGTTTGTAAAATTCGCTTTGGCATAATCATCGTAGATGGCTTCGACCACGGAGGTGATCATTTCCGATGGCATACTGGGCTGACCAGCCGGAGCGATTTCGTCCAGCGTATGTGCGAGTTGTTCCCACGCCTTCTTTGATTTCACCGGAACAGGCATGGCCACGAGGCGTTCGCCAAAGCTGTAGCCGGGGGCGTTGGCCCCGGCTGACTCAGACGTTTTTTCCCGGCCGGGATCACTGATCCCGGCTACAGCGAGACCGCTTTCCCACCTTTGCCAAAGATTTTCAGCGGTGCGATTGCCAATGCCTGGAAGCAATTTCACCATCCGTTTGAAAGCGACTTCATCGCGGGGATTGACTACGACGCGCACAAATGCAGTCACATCTTTAATATGCGCCTGCTCGAAAAATCGGATGCCGCTGGTGATTTGGTAGGGTATTCCACGCCGGGAAAGCTCCAGTTGTAGTTCGATCGCGTGATAATGTGCGCGATAAAGCACAGCGATGTCGTTGAGATCGACATTTTCATCACGCAATTCGAGAATCCGCTGCGCGACGAACTGTGCTTGCTCGGCGCTGTCGTTCAGCGCCACCAAAGCCGGCTTCAGCGCTTTTGATTCGCGCGTTGCGCTCAAGTGTTTTCGAAATTGCTGGACGTTTGCGGCGATGGCCGCGTTCGCTACTTCGAGAATTTCGGGGACGCTGCGATAATTCATTTCAATCTTGAACACCTGCGCATCGGGATAACGCTTCGGAAATTCGAGAATGTTTTGGAAATTGGCGCCGCGCCACGAATAGATCGACTGCGCATCATCACCCACGACCATGACGTTCCGGTGGTCGCGGGCGAGCAGATCAACGAGATCAGCTTGGATTTTGTTAGTGTCCTGGTATTCATCGACAAGAATGAACTGGAACTGCCGGCGATAAATTTCTACGATTCGCTCGTGCTGCTGTAACATGGACAAGGTTTTTTGCAGCAGGTCGTCGAAGTCCATCGAGTTGGTCGCCTCTTTCTTTTTTTCGTAGCGCTCCCGAACGTCTTGAATCTTCTCGAGGAGCGGAAGGAAGTACGGAAACTTTTCCGCAAGTAATTCCTCCACCGGCTTTTCCGTATTGACGACGAAGCTGAAGATTTCCGCGAGCACATCGGCTTTCGGAAATCGAATCTCCTTCGGATCGATCCCTGCGCTGGTTACGACAGCATCGATCAAATCCTTTTGGTCTTCGCGGTCCATGATCGTAAACCCGCTCGAGTAACCGAGCGCCGTGCCGTGCCGGCGCAAGATGCGGTTTCCCACTGAATGGAACGTTCCGCCCCAGAGCCCACTGGCATCGATTGGCAGTAAATTCGCCACGCGACCGAGCATTTCGCGCGCGGCTTTGTTTGTGAACGTGAGCAGCAGGATGTTGCGCGGATCGATCCCGTTCTCGAGCAGATACGCCACGCGATAAGTAAGCGTCCGCGTCTTACCCGAGCCCGCGCCGGCGATGACCAAAAGCGGTCCCGGCGGTGCCGTCACCGCAGCGAGCTGCTGTTCGTTCAGCTCCATTGCGTAATCGATGTGGACCGACGTCGATCGCGGCGCGCGTTGTAATGTGTAATGACGAGACATGTGACGATTGCGGATTGCTTGCCCGCCGTAGCCTTCGGCGAAGACGGGCGGATTGATGATTGGCGATTGAAAAGAACCCCAGCAACACGACGTCTGCAAATTCACCGAGATTTGGACATCGTGCAGTTTGCTCGCAAAAGCGACGCGACGGCCGGTCGCACTCCCAAAGCTTGGGCGAAACAAGTCAGCATCTCGCATCGATTTCGCACGAAGTGCCTTGGGAGTGCGCGTGCGTCCTCGCACCGCTGTTGGGCCGACGCCTTCGCTCAAACCGCTTCAACACTTCAACATTTTAACGGATCACCTGGGCGTGCTGATTAAGGCGGCGGCGGACTAGGGTGAGGCGGTGGTGTAGCCCGCGGAGTTGGACGCGGCGGGGGAGTCGGGTGGGGCTTGGGACTAGGCGTCGCGGTCACTGTTGGAGTTGGAGTCACGGTGGGTGTGGCCGTGGCGCTTGCTGTCGATGTGAGTGTGGGTGTCGCTCTCGGCGTAGGCGTTCCTATAGCAGTAGGTGTTGGAGTAGCAGTCGCTGGTGGAGTCAGCGATGGCTCCGGAACCGAGACAAATCCGAGTTGGTGCGGCCAGATGATTGTTATCCGGCCGGGACGACGCTTGCCGCGCAACGAGTTCGTGTCGTCGCGGTAACCGGCCATTCGTGTTTTCGCCCTCTGTTCTTAGCGCCTGCGCGTCTTTACCCTGATGACATTGGAGTTCGGGCTCGTGCCGTTGCCGTTATATGCGCGCAACCGATAATAGTAGGTCGTATTCAGGCTTAGCCCTGTGACATTATAGCTAGTGGTATTGCCAACGTCTAAATTCTGATAACCGGGTACGTAACTGCTAAAAGACTTGTTGGTGGACACATCCAATCTGTAACCGGTCGCACCACTTACACTTCTCCAGTTCGCGATAAAGCTGCTGGTAGTCACATTGGTTTCCTGTAGTGCCCTTGGTGCGGTCGGTGTTGGAGTCGGAATTGGCGTTGGTGTAGCGGTTGGGGTCGCCGTGGGTGTGACTGTAGGTGTTGGTGTTGGGGTCACTGTCGGAGTTGCAGTCGGCATTGGAGTCGGCGTAGGTGTTGCCGTCGCGGTTGGGGTCGCCGTAGGTGTCACTGTCGGCGTGGCTGTCGGTGTATGAGTAGCTGTTGGAGTCGGTGTCGGCGTGAACGTAGCCGTTGGTGTAGGCGTGAATGTAGCTGTAGCTGTCGGCGTGAATGTAGCCGTTGGTGTAGGGGACGGTGTATGAGTAGCTGTTGGAGTCGGTGTCGGCGTGAACGTAGCGGTTGGAGTGGGCGTAGACGAGCACCCGCTGATCACGTCAACAAGACGAGCGACTACCTGGTCCCCTAAATCCGTTACTTCCACTCCAGTGACGAGGAATCCACCCCCATTCGTGTTCGTAACGACCGAGCCGGGAGCTGTGGACTGGAGTGTGCCGACGAAAACGTCGAGCGCTTGGCCGAGAGGGAGACCGTCGGGAGACAGGAGCTGCACCTGAACCGTGTTAGAATTCGAGTCACTCCATCTGACCAGGTAAACCTCGTTGACGGGGTCGAAGGCCAGCGCGGCGGAATCAGCCCCACTCTGTGCGACTAGCGTCAGCAAGGGCCCGATCCGATTGCCGGAGGCATCAAGGAGCTGCCCGAACAGCGGCTTCGGTGATGCAAAACCGGGGAACACGACGAGATACTGATCCGCGATCGGGTTGTAGGCCACGCCAGAGGCGACCTGAGAGCCGGGAAAGACGTCGCTGATAACAAACGGAGGCGTTAGCGGCACGCCGTTACTATGCAAGAGCTCGCCCTTGAGATCTCGTGCGGTTTGATCCCGCCAAGTTGACAGGTAATCGCCGGTGGTTGAATTCACTCCGACCTCACCTGCTGGAGCGACTCCGAAGGCGGTTGTAATCGCTGTCGGCGAGCCGAGCGGTATGCCGTTGCTATCGATTCGGCGGTAGTAGATGCCGTCATCCCCTCCGCCTCCGAAGTTCCGTGCATGGTGAAAGAACTCGCCAGTAATGGAGTTGAATACGAGGCTCTGCTCGAAACCTGCGTTGGAGACTTGCACCACTGCTCCAACTGGATCACCAGTGGCAGCTACGAGCCGACCGTAAGCATTCTCCAAACTCTCTTCGTACCGCCAGGTAATAAAGTACTGATTGGTATTGGAATCATAGGCGGCGGCAGGCTCGATAAAGGTATCGTTTCCTAATATGATCGTCTTGTTCGGACCGAGGAGCGAGCCATCGACCGAAACACGCTGAGCAAGTACTGACGTGCGGTTGCCGACAAGTTGGTCCCAGGCAACTAGGAATTCGTGATCCTGACTGTTGAATGCGGTTGCGGTCGTATCAGTACCATTGATGCCCGATGGACTCAGGAGCAGGATCGGGCCACGGAGTACCGCACACTGGTCGCCCGGAAGGTGCGGCGCATCGCTCCGAGAGCTATAGATTACTCGGGAGCTGGGTTTGAGGTTCTGCGCTTGGGTAACATTCGCAGTTTGCTTCGTCGGGTTTGCTCGAACCAGCAGGCCCGAGAACGTGCCGAAGCCAAGCAGCAGTAGAAAGACACCGAGAAAGAAAGATTTTTTTTCCATGGATCGAATGGAGTTAAGGCTAGTGAAGCGGCGTTTTTAACCGAACAGCGAAAATCTGGCAATCTCATTTTTTTTGGCAGCGGATGCGCCTTCGCCGAGGCTTCAGCGCGACCCCGGAAGCTTTCGGGGATCATGCGAACGGACGTGGCGGAGATGTCTTCAACATGTCCGCCACTGGACGGATTCGCTGCGGCGAACCGGACGGTGTGAGCAGAATACTCGCGCTACCCATTCACTGATCACGGATCACTTGGGATCGACCCGCGAAACATTCTGCTTCTCATATTCACAAATAAAGCTACACGGTCGACGCTGGCGCGCGTTGCAGTGTGTGGTGACGAGACATGAAACACAACGCTGCGATCGCACTAAGTTGCGTTCAAGTGCCGATTGGGATTATTGCACCGTGATCGCGGACGAGGCCGAGCGACCATGGTCGTCCAGGGCGATCAATTCGTATTGCCCTGCCGATGCCTTCCACGAAACTACTTCTTGTGGCGGGCCCTTGCCGATAAAGGTCTTGCCCGCGAACCAGTAAATTTCGCGCACATCCGCATCCGCCTTAGCTTGCAACGGGATAGTATTCGCAGATGTCAGTAAAATCTCTCGCTCACTCGATGGCGAAGTGATTCGTGGAACATTTCCACTGCGCGCGACAAATTCGGCGGCCGTGCCAGGCAAAAAAGGCGGCGGCAGTTTTCTTGGCACTCCGGCACTTGATCGGCGAAATTCCAGGAATGAACCAACCCTCAACCTTTTGGGTACAATGTAGCCCAGGTAAGTCGCCCGATACCGCGCAACAGGAAACCCTTTTCAAATTTGCGCCTGGAGGCGGGAGATGCGGTTGATTCGGTTCCGGCCAGGTCGTGCGCAGACTGTCGATGATTTGAAACAACAGGGGAGCTGCGGCGATTCGCCCGACAAAATTCCCGTTGGCGCGCCCATCAAAATTTCCGATCCAGACCGCGAGGACATAATGATTGAAGACTGCGATTGACCAGGCGTCGCGAAAACCATGGGAGGTTCCCGTTTTCCAAAAAACCGGCTCAGCCTGCTCCGAATATGCACGGCCAACTTCAGGCCGTGGCAAGTTGAGCATTTCCAGAGTCAGGAACGCCGCTTCCGGCATGATGATCGAGCGGCCTCTTAGCTCCGTTCGATCACGCGATGTGCGGCGAAGCGGACGCAGCTCTCCGTTATTCGCGAGCGCAGCGTAGAGTCGCACCAAATCTTCCATTGTGACTTCGGCCCCGCCCAGCGGAAGCGTCAGACCGTAGAGCGATTCCGAGCGCGGCAGTTTGACGCCCGCGCTCCGGAGGAATTCGTAAAGCGTCGGGTGATGCAACTGGGATGCAAGTTCAACCGCTGGAAGATTGCGGCTGCGGGCGAGCGCGTCGCACGCGCGGATCGGGCCGACGAATTCGCGATCGAAATTTTCCGGATCGTAATCGCCGAAACTGTGTGGCGCATCAGACAGGATCGACAACGGATGAATCAATCCCTGTTCCAGAGCCAGCGCATAGACGAACGGTTTCAGAGTGGAACCGGGCGAGCGCGGCGCACGTGTTCCATCCACTTGTCCCTGTATTTCGGAATTGAAGAAATCTGCGGAGCCGACTTGTGCAAGCACTTCCATGGTGTGCGTATCGACCAGGATGGCTGCAGCGTTCTGAATTCCGCGACCGCGATTCGTTTGGATATAATCGGTAATCCGTCGCTCGATTAATTGCTGCTTCGCCAAATCGAGCGTGGTGACGATTTCGCTGCGATTTTTTTCGGTCGCCAGGACCTGCTGAACAAAGTGCGGCGCCAGAAATTTGCGTTCGGTTTGTGCCCGTGCGCTGAACAGGCGCGCGGAGAACTGCCGGTTGATTTTCGCTCGGTCGTACCAATTGCCCTGGGCCGAGTCAAGCGAGCGGTTATCCCGATCCGCAAACAATGCCCGCCGAGTGGGGCTTTGCGGAATCACGCTGAGGGCTATTGACTCTGGTGTCGTCAAATGGTCGGCAGTCTTGCCGAAATAAATCTGACTGGCCGCGCCCGCGCCTTCGATGTTTCGCCCATAGGGTGCGAGATTCAGATAGGCTTCAAGAATTTCGGCCTTCGAGTAATGCCGCTCCAGTTCGAGTGCGCGGACAATTTGAACGAACTTTCCGCGAAGCGTGCGGGTGCAGAGATGATAACGCAACCGAGCCAGTTGCATCGTAATTGTCGATGCTCCGCTATGTACGCCGCTGGCGCGCAGGTTAAACGCCGAGCGCAATAATGCGAATGGGTTAACACCTGGATGCTGCCGATAATATTTGTCTTCAAACCGGAGGGTCGAATCGATCAGCGCGGGCGAAATGTCTGACAAAGAAGTCCAGAGTCGGAATTTCTGATCGGAGGTGAGGGTGATTCGAAGCAATTTTCCATTGCGATCGCGCACACATTGAGAAAACGAGATCTCATCTAGCAACGGTGGTTTTGGCAGTAGCAGCCAAACAAACCATGCGGTCATCCCAAGCAGAGCGAGGGATCTCACCCATGGAGCCCGGATCACGCGGTAAAACTTGCATAATCCACCCCCGGTTGAGAGGTCCCTCTCCCGCGACTGCGGGATCGGGATGACACGCTTTTTCATTTTCGTGTTGCTCAAAACGCTATTCCGTGACGCTGATCTTTCCTCCGACGCCGCGGCCCTTGACGTTTCGCTCGTACATCGACTCCGCGAAAATTGGCGGCACCGTAAACTCGCCGCGATTAGACGATTTAATCTGATAATTGATCTCGAGTGCGCTGCTCGAGACGGTCGCGTAAAAAACGGCGCGATCTTCGCGCACGTCGACGTAATCGACGCCGGAAATTGTCGAAACGCCCGGCTGCAGCGATGATCCGACAACTTCGAATCCGCCTGGTAAGAGATCGACAATGGCAACGTTGGTCACCGGTTCGTCGCGCACAGTTCGCAGGTACAGACGAACATGAATTGGTTCACCGAGTTTCGTCTGCGTCACCGGCTTATCATTCTTGTCGAGTAACTCGCGATGAACTTCCAATCCTGCGGTGACCGGTTGCGCCGGCACATGTCGATCAAATCCAGCTTCGACTACCTGGAAAAAGGCGCCGGGACCACTGAGCATTCCGGCGGTTTTAAAGCGGAGCGCAATTGCATCTTTGGAAAAAACGGCACGTTGCAGCAACTTTGCGCCGCTCGTTAGAGCGACTTCGCGCTTGTCTCGATGGATTTCAGTAACGCTGAGGTCAGGCAGCTTTTTCGCGATCATGTGCGAGTACGATTTCAGCGCCGAAACAGCGTAGGCCGCCGAAAGCGTGTTGAACTCGCTGCGCCCAATCGGCTGGAGAATTTGCTCGAATTCCTCGCCTAAGATTTTTTTCAGTCGCTCCGGAAAGGCGTGCGCGAGTATGGCGATATACTGCGCGTCGGATCCGAGGGGCTGGCAGAAATCGTCGTATTCCCTGGTCGATCCCTTATCGATCTTGTAGGCGGCGATTAGATCTTCCGCGTCCTCGTCTTTGTGCAGAAGTTTGAGCGCGCCGGCGAGATAAACGCCGGTGATGTCATTCTCCCAGGCATCAGCCTGATGCTGTTCGAGGTAATCTCGCAGATTAAGAATGTAATTGGTGGTGACAACGCCTTCCCTCGTGAGCACGTAAATCCCGTAGGCGACCGTCCGTGCTTCTGGAAGAGTCGAGGGTTCGCGCCCAACCATCTTTTGCAAATAGCGCAAGCCACTCGCGAACATGTCCGCGGGCGGCGCAAACCCGGCTGCTTTCGCTGTGCTTAGAAAATCCATCGCGTAAACGGAATTGAAACTGATCTTTTCATCAGTTTCCGGCGCCCAATAACCGAACGCTCCTTGGTCGTTTTGACGACGTCGCAAAATTCCAAAGACTTTTTCGAGCTGAGCATTTACCTCGGCGCGACTGAGGCCGAAATCGGCTTCGTCTGCCAGCACGAGCCGGCAGAACGCACCGCTGGTGATCTGCTCACTGCAACCATGAGGAAAATCTTTGAGAAAAACGTAAAGACCGTGTGCGAGACCCAACGGGACCGCTGCGATCGCGGCTTCGCGTTTGGCAAACTCGGAATAGATTTCACGCGTAATCTGAACATCCGCGTTGCGTTTCTTGAAATTGCCGCTGCGCACATCGGTCGCATAGGGGACCGGCGGACGGACGCTCAATGTAGCGCGCCGGCGCGTTTCGATTCCATTTCGGCTGGCCACAAATTTGATTTCGCCAGAGCCGAGCATGTCGTTAACATGAAAGCGCAGCTTCACGCTCTGCTCGCGCCCTTCGGCAATTCGCAATTTTTGGGTCGCCGTGCCCAGGATCGACAGTTGCGGGGACGTCTCGGCGCGCAGTACGATCTCCGCCTCTGCGCCGGAGCCTTCAACGTTATTCGCGACCGTGACCCCAGCCTCAAATTCGTCGCCAGGGGCAGCCAGCACGGGCACGCTTGGCGTAATGACAAACGGTCCGCGAATGAGCGCATCGCGGTCGGCCGATCCAGCGGTTTCATTGGAAACACCGACCGCCATCACTTTTAGCGTGCCGTCGAAAAAATCGGGCACATCATAGACAACTTCACGAGTGGTCGCGTCCGCGTCGACGATGCCGGACCAAAAGACAACTGGTTTTTCCGTGACGCGCTTGAACGGATTCAATCGTTGCGCCCCTTCGCCGTCTCCTCCAAAGGCGGAGAGAGAACGTAGCAACGAAAATTCCGGAATGATGAGATCGACAATTTGCGCCGTCTCCACACCGAGAGCGCATTTGCGAAAGAGATACGAGAGCGGATTGGGCGTTTTGTAATCAGTGATCTGCAGAATTCCTTGATCAACCGCGAAAATGACGATCTTGCTTGGACGATCGGTTTTATAGCCGATGTGCAACGGTTCGCCCGGCTTGGCTTTTGCCGCCGTTTGGAGATCGACCTTGAGCCTGCGCTTTTCGATGTTGGCCGTGAACGGGACAACGCCGTAGCTGAGCGGGCTGACAAAAATTTCCTTGGAATCGAGCGCCCGGACAAACGCGACATTCACATAACCGCTACCCTCAAAACCTTGAGGTAAACGAATGTGCTGGATGCTGCTCGCGGTGTTCGTTTGAAACCAGCTGTACCCGTAGACTTTTTCCCGTTCGATCGTGATGAGGCCGTACCCGCTGTAAGGTGCTGTCACGCTCACCGCAATTTCATCACCAGCGTTGTACTCTTTGGCATTGAGTTTGATCTCCAGCTCGGCGTTTTTCTGCAACGTAGCGGCAACTGCGGCGTGACCCACCACTGAGAAGCGCAACTTGCTTAAAGTGCGATTCTGATCGTCGCGCAGTTCGAGCACATAATTACCCGGCTCATCGGTCGGAAGCGCGTAGTGATTACCGCTGGCGGCGACAGAGATTTTTTCCGATTTCGCGGGGCGCTCTTTGAGCACCGACTCGTAAACGTAATTGCCGTTCTCCTGTTTCTTCAGCACGGAAACGTATTCCTGTGCGATGACATTGGCCGTGACGTTCTCGACGGCAATGCGATTCAGTTGTGGATCGACCGCGACCAGGTCGATCGCGCGGGGCTTGTTCATGTCGATGTAACGAAGGTCGCCGTCGGCCTTGTAGCCGATCACATAAGGCAGAGCGGAGACCAAGGCGCCGACATCGCCCATCACGCTTCTCCCGCCTTCGCCTTCAAAGCCTTCGGCGATGAATCGCATGGCGTAAGTCGCATCGGCGAAGCGTTCCAGTTGCAACTCAAAAGCGGCGTGGCCTTCGCCATCGGTTTTCTGCTCACCGAGATCGACTGTTTGCTCTTGCTGATTTTTGTTTTCGTCAAAGAGCGGATCGAAAAACGTGAAGTCGCGAAATTCTGGAAATGAAAATGCCGCAGGCGTGAGCTCAACCTTGCCGGTCACGCGCCGATCGGTTGCAGGTGTGCCATAAAGATTGGCCAGGGTAACGAACGCCTGCATTTCCCTCGGGTGAATCCAACCGTGTGGTGCGCCTTTGGAAAGCCGCGTCTCGATTTTCATGCGGTCGGGCAGGAACTCTTTCACTTGCGCAGTGGTGGAACCCAGCAAACTCGAGCGCTTGTTATTTTTGATCAGGTAAATGTTGATCGTGTAAAGGCCGGTTGGTGATTCATTGGCCGTTTGGTAGCTCAATTCCGTGAATCCCGTTTCCGGCAAAGTGAGTTTCTTAGTTTGGACCCGCAGATCGCGCGCATCGACCACTTCGGTTTCAATCGGCAAACCCTTGAGATTGCCGCCCCAGTTGCGCTGTTTCACTACCAGCCCGATGTGAATTTCGTCTCCCGGCCGGTAAATGCCCCGTTCGGTAAAAACGAACGCGTCGAGACCTTCCGGCGCGATGTTCTCCGCGCCTTCAATCTCAAACCGCGAGAAATTCAAGATGCGGTCTTCGCGCCCAAAAGGCATGAAAGCGATGTCTTCGCCGTTGCGCGCGACGTACGCTACAGGGGTTTTTTCGCGCTCCGATTTTTCAACCGATGGAAAAGCACAATGACCATCCGCCGCTGTTTTGGCCGTCTGGATCGGCACGCCGTTCTTGCCCAGAATGTCAACAGTGGCGCCGTTAATCGGCTGGCCGTTCTTGATCGACATCAAGAAGACGTCGCTGCTGCCATCGGTATTTTTCTTCGTTAAAACTCCGATGTCCGTGACGAGAAGAAACCGGCTGTCGTTAACCGACGTTATCGGTTTCTTTTTCGCCGGATCCCAACCGCGGGCAGTGAGAAAGAAAAGACCGCGCTCGCTCCCCCCGTCTGCCGGTTTGCGAAGATGCTCGGAAAAATCGAAGGCCGAATAATTCGATTTCCATTTGTTTTCGAGTGCAATCGGCTGCTGCTCGATAGCGATCCGCGAGATATTTTCCTGATTGAATAGATGGGAATCGCGAAATTCTGGGTCTTCGAATCTACCCTGGGTCTGACTAACGAGGTGGTTGATTTGAGTCGTAGCAACACGCGCAACCTCGAATTCGATCCCTGCCAGAGCGCGTGACCGGATCGACAATTTCCGGTCGCCGTTCAGCGCCAGCAAACCGCCTTGACCTTCGATCTGCACTTCGCGCGGAAGTTGTGGCACCGCAACGATCGCGTTGTAGTCCTCCGCCAGAGGATAATCACCGGAGGCGCGCACTCCTTTTGCGACCCGCACATAAAGCTCACCTTCCGATTCCACCCGTATTTTAAGAGCGTGTTGCCGATCTTGTGCCTTTTCCGAGGGCGCAACCGTGAATTCGATTCGCTTGGCTTGCTCGAGGACATCGTCCGGCACATCAGTCGGACTTTGCCATTTTGAGGTTTGATCTGATTCTGTCGTCTCACTTGATTCGTCCTCCTCCGATTCGGCGCTCTGCGCGTTTTCGTCGCTCGTATTACTTTGGTCAGCCGTTTCCGAATCGGAACTTTGTGAGTCGGTTTCTTCGGTAGTTTCGGCTTCGCGTTTCGGCAGAAGCCGGATCTGAATAGCTTTCGCCAGCTCGCTACTGCTGATATCGGCAGTCGTGTTTAAAATCACAATCTGTTCCGGTTCGCCGTTCTTGTTCCGCGCGATGGTCCCCGCGATAGACTCGATCTGAAAGGCGGTGCCATTCGAGGGAATGCGCAGCTTGTCCTCCGTTGCCTGGCTAGTTTTCGCTCCGCCTTGCGCCGTCCGGACACCTTTGCTCAGCTCAAGTTTGAGGAAATCTTCCTTCTCCGGCAAAGTCACATTCGAGCTGCGCAAATAGGCGATGCGCTTATGCAATCCGTAGGTGAGTGCAAAATGCGGCGCCGGATCGTTAGGCGGAAAAATTGTCGATCCGCCGATCATCAAGAGTTGGAGATGTCGATCTAATTCACCAGGCTCGATAGCGTGTGTCAGTTCCAGCGTCGCCGTGATCTGACGTTGCGTTGGATTAGCCGGGTCTTGATAAAGTTGAAGATCTTTGATGGCGATCTCAAACGGCGGCGTCGTGAACTCGTAAACGCGGCGCTCCACTAAAACGTGCGGAGGGAAAAATTTCTTGTCGAAGATGATTTTGAATTTTTGGTCGGCCGGCCAGTCCTCGGCTGGTTTGAAAAACAGATGTTGATCGTTGGCCCACATCCATTTGCCGGACAACGGAGGATCGAGCCGGACGCCCGGTACCGACGTTTTTTTCAGATCTTCCAAGCGCGCCGCCGACTCGCTGAATCGGAGGTCAAGGGTGGGAAACGTTAAGTCTTTCTCAAGTTTCGTTACAGGAACCGGCTCGATCTTAACACTGACATAGCGCGGCTTCGGCCGATGTTGATACCAGTGCCACGTCCAGGCACCCCCGCAGAAGAGCAAAAGGATGACGATGATTCCGGAGGCTGTGACCAGGGGATGGGCCCGATTGAAACGGGAGAAGGCGGAACGGCTTTGTGAAAGCCAGCGCGGCGGACTCCATTGCACTCGACCGAACAGCGCGAGAGCGACCTTCTTCAGAAATCCCAGGAGCAGCACAAACGGCCGCGCAGCCAGGTGAAGTAATCGGGTGACTAACGCGCTTGTATTCATAGGGGGAATACGTGAGTTCAGCGCAAATCTTTCAGGAAATCGATAATAATTGTGCCTGGGACAAACGGTTAGATAACCACGGCCGTTGACCGTGGTTACGGACTTGGCCGGGGTCAATGGCCTCAGCTACAATCTAAGCCACATGAAGACTGCCGGATTACTAGCCACTCGTCGCAGCCTGGTGGATCGACTTGCGAACTGGGCCGATCAACGGCGCTGGCAGGACTTTTTCGATACT
>QHQO01000007.1 GCA_003221195.1 Verrucomicrobiota bacterium
TACGCACGCACGCTTCCCCGATGTAATAGTCTTCCATCGGCGGGATACCGACGATTGTTGTTGGATAAACTGCGTGACGTCGGTGCGTGATTGCCGTTAGATGGAACACGGGATAATCCTCGATGGCAGTGTAATAACCGGTGTGATCGCCAAACGGTCCCTCCGGGCGCAGCTCGCCAGGTTGGACGTACCCTTCCAAGACAAAGTCAACGTCCGCTGGTACCTCGAGGTCGATCGTCTTGCAACGGACAAGCTCAATTGATTTTCTTCGCAGAAAACCAGCGAACAGAAGCTCGTCCAACCCGTCCGGCAGCGGTGCAGTTGCAGCGAAGGTATACACGGGATCGCCACCCAGTGTGACTGCGACCGGCATGCGCTCCCCGCGCTCGTAATATCGCTTGCCGTGTCGCGCGCCGACCTTGTGAAGCTGCCAATGCATTCCGGTCGTGTGTCTATCGTAAACTTGCATCCGGTAGATGCCGACATTGCGGGCCCCGGTCTCGGGGTCGCGCGTGTGCACATTTGCCAGCGTGATGAAACGTCCGCCGTCTTTCGGCCAGCATTTGAGGATCGGCAGATCGTCCAGCGAAAAGCTCGTGGCATCGGCATCCTGCCGATCGGACATTGGCTGGAAGCCAATGCCACGATGGATGACTTCCTGACACGGCGCATCGTGTACGGATTTTGGGCGCGCATGCAGGAGATGAATTCCCTGTTTGAGCAAGTTCCAGCCTTCGCGCAGATCGGTAGGCGGTTTTGCTTTCAGGATGAGTTGAATTTCCCGGGCGACATCTTCGATCTCTTCAACTTGAAGCGCCAGTGCCATGCGGCGGCGCGACCCCATCGTGTTGATTGCAACGGCGAATTCTGATTTTTTTCCATCGACAATCGGCTGCTCGAACAGAAGCGCCTTTCCGCCACCTGGTGATTTCATCTCGCGATCAGCCCACTCTGCGATGAGCAGATCGGTATCGACCGGAACTGCGACGCGTTTCAGGTCGCCCGCTTTCTCAAGAGCGTCGAGGAAACTGCGGAATGAGCGGTAAGCCATTGCTGAGGCGTCACGCTACACTGATTCGTTTCGTGGGGGAATGCGAACGAAATTGTTTACCAGCCTAATGGCGGTGGCGACGGCAGGTGCCGGAAGAAAACAACTCTGCCGTTGGCGAAAGTGACTCCTTTGGATGGGTAGGGGAACTTCGGCGGAATGTACGACCAGTCGAACGGCCCGTAATAGTACGGTCCGCCGTAGCTGGGAGGTGTGTCATAACGGAGATACACCCACGTCTCGGTGGGACGACCATGTCCGTAGCCCGGGATCTTTTGCTCTGGTGTACCCCAGGCCAGCCATACGGCGTCCATCGTCATACCTAGGCGAATCTGTCCTTGATTCACCAAGGCCTGATCCCGTGCAGATAGACGCTGATAGATTTCCGGATGTTGGGAAATGCGCTGACCTGTGGTTCCACAACTGGTGACAAGCAACGCGGTAGCTGCTATCCCGAATGTCAGCGCGACACGTTTCAGTTCGCCCGCTTGTTCAAAAAGCTCGATGAAATTTCGAAAACATCTGTAAGCCATTGGTTAGATGCGTCGTTAACGCTGGTTCATTTGGTGACAGAATGCGAACGAAATTGTTAATCAACGTTACGACGGCACCAAGTATTGAAACGACACAACTCTGCCATTGGAGAAAGTAACCGTCTTATACGGGTACGGGATGCTCGGCGGGATCAGTGAATAATAGAATGGATCGTAGAAAGGATCGCCGAAAAAACCAAAGCCGGGACCGTAAGGACCGTAATAAGGATAGTAAGGATAAGTTGCGTAGTGCACGTAAATCCACGTCTCAGTGGAATGGCCACGCATGTTACCTATAACCTTCGAATCGGGCGAACCCCACGCTAGCCACACCGCATTTCGTGACATCCCGTAGCGAATGTGCCCCTGATTTACCAGCGCCTGGTCCCGCGAAGAAAGGTTTCGATAAAGTTCAGGATTTTCAGAAATGCGGCTCTCGATGGTTGAACAACTCGTGAGAACCATTGCGCCTGCTGCAATCCCAAACGTGAGCGCCCCCGAGAAGGATTGACGCTTCATGAGAGCGATCATACGCGCCTCTCCCGTTCCGAGTCAATTACTCGGTTTCTTGATTCGACATCATCCTGCCGGTAACGTTCCGTTGCATGCAAGATCAGTACGGTCATCGGATTTCCTATCTGCGCGTCTCGATCACCGATCGTTGCAACGAGCGTTGCACGTATTGCATGCCGCAGGAATTACAGGAGTGGTTGCCGCGCGAGGAAATACTGACCTTCGAAGAAACGCTCCGCCTCATTCGCATTGCGGCAGAGTTGGGCGTTTCGAAAGTGCGAATTACCGGGGGCGAGCCGTTGACGCGACGCGATGTGCTCGATTTCATCAGGCAAATACCTGGAATTCCCGGCATCAGAAGCATCGGTCTTTCGACGAATGGAACATTGCTCGCGCGCGGAATCCCCTCTGGAGAAACAATGGCTAACGCTCTGCGAGGGGGCGGCGTGCAATCAGTCAATATTTCACTCGATACATTAGATCCGGCGACCTATTCGCAAATTACCGGACGCGATTTCCATGAACAGGTTCTCCGTGGGATTGACGCCGCCATCGCCGCGGATTTCGAGCAAATTAAGTTGAACGCGGTCCTCATGCGCGATCGAAATGAGGATCAGCTGATTCCGTTGATAGAATTCGCAGCGTCGCGGGGTTTGATTCTTCGTTTCATCGAGATGATGCCGGTTAGCACAACCGAAGTGCTCGATGACAAAAACTTCCTGCCGATCCGCGAGGCGAAGAGGATCATCGAATCGCGTTATGATGTTTTGATTCCTGAAGCTGAGTTTCAAACCAATGGCCCGGCGACTTACTACCAAATCCCGGGACGCCCACAGCGCATCGGCTTTATCGGAGCAATGACCAACCTTCATTTCTGCGAAAGCTGCAACAAGCTGCGTCTCACATGCGACGGTAAATTGCGTCCCTGTCTCGGCAGCTATCTGGAGTTCGACATCATGAAACCGCTTCGGGCTGGGGCAAGCGATCAAGACCTTAAGCAATTCTTCCTCGATGTTGTGGATCGAAAACCTGAGCAGCACGACTTTCGCAATAACTACCAACCAAACCGCAGGATGATCGCCATCGGCGGTTAAGCATTAGGCGATTGAACGCTTTTCTGTCATGTTGAGCGAAGCGAAACATCTCTGATTAGTCCTTAGTACCTGATAGAAGAATGATCAGAGATTCTTCGCTTCGCTCAGAATGACAAGCGTGATGAAAATGAGACAACTGAGTCACGTCGGCGCTGATGGTCGCGCACAGATGGTCGATGTATCGGCCAAGCCAATGAGTAAGCGAAAAGCGGTTGCGAGTGGAAAGATTCAGCTTCAACGCGACACGATCGAGCTGATTACGAACGATCAAATCGCGAAGGGGAACGTCTTAGCCACCGCGCGGATCGCCGGTATTCAAGCCGCGAAACAGACCGCGCAGCTGATTCCGCTCTGCCACACTCTGCCGCTCGGTGAAGTTAAAGTCGATATTGTTACGTCGAACGATGGCGCAGAAGTGAAATGCACGGCACAAACCATTGCGCAGACCGGAGTAGAGATGGAAGCGCTCGTCGGCGCGACGATTGCCCTGCTCACGATCTACGACATGTGCAAGGCAGTGGACAAAGAGATGCAGATTTCCGATGTGCGTCTACTCAGCAAGACCAAGCACGACATGTAAACGCGAAGTTTTTTCGTGTCATCCCGAGCCTGTGCTCAGCGTGACAATGCTTTTATGTGCATCGATTGTTAAGGCATGCAGATACAAGTTGGTATTATCACGATCTCGGATCGCGCCAGCGCAGGTCATTATGAGGATCTTGGCGGACCCGCGCTCAGAGAAGCGGCGCAAAAGGAGGGATGGCAAGTCTTATCGGAAGCAATTGTTCCCGATGACGCGGAACGGATTAAGCAGACGATCCGTTCGTTTTCACAACAAGGCTGTGGTTTAATCCTGATGACGGGTGGGACGGGCGTCGGACCGCGCGATGTCACGCCCGAAGCGATTCGCGCAATCATGCGTGTGGAGTTGCCCGGCTTTGGTGAGGTGATGCGCGCTGAATCCATGAAAATCACGCCCAATTCCATTCTCTCGCGCAGTTTGGCAGCGATTGTCGACCTTTCGCTCGTTATCGCCCTTCCCGGAAAGCCGAGCGGCGCCGTCGAGTGTCTCGGCTTCGTGAAGGGAGCGATCCCGCACGGAGTTGCGCTTGCGCAACGCAGCCCAACCTCGTGCTGAGCAGTGACAGCGGGAACTCGACTCCTTTAAGCAGTCAAGCTTCCGCACGATTCCGACTTTAGTCTGGCCAAATCAGCAGCCGCATCAATTGCCTGCCGTAATCTGTGAGGTGCGCGTTTGCGCCATGGCCGGAAATTACGTCTCGGGTCGTATGGGAATAATCAACCGAACTTTTTCTGGCGTAACTGAGCTCCGGCTGCGTCACGTTTTTATCGCTCGATTCTATTCTCAGGGGCACACCGGATTGTGCAAATGAGACCTCCCAGGAGGACTTTTCGCTTCGGTTTCCTGCAGTGAGCATCCACGGATAAAGTTTTGGGAGCTCGAAATGTCGCGATTTGGGAACGGTCACCTCGTAAAATATCTCTTCGCGACTGAGGAATTGAGGAATAGTCAGCGAAGGATTCTTGTGTAGGGCAAGATATAGCCGCGCGATATCGAGCCCGATTAGATTCATGCCATTGTAAATGCCGTTGTGATTGGGATCGTTTCTAAAGAATGTGTTATACCAGGCCTCGAATTGATGACTGAGCATCAGGTTCAATTCCAAATGGAGATGCGCGCGTTCCCGGTTTAGTCCCGTTCCCGTATACCCCATCACGGCGATTGGCTGGCCGCGTTTCACTGTGTCGCCGGATCGCACTGCGATCGAACTCAGGTGGCCGTACAGACTGTAGTAATTTGAGCTGTCCCAGTGGTGCTCGATCACGATGTATTTCCCGTAGTTCGAGTAGCCGGGCACGAGATTGGTGTGTACTACTTTCCCGTCGGCAATAGCGCGCACTTCATCCAGCGGTTCACCACGTCCATCACGGTGCAGAGGCCGAATGTCGATCCCTTCATGAAAACGGGTATAAACAACGCCCCCTGCCGTGTCCGTTGGATCACGCACAAAACCGTATTGACCGCCTTCCCATGGCGTGGATTTCACGCCGTTGTAGTTGCGTTCGATGTACTGGTAGAAGGCAGCCCCTCCGCCTGAAAACAGGGAATCATTATCAGTCGGCAGGCCGAGATCGACAGCCTGATTCTCTCCCATTCCTATTGAGCATCCCAAAGCGAAAGCGAACGTGAAAAAAATCCCCGTCAAAAAACGATTCATGTGTTACACGAGACGCCGGTCAGTTCCCGGTAGCATGTTATCGCTTCCGTTGGCCAATCATGCGCCAGTCCTTTTTCATTAACTCGATATCCGCCGAAGTTAGCCCGGAAGGGATGTAGATTTTTCCGTCGGAAACGCGCTTGTCGATTTCGAGTTCGGTAATCGGTCGGCCATTGATAAACACAAAAAGAAGACTGCCGCGACGTTCAACGCTTAAAGTGTCGAGCACGACTCGCCCATGCTCATCGAGTTGAAGCAGCGCGCCATAAGTGCCGTTCGCGGCCCGGTACGCGGAAAACGCTATGACATCGCGCTCGGAAATCCACGGCATTTTTTCGATTGCCACGTTTTTGCCCGACACTTGGGCGCGAACAGATGTCGCGAATACCTCGGTATCCCGAGGGTTTGCTTGTGCATGCAACCGGAACGTGCAATGTCGTTGTTTCGCCGCACCTTCGGTAGCGGCGAAAAACAGGCAAAACGCGAATGCACAGAGAGTTTTCATGCGGATTGGATAAAGGGTTTGACAGGGTTTTTGCAACCTCGAAAGCTTTCGGGTCTGTTTTAACCCGATCATGAAGGGACGAGCATTTTTGCACATTCTGATGCTTTTCCTCGTCGGGAGCATATTTGCTCAGGACGTCTTGCCGACGTCCACACCCACACGCAAGCGCGGTTGGTTGGGCCGCCTCCTCCATCCATTTTCTCCCGAGTCAATTTCCCAATACAAGGATACCAGACTTCGCGGCCTTACAGTTGATCTGCAAATCACACCGCAAAGCATCAAACTGTCTGAAGTCCGCCAGCTTGGGATAAAATTGACACTGGCAAACATATCCAAGCGCCCGGTGACCCTCGATTTTCCGACCAGCCAGCGGATTGAAATTTATCTAATGAATTCCGAAGGAAATATCCTGACAAAATGGTCCGACAACCACGCTATCGCGGAAAAACCCGCCACTATTTTGATCAACCCGCAGGAGCGGATTGAGTATAACGAAACAATCGCAACGCGCGACCTGACGCCGAACAAGGTCTTTATCGCCGAGGTCTTTTTCCCTCAGTACCCGGAGCTGCGTGTTCGGCAAAAATTCCTGGCTGTGCCGTGAAAAGAGTCGATAGCTGATAGTCGATAGTTGATAGACAGAAGCACCACATGCCTGGCAATCAGCCATCAGCCGTTAGCTATCGGCTTTTTTCCGACTACCATACTCATCCACAGGGACATCGGGTTCAGCGTTACACGCCGGCGTTGCTTCAGCCCTGGGCGGATGCTGCGCGTAAGTTCGGTTTAACCGACATAGCCTTTACCGATCACGATCGCTATCACGCCGGAATTGACTTCGATGAAATCGATCGTTTGCGGGAGAGAAATCCCGATCTGAAAATCCGCGCTGGCATTGAGCTCGATAACGATCCCATTCACTCGGCGGCCGGCCGAAAATGGATTGAGAAGCATTGGGACAAACTAGATTTTGTCCTTGGCTCGGTGCACTTCCTTAATCGCGACGACCAAATGTTCGATAGCGTGCCAGATGGCACGCAGCAATTCGAAGGCCGTGATGTCGATGCGCTTTACGCCGATTATTTGCGCCGTGTTCGAGACATAGCGGCAACTGGGTTAATCGATTGCCTTGCTCATCTCGATCTTATTAAGATTCATGGTCATCGGCCCCGTGCGGAAATCGGAGCCATCGTCAATGAAACACTTGATTTTATTCGCGCGCGAAATCTCGCAATCGAACTTTCCACCGCTGGATGGCGCAAGCCGGTGAACGAACTCTATCCTGGCGACCGGATCATTGAACTGGCAATAGAGAAGCGGATCCCTTTTACGATTGCCTCTGACGCGCACTCGCATGCGCAACTGGGCCACAATTACCCAAGGCTAGCAGAAAAGATGGCGGCCTTTGGGGTTCGCCAGATCAGCATTTTCGAAAACCACCGACGTGTTATGCGCGCTGTTTGTGTCGAACCGCTGCTATAACTGAAGATCGAGCTGCGACCGTTTCTCCGCTGAGGTCGCTTGTTCCGTTTCCGAAGGCAGGCTTGCCTTAAGGCCCAAACGGTGGGCGAGGCGCTGGCAGGTTTCGGGCGCAAACCCTTCGAAATGATTGCTAACGAATGCCCAGACATTGCGCACTTCGGAAAGATGCCGCTCAATCTTAAGCGACCAGCTTTCAAGTGCAGCTTCGCGTTTCCATAGCAACTTTTTGTAACGATGGACGTGCCCGCCCTCCATGTCGTATTTGGTTGTGTAATCGCCAAGCAGACGCAGATAGAGAAAATCTGACGTGCGTGGTAGAAATTCGAAAGGTGCAAGGTTTCGCTCGTTAAGTGGAGTGGTGTCCGCCCAGACCCAGCAGATGCGATGCTTTTCCAAAAGCCGGATGAACTGCGGCCGATGCCATCCGGCGTGACGAAATTCAACCGCGAAGCGGAAATCCCCTGGCAGTTGGCCAAGAAAATTGCGCAGCGCCAGCTTGCCGTCCTTTGGCGCGAAGGAAGGTGGAAGCTGGATCAGGATAACGCCGAGTTTTGCTCCAAGCGGTTCGATGGCGCGGA
>QHQO01000260.1 GCA_003221195.1 Verrucomicrobiota bacterium
GAGCGGTTGCGTGCGGGTGGCGCGGGGATCCCGGGATTCTACACACGCACCGGCTTCGGCACCAAACTGACTGAGGGCAAGGAAACCAAAGTTTTCGACGGCAAGGAATACGTGCTCGAACCCGGCATCACGGCCGAGCTTTCGCTCGTGAAGGCGTGGAAGGGCGACAAGTCCGGCAACCTCATTTTCCGGAAAACCTCACGGAACTTTAATCCGATGATCGCCAGCTGCGGCAAAGTCTGCGTCGCTGAGGTGGAGCAACTCGTCGAGATTGGCGAGCTTGATCCCGACCAGATCCACACGCCGGGCATTTTCGTCGACCGCATCATCCAGGGAGAAAAGTACGAAAAACGGATTGAGTTCCGCACCGTACAAGGCAGCACGACCGCAAAAAAAGAAAATCCGATCCGCGAGTTGATGGCGAAGCGCGCTGCGCAGGAGTTGCGCGACGGTTACTACGTCAATCTCGGCATCGGCATCCCGACGCTGGTGGCGAACTACATCCCCGAAGGCATGAACGTTACGTTGCAGTCCGAGAATGGCCTGCTTGGCATCGGCCCGTTCCCAACTGAGGATGAAGTGGACGCCGACTTGATCAACGCCGGCAAACAAACCATCACGACGATGCCTGGCTCGGCCTTTTTCTCCAGCGCCGACTCATTCACGATGATTCGTGGCGGCCACATCGATCTTGCTATTCTCGGCGCGTTCGAAGTGACGGACAAAGGCGACATCGCAAACTGGATGATTCCCGGCAAGATGGTCAAAGGACCAGGTGGCGCGATGGACCTGGTCGCCGGGGTGAAGCGTGTCGTCGCGGTGATGGAGCACACCTCGAAGGACGGCAGCCCAAAAATTTTGAAACAATGCACGCTGCCCATCACTGGCTTGGGAGTCGTCAACCTCATCATCACCGATCTATGCGTGTTCGAGGTGAAACAAGGCGGCGGCCTCGTTCTCATTGAATTGCATCCTGGCGTTACGGTGGACGACATCCGCGCAAAGACTGGCGCGCCGTTCGACGTCGCCCTCAAGCGCTGACTTGTTCTGCAGCAGATCGGGTAGATCGCGGACTTCCTCTTAGCGCCGCCGCCAGCACTACCTGCGGAGTAATCGATGATACGAAGAAGTTGCTGCGTCTCCTCGCGAACTCGGGCGGTATGGGCAGCGCTTCACACGGGCACACTGTCAGTAGAGTATCACGATGCGTCAACAGCATGAACCATCGAGTAGTGTCCTAATTTGGTTTTGACCAGGACAATCGAATCGGGCGGCCCGCCTCGCTAGTCGAGTCGTTATTGCAGCTGATCCCCGTTATCGAACTGGGAGGACGAGGCGCTGGAAACGATTAAAGGCATGTCTGCAGGTGCATTCGAGACACTTTGCCAGCGATTGCTTCGCGAGTCTGGCTTCATCCAAGTAGAAGTACTCGGTAGGAGTGGCGATGGCGGTATTGATGGCCGCGGCGTCGTTAAGCTTGGCGGCATCCTGTCATTCCACGTCAAGTTCCAGTGCAAGCGGTACAAGGACACTGGTCTCCTTCGGCCGTGCGCGACTTTCGCGGAGCGATGGTCGGACGAGCAGACAAGGGGCTCATGATCCCAACGGGAACATTCAGTCGCGAAGCTCGGGCGCATGAACGATCGCGCGCGCCAAGGTCCCTCCCTTCCCGTCGCTGCAGCCCGGAAGTGTAAATTACGATTTACGCCGTCCGCTCGCGCGGGCATAGCAGCACCAGCAGTGATGCGATTATCCAGCACGCGACCATAAAAATAAATCCGCCGCGGAATGAGCCGGTGTGCTGGCTCAGATCGCCGATGATCTTAGGACCAAAGAATCCGCCAATGCTGGCCATGCAATTGATGAAGCCGACCGCTGCTGCAGCCGCCGAGCTGGTGAGAAATGAAGACGGGAGCGCCCAGAACGATGGCAAATAGGCCACCGTTCCGAAGCCGATCAGCGTGAACACCACGATTAGCAGTGCGATCGAATGCGGAGCAAGGAACCACGCGCCCAACGCTAGCGCAGCGGTTAATTGTGGGACGGCAAAATGCCAGCGGCGCTCGCGCGTGCGATCGGAGTTCCAGCCAAGCAGCAGCATTCCGATGAGACCCGCAACAAACGGAATCGCGCCGATCCAGCCAATGCGCTGAACATCAGTCCAACCGGTGAGCCGCTGAAGCATGGTCGGCATCCAAAACCAAAAGGCGTAGCCGCCGGTATAACAGAAGAACAACCCGGCAGTGAGCATCAACACCGCCGGATGCCGAAGCGCTTGCCAAATCGTAACGTGTTCTACATGTGCTTTGGCGCGCCGCTCTTCAGCAAGACGAGCACTTAACCAATCGCGCTCGTTAGGCTGCAACCATCGCACTTCGTTAGGCCGATCCGGCAGCACGAACAGTGTCGCGATTCCAAGTAAGATCGCGGGCACGCCTTCCAGCAGGAAGAGCCATCGCCATCCGGCAGTGTCGAGCCAATGAACACGCAGGATCATGCCGGCAAGAGGCCCGCCGAGAATGTAAGCAATGGGAATAGCCGACATAAACCGCGCCACCGCCTTGGCCCGATCCTGATAAACGAACCAGTGCGAAAGATAAACAATCACACCGGGGAAAAAGCCTGCCTCGGCTGCGCCGAGCAGGAAACGCGCGCCGTAAAGCTCCAGCGGCGTGCGGACAAAACCAGTGAGTGTTGTGAGTGCGCCCCAGATTATCAGCGTTGTCGCGAGGAGAAGTCTAGCGCTCCAGCGTTCCACCAGCAGCGCCCCGGGAATTTGCAGCGCAAAATATCCAATAAAAAAAATTCCGCTGGCCGTGCCAAACACTGAATCGCTTAAACCCAGGTCGCCTTTCATTCCAAGCGTCGCATAGGCGATGTTTGTGCGATCGAGGTAATTCGCGACGTAAAGCAGAA
>QHQO01000030.1 GCA_003221195.1 Verrucomicrobiota bacterium
AAGAGAGGATAGAGCCGTTGCAAAGAAGTCATCATTCTTTGCAATGCCCGGAGCTTTGGCGGTCGCTTTTTTAAAGAATTGCGCGAGACCTCGCTCAACTGGCGTGTGATCGAGGTGCTTAATTGTTCCACCTGTTTGCAGAGACGCGGGAGATTTTTCATATACCTTTCCCGGCTCTCGATTTTCTTGTCGAGAATCACCCGATCGAACCGTTCCCTGCCCTCGATCAGCTTCGTGGCGAGATCCAAGTGGGCCTGTGCGATAAAACCGAACCGATTGATGTGCTTCAGCACCATGTCTTCGGCTTCCTCGATCCGTTTGGATATTTCTACTTCCTGTTCCCGGGTTAGAAGGGGGACCTGGCCCATCTGTTTGAGATACATCCGTACCGGGTCGTCCAGGATATCAACCTTGGCTTCGGGCCTCTCTTCCTCTTCTAATTCCTCCTCTGTATCTTTTTTCCCGTCCTTGTAGCGATCGACTTCCGACGCTTCAATAATGTCGATCTCCAGGCGGCGCAGCCGCGTGAGAATGAGGTCCAATTCATCGGCGTCCGTGATGCCCTCAGGCAACGCCTCGTTTAAGTCGTCAAACGTGAGATAGCCTTGTTCCTTCGCGAGTTTGATCAGTTCGCGAATGCGGCTCTGTAATTCAATCGCCGAGTATAACCGGGATGCTGCCATTTGCTCTCGCGGCTCCGGTAACGATCCGTTCTGGTGTTGTGGCGAGGTCGGCCTGCGTTTGGCTTTGAGTGCGGCGATTCGTGGTTGTTTCTTAAGCTTTCGGCGAAGCCGAAGAGCGACAGGCCTTTTTGACGGACTCCGGCGCTCGACCTGCTTAAGCCGTTTGGCCGACGACTGCCGGCTGCCTCCCCTGTGTTTCGAATGCCTGGCCAAGATGATGGGATTACTGATTTGACTAAGACGTTCGACTCGCCGCGCGGCAGTAGATCGACAACTAATTGTCGCCCGGGCCGGCAGGCCGGGAAAGCTCGTGGAGCTGTTCCTGCAGGTCAAGGATTTGTTTCTGCAAATTTACGATTTCCCCAGTGCTCAGGTTTGGCAGTTTTATTTGGTTTGCAGCGACATCAAGTTGGCGGCGCAGGACAGCCTGGCGAATGCCGAGCCACCATTTTTCGACCATCGCCGCAGCATTGGGCGGCACCTTTTGCAGCAGCCACGAAGAGACTAATCGCTCCTCAGGCGGGGAAAGCGTGACCATGAAGGCGTTGAGTGAGGCTGCGTCATGCGGACGCAGGTCGCTTGTGAGAATGCGAACAAGAATTTCTCCATCCGCTACTTGGACGAGAATCTCGCGCCAATTTTGTTCGCGAAGAAATTCTCGGGCTTCTTCGTCTCTTAACGCCAGAATACAAAGCATGGCAATGTCGTGTCGCGGTGGTGAAGCTGTTCCCCCGATGCCATCCGCCTGGGATTGATCGTTTGACCGGAGTAATTCGCTTCTCTGCTTGGGCAGTAGCGCCTGAAAATCTTGAGCGGCGACACCGAGGCGTGCGCTAACTTTGCTCGCAACTTCCCCACGCATCAGTGGGTCGCGCACACGCGAGACGGTTCCAGCCAGGCTTCTGGCTAACTGCATCTTGGCCCCGAGGGAAGCCAGATCGACACTGGCAGCCTCACGTTCGATCCAGTAGTCGAAAAAATCACGCGCACGAGCGACGCGGCTTTCAAATGCCTCTTTTCCTTCGCGCCGAACTAGCGAGTCGGGATCTTCGCCCGCCGGGATTTCTGCCACGCGCACGATCAAGTCATTCTGGAGTAGCGCATCGAGCGAACGCTCCGCAGCCTTCTGACCGGCTGCGTCAGCATCGAAGCAAAGAACGACTTCATTTACGAAGCGTTTCAAAACCCGCGCCTGATTTTCTGTGAACGCAGTTCCCTGCGGCGCGACGACGTTCGTGACTCCCGCTTCAAATAAACTTATCAAATCTAGCTGGCCTTCACACACAATGGCGCAGTTCGCCTCGATCAGGGCGCGCTTGGTTTTGTGCAGACCAAAAAGCACGCTGCCTTTTCGGAAAAGCGGCGTCTCAGGCGAATTCAAATATTTCGCCGCGCCCTCCGCGTCTTTCAAAAGGCGGCCGCTGAATGCGATCACTTCGGCGACATCGTTACAAATCGGAAACATGATCCTGCCGCGAAAGCGATCGTATGCACTTGAGCTCTCAACCGGCCCGCTCTCTGTATTATCTCTTGTTTTTGCGAGGCCACTCGTAATGAGGTCGCGAGTAAGGTAGCCTTGCGCGCGTGCCCAGCTGCCAAATGCCTCCCACTCATCGGGGGCATAACCAAGCTGCCAATTTTTGGCGATTTCCGCCGTAATCCCGCGCTGTTTGAGATATTTTCGCGCTGGTTCTCCGAGATCTCTTTTCAACAAATTTTCATGAAACCATTCGGCCGCGTCGGCGTGCAATTTCAGCAGTGTCCGGCGCGCCTCATATCGTCGATCTTCATCCGCCGCGCCGCGCTTCTCCACCACCGTAATTCCGGCGCGCCCCGCGAGCTTCCGCACTGCCGATGGAAAATCGGTATGCTCGTAGTCCATGACGAACCGAAAAACGCTCCCGCCCGCGCCACAACCGAAGCAGTGAAAGGTCTGCCGGCTCGGGCTGATCATGAACGAAGGCGTTTTCTCCTGATGAAACGGACAGAGCGCCTTGAAATTTGCTCCGGCGCGTTTGAGCGGAAAATACGAGCCGATCACTTCGACAATATCGTTCGCGGCAGCGATCTGCTCGATTGTTTCCGAAGGGATCGTTCCCATGCGCGCCTGATTATTTTTGCCTCGTTTGCCTTTTGAACCGATGCCAAACTTACGCAGTGCGATTGCATTTCCAATGGAGTATTGGAGTGCGGAGTAATGAAATGAACCCTCCGTCTCAATACTCCACTATTCCATCACTCCATCGCTCTGTGTTGGTACAAAGAATTTCCAAGAGCGCGAGCTTAATCGCTGCGGCGTTGTTTCTGCAGCTGCCTGCGAATCTTGAAGGAAAGGAGCTGATCAGCGAGGGAGATGTGGTTGTGGTGCCGCTCCGTGGCGAGGTCGCACCTTCGCTTCTGGCATTTCTGCGCCGTGCAGTGAAAACGGCCGAGAGCAACGAGGCGTCCGCGATCATTTTCGACATGAACACATACGGCGGCCGGCTCGATACAGCGACCGATATCGTCAATGCACTTAACCAAACCAAAATCCCGAGCTACACGTTCATCAACACAAATGCCGGGTCCGCTGGTTCGCTTATCGCCATTGCCACACAACGCATTTACATGGCGCCGGTGAGCGCAATTGGCGCCGCCGCACCGATCCTCTCCAGCGGCGAGGATTTACCCGCTACCGCGAAGGAGAAGACGATTTCGTATTGGTCTGCGCTCATCCGTGGTTCCGCGACGAAGAATGGGCACAATCCGGATGTCGCCGAAGCGTTCATCAACAAGGACAAAGAAGTGAGGATTGGCGACCGCGTCGTTCACCCGAAGGGAGCAGTGCTCACTCTCAATGCTCAGGAAGCAACTGAACGGATCAATGGCAAACCATTGCTTGCAGAAGGTGTCGCCGATTCGGTTAGCGATCTGATCAAAAAAGCCGGCCTAAAAGGAAATGAAGTCACGATCGAGCCGACTGGCTTCGAGCAAATCGCGTTTTGGATCACTGCGCTTGCGCCATTGCTCCTGCTAGGAGGAATTCTCGGCGCGTATCTGGAATTTAAAATTCCTGGTGTGACGTGGCCAGGGGTTATCTCTGCAATTTGTTTCGCGCTATTCTTCCTGGGGCATTATCTGGCCGGCCTCGCCGGCTGGGAAGTCGTCGCAATGTTCATTCTCGGAATGATTCTGGTCCTGATCGAGATACTTTTCTTCGCGCACAGCACGATTGTTTTTGGTGTTGTCGGCGTTTTCCTCATGCTCGCTTCGCTGCTGTGGACAATGATCGATCGCTATCCGGGTCAGAATTTCTTCCCGACCGGCAAAATGCTCGCGATGCCGCTGCTTAACATGTTTATCGCGATCGTGGGATCGTTCATCATCATCGCCCTGCTCGCCCGCTATTTACCGCGCACGAGCATTTACCGGCGATTCGCCTTGATGGATTCAAATCCACCCGGCCCATCGCTCGCCGGCGTTCCGCGACAGTTCACAACTGCGCTCGCACTGACTCCAGGAATGCAAGGTACCTCGGTTACGGTTTTACGGCCGAGCGGCAAAGCGAGTTTCGCCGATCACGTGGTCGACGTTGTCACCGAAGGTGAATTCATCGGCCCCCAAACACCCGTCACCGTCATCCAGACCGACGGAATGCGTGTCGTAGTAAAAAGCGCTCAAATCTGAGGAGAAGAATCGCCAGCCTCTAGCCGCCGGCGACGACGCGGATCAATTCAACACGGTCGCCTTCGGCTAATGATCGCTCCGTCCACTCATGTCGATGAACGGCGAGGCCGTTGTGCTCGACTAAAATCGATTGCGGAGACAATTGATAGCGATCGACTAACTCCGCGATCGTTTTTGCCTCGCGCACATCAACACGTTCGCCATTGAGTGAAATCGTCACGCTCCGCAAAGGGCCTGGTCCCAATCTTTCCAAACCGGATCGAGGCCGCGACGCCTAAGGATTGCGGCGATTTCCGCTGGGGCCCGTTCGTCGCTGATCTCAAATTGGCCGGTGGCGAGTTGATCTTCGCCGTCCTGGAATTCCGGCGCGACGATGCGGCCGCGTAAGGTGCGATGCAAATGCGCGCGCCCGCGTCGGGTGTAACCGCCCGGCTCCGTGTGACTGCCGGCACTCATCATCGTTACCCCGATTAACGCCAGTGAATCCCGCAGGGGCGCGCGCTCGCGAGTGCTCAACACGATGCCGAGCTGCGGGAAAGTGATGCGTAGCGCGCAAACTAATTGCGCCAATTCGCGGTCAGTCATGGAAAAAAGCGGACGAAATTCGCCGGCTGCGGGACGCAAACGCGGCAGGCTCACAGTAATTTGTGCCTGCCAGCAGTGTTTGAACAGATGTTCCAAGTGCGCTGCCAGCGCGACTGCTTCGTCCTGCCAGCGCGACAAACCAATCAACGCGCCGATGCCGAGTCTGCGAAAACCGGCCGTATAAGCGCGCTCGGCGCATTCGAGCCGGAAATTAAAATCGCGTTTCGGTCCGGCGGTATGCATTTCCGCATAAATCCCGCGATTGTAGGTTTCCTGATAAACGACAAGCCCTTCGGCGCCCGCTTCCACGATCGGCACGTAATCCTCCGTTTCCATCGGGCCCACTTCGATCGAGATCGAAGAAAAATCAGGAGCGAGCGCCCGAACGCATTCGGCGAGATAGTCGCGGCCAGCAAATTTTGGGTGCTCGCCCGCGACAAGAAGAATCTGACGAAATCCCTGACGCGCGAGATGCTGCGCTTCGGCGATGACTTCATCGACATTAAGTGTGACGCGAAGGATCGGATTATCGCGCGAGAAACCGCAATACCGGCAGTTGTTAATGCATTCGTTGGAAAGATACAGAGGAGCGAACAGACGCATCGTACGTCCAAAATTCTGTAGCGTAAGCGCACGCGAAGTTTGCGCCATCGCTTCGAACTCTCGATCCGATTTCGGAGCAATCAGGTGCTCGAATCGCTTGACTAGCTCAGATTTCTTCAGAGCCAGATTGTCCAGGGTTTCGACGAATGGCATCACGATAATTTCGTGCCCATGCCCGCGTTCGCAAACGCAAATCGCGTACAAACAAAAGCGGCGTCCTATTCCGGACGCCGCTTTAGCAAATCTGATCGTGGGTCTTTAGAACGCGAAATTTACGCCGGTCCGGACCATCCCGAAGTTATTCTTCGGTCCATCGACAAAATTCCAGCTGAAATCACTGACCCAGCCAATGTGCGGGGTGAAGCGAACTTCCATGCCGCCGCCGACCTGCCCGATTGCCCGCGACTCGGAACCGGTTTGTTCAGTGCGGATGATTCCGTCGTTCACGACAACGTTTGTCTTTTCGCCGCCACCAAAGATTCCGCCGGCTCCGCCAAAAAGGTAAGGCGAGAAGCGCGTGCAGGGAATTGGATATCGCAGCGTCAATGTACCTAACACGGAACCCACCGCGCGGCTCTCATGTCCAGTATGGACGTCGAAGACGCCGTTATTAAGATCGATAAAGACATCCTCAAACGCACGCCTGGCATCCACGGCCCAACCTTCGATACCAACACCGAAGTAGCGATGGAAAAAGTATTTGAGGTCAAGACCACCGCCAAAGGCGTGATCCGATTCGAGGTAGCGATCATCCTGCCACTCGTTTCCTGTGAAAACGTAAGTACCCCACAGACCGACGTTAAACTCGTTGTCTGCGTACCATTGCGGACACGGTGGCGGTGCCACCTGTTTCATCTCTTTTCCGGAATAAGTTTCAGTCCCAGCAAACGCTGCCGAAGTGAGTGCAGCAATGCATAACAACCCCAACACTGGTTTCTTCATTTATTTCTCCTTTGGTTAAGTCTCTCCTCAGTTTCTTAGCCCCAAACACTCCTTTGGAGCACACGCTAGCTAATAACGAAACTCGCGATTACTGCGGATGCCCCGACTTTTGAGCCGGCGACAAGAAATTGCAAGGATTTTTTGGTGTAAGGCACTGCCTTACGTGTGGAGCTCCGCGCCTGTATTTGCGTCGGTAATAACAAACTTTTCGTGATGAAACGTAGGATCGCCGCGAAAGGTGAGCCGGCTCGCGTAACGGCGTTCCAAATCCACCAGCAATTCTTCATCTTCTTCTTTCAACCGTTTGAGCACGCCTGGATTCAGAATCACGCGGATGTCATGAATACTGTCCTGATACTTGCGCATGACAGTATTGAGAGTCCGATGCAATTCTACGCTCGTGGTCATGGAGGTTTTTACGACACCGCGTCCGCCGCAGTAGGGACAATTCTCGTAAATCGTGTCGCTCAGGCTTTCCTGGGCTCTTTGACGCGTCATTTCCATCAAACCGAGCTGCGAAATGGGGAGGACATGTGTCTTGGCCTTGTCACGATTGAGCCGTTCCTTCATCAAGCTGAAGACTGCCTGTTGGTCTTTGCGGCTCTTCATATCGATGAAATCGGCTATGATCAGTCCACCGATATTGCGTAAACGAAGCTGTCGCGCAATTTCATCTGCGGCCTCCAGGTTGGTTTGCAAGATAGTCTTCTCCACGTCGCGCCCGCCTTTGTTTCGACCCGTATTCACGTCAATTGCGACCAGTGCTTCGGTCTCGTCGATCACAATATAGCCACCGCATTTCAGCCAAACTTGCCTATGAAAAGCGTCATCAATTTGCTTTTGCACGCCGTACGTTTCGAACACCGGCATCGCACCATCGTAGTGGTGGACGCGATTCCGGGCGCGTCGGGAAATCTGGCCGATCATTTCGATCATTCGTTCGGTTGACCCGCGGTCATCGCAAAGGACTTCGTCGATTTCCTCAGTGAGAAAATCGCGGACTGTCCGTCCGACCAAATCCGGCTCCTCAAAGAGACGGCAGGGAGTTGGTTCCCCGCGAATGAGCTGCTCGACCTGGGCCCACTGATCGAGAAGAAAACGCAGATCCCGCACAAAATATCTCGCCCGCTGGCCTTCGCCCACGGTGCGAATAATGACTCCAACGCCGTCGGGAATTTCCAATTCACGGACAATCTTGCGCAATCGCTCGCGCTCCTTCTGGTTTTCAATTTTTCGCGAGATACCGCTACGATCACTAAACGGCATCAATACCAGATAGCGCCCTGCAAAACTAAGATTCGTAGTTACCCTTGGCCCTTTTGTGCCAATGGGCCCCTTGGTTACCTGAACGATGACATCCGAACCGACAGGATAAATACTCGGGATGTCTTTTACCGTGATTCGTTTTCGCGGCCGCTTGCTCCCACGGCGATCAATTTCCTCAATGCCGCTGTCGAGCGCGGCCGGAATTGCATCCCAAAAGTGGAGGAACGCATTTTTTTCGAAGCCGATGTCAACAAACATCGCCTTCAACCCCATCTCGATATTTTTGACTTTACCCTTATAAACGCTGCCGACGATATTCCGTGAGCTCTTACGTTCGACACTGTACTCCTCGAGCCGGCCATTCTCGAGCAGGGCAACCCGAGACTCGAGTTTTTCCACGCTGAGTATGAGCTTTTTGCCGGTCTTGCGTGAGGAAAGACCCAAAAGTTTTCTTACTTTGTCTATCATAAAACGAAATAGGTTGTCTGATCAGAAGCAGAACTGACCAAATGCACTGCAGCGAAGGTTCTGATCGGGTGTTCATCGTGGTGGTGTTCCACGCCGGCGGTTAGGAGGAGGAGGAGGCGCCTGGCGCGGATGCATTCCAAAGATCCGTTGGAAGAAATTGCGGGGAGCTGGCGTCGCAGCAGGGAGCGCACGGGCCACAGCAGGACCTTGCCGACGTACTTTGCCCTGAGTATCTGCTTCCGGTTCGACATCGGGCGATGCATCCGAACTAGCCATCTGCGCTGTGGCAGTTTGCGAATCGCCGGCGTCTTCTTCGTCGTCGCTTCCAAGATTGCCGCCCGTGTCGTGATAAGCCACTGATTTGATCAATTGGAGCGGATTCGCCTTATGTGCGGGTGCGAGCCAGGCGACCTGCATATCGTACTTTCCTTCATCCTGCGCGAGCGTGCGTTCGAGAATGCGTGTAGCGATTGGGCCCGCGACCTCGCCGCCGTGCCCAGAGGCGCCCTGCACCATCACTGCGACGACATATTTCGGATGGTCATACGGAGCGAAACATGCAAACCACGCCACGTTTTCCTCGTGACCACGGTCGGTGGCCTGTGCAGTGCCGGTTTTCCCAGCTACCACCCAATCTTTCAAGCGCGCGCGGCCGCCGGTTCCTCCATCTTCGTTAACAACTTTCCAAAGGCCTTTACGCACAAGCTCTATTTTTTCAGGTGAGATTTCCTGACGTAAGTCCGATCGCACTCGGGGTGTCTGCGGCACTGCGACGTTGCCATGCTCATCCAGCACAGGCGAGCCGTCCTGCTTCAAAACCCGATCCACCAGCCGGGGGTAATAGCATACGCCGCCGTTTGCGATGGTCGCGTAGGCCATCGCCAATTGCAGAGGCGAGACAAGCGTGTAGCCCTGGCCGATCGAAACATTGGCCGTTTGCGCCTGCGACCACCTCTCCTGGGGATGGTGAATTTGCATCCACTCAGGCCCCGGCATGTTGCCGGTTTGTTCGCCTGACAGTTGCAGGCCGGACTCTTGGCCGATGCCTAACATTTTGCCAACCGCGTCGATCGATTGAATGCCAGCCGCGTTGCCATACTGATAAAAAAAAGAGTCGCACGACACCTTAAGCGCATCGGCGAGTCCGATGGTCCCGTGCGTATAATGTTTTTCGGCTACCCAACATCGGAAAAAGTGATCGCCGTAACTCACGCCGCCACCGCAGCTGTATTTGGCGCCTGAAAGATTTTTCGTGCTGCTGCGCAGACCGGCGAGTGCCGTGATGAGCTTGAACGTTGAGCCCGGCGGCAAGCAGCTGATTGCACGGTTGACCAGCGGATCGCCCTCATCTTTTTGCAGCGCTTGCCAATCCTTGGCCTTGATGCTGGGAATGAAAGTATTTGGATCAAATGATGGAACAGTAGCCATCGCCAGGATGTTGCCACTGTTTGGATCGACAACTACCGCACCTGCCCGGCTCACTGCGCGAAGCGCCTCCTCCGCAACCGCCTGAGTGCGTGCGTCGATCGTCAGGAAAACATTGGCACCTTGCTCCGGGGGATTTTCGCGCAGGACGCCATCAATGGTACCCTTTGCGTTGCGCCGTAAATAACGCACCCCGGGTTTCCCGCGCAGATATTCGTCCATGATCTTTTCGACGTTCGATTTCCCCTCAACGTCTCCCTGGTAAAACGTGAATTTCTTTGCGTCGTCTTTATCGACATCATCCGGCATACCGACATAACCCAGAAGATGCGAGGCAAGCGCGCCATAAACGTAAGAACGCACGGGTTTGAGCGCGAGTTCCACTCCCGGCAACCCGACATCATGCTCGGAAAATTTCGCCAAAGTTGGAAAATCGATGTCTTTGACGTACGAAAACGGAACTTCGGTATCGTTGCGATAGTGTTTTTGCAACTTGCCCGCATTGTAATCGCGCGCGAGGTCGAGGTCATTAAGGCGTGGGACGACGCCATTATTTACTATCCTAATGATGTCCGGTTCCCTCAGGTCTTTCGGCATTCCATTGATGGTTGCTCGATACTCGGTCACGGGCGGCTGGCCAAAGCGTTCGCGATAGCCTTTGACCATTTCTGGCAGATAAAAATCGACCTCATAACTCGCCCGGTTTTGAACGAGAGTTAGTCCGTTCCGATCTTTGATTTCGCCGCGCACCGAGGGGATGCGCACCGTCGCCTGAGAGCTACCGCGCAGCTGGGAAGTCCATTCCTGGCCATGCGCTACCTGAATCCACCAAAGCTTAAGGCCCAGAGCGCCAATGCCCATCAACATCAACAGCCCGAGAAATTGAATCCGCGCACGCGAAGTAATACGGCGCCTGCTCATTCAAGCCGCCCCCTTTCAGGTTGATAGGAGTAGACCGTAATCCGTCCGATCCATTGGAGAAACCAAAACAGGATCGGGGCCATCGCCATGGCAACAAGACCAGGCCCGCCGATCTGCCACCAAATTTCGCGGGTGAAAATAAAAGAGCCGCGACGAAATGTGATCATCAAATATTGCGCCAGAATTATTAATGAGGTGAAAACACCGCTCAGGATACAGTGCACTTCCCATCGACCGCGTGCAAAAAGCGGTCTTAGGCCATGCATTACTCCTGCCAGCACACCGTAAATTAGTATCGATGATCCAGTTGAAATTTCAACTTTGCCTCCGATCACCTGCACGGTAACGGCATCCAGTAAAACTCCTGCGTACATGGCCAGCGCCAGCATGAGCGGAAACGGCAGGGCCATCGCACCGTAAAAAACGATCACAGGTACGATGTACACGTGCGCGTTGTAGAGCCATGGCAGCGCTGGAATAAAAAACTCTGCGATCTGCGCCATCAGCACCAGTAGGAGCAAAACAAAAAAGAAAATCATTTTCGGCCAGTTACCACGAACACGTCCTCCAGATGCGACAGATCGACTGCGGGCGTGAGCTGTGCTTGCCCATCCAGTTCTCGCACACGGAAAGTCTTCACCACACCAATCAGCAAACCCGAAGGGAACACGCCGCCAACTCCTGAAGTATAAACTTTTTGGCCAGGCTTCAGGTCGGCTTGTTTTGACAAAAAATTCAGGTTCAAAAACGGCGTGAGTCCTGTTGTCACGCGCTCGCCAGATACGATCCCCTGTTCTCGGCTTCCTTCGACCTTTGCGGCGACCCGGCAGTTTTCATCGGAAACCAGCAATACAATCGAGACGCTGTCGCTCACGGTGGTTATTTTTCCTATTAAGCCCTCGTCAGTCGCAACAGGCATGTCGATTTCGATGCCATCTCTCTTGCCACGGTTAATTGTGACCGTTCGCCACCAGGTCGACGAATCACGCGCCACAGTTTCAGCGGCGATTAACTTAAACACTGAGCGCTCGCGATAATTGAGCGCATGACGCAAGCGATTCACCTCGTTCTCGGCATCGCGCAGACCCTGGTTAGTTGCCCTCAGCTCTCGATTTTCCACCTGTAAGCCAGCATTTTCGTGCTCCAATTGGTCGAGCGACTTCAAGCCTGTACGCACGGATGTAAGCTGTTTTTTTAATCCAGAGCCGCCGGTGAAAAATGGTGCCAGCAACTGATAGACGCCAGACTTGAACTTCTGCGTGGCCGTCGGGCCAAAGCTGAGAAAGTATCCCAGAATTGCGCCGAAAATCAGCAGCGCGATGATGTTCGTGCGGCTCATTACCGTGGCACGGGCTTCCAGCCCATGTTCAGACATCGGCTGGAAGCCGATGCCACTTTCCTACCGCCACTGGCGGTCTGCCGAGGCCACTTGACGCAAGAATTTAAGTTCATTGAGGCATTTGCCAGTCCCTTCCGCCACTGCGCTGAGCGGATCTTCAGCAACGTGGACAGGCAAACCCGTTTCTTCGCTCAAAAGCTTGTCAAAGCCCCGTAGCAACGCGCCGCCGCCTGCCAGTACCAGGCCGCGATCGACGAGGTCCGCCGAAAGCTCGGGCGGACAGCGCTCGAGAGTGATCCGCACCGAATCGACAATTGTCGAGATTGGTTCAAGCAGCGCTTCGCGCACTTCCTGAGAGGTGATCATAAGCGTCTTCGGTAGACCGGCGACCAGGTCGCGTCCCTTAACTTCTACGCTCGTCTCCTTTTCGCTCGGATATGCCGACCCAATTTTAATCTTTATCTCCTCGGCTGTACGTTCGCCGACCATCAGATTGTAGGCGCGCTTCATATACTGCACGATTGCTTCGTCCAGTTCATCGCCAGCGACGCGCACGCTGCGGCTAAACACGATTCCCGACAGCGAAATCAGTGCGACCTCGGTCGTGCCTCCTCCGATATCGATGATCATGTTGCCGGCTGGATCCTGCACCGGAAGGCCCACCCCGATCGCCGCTGCCATTGGTTCTTCGATCAAATAAACTTCGCGCGCCCCGGCATGCGTCGCCGATTCACGCACGGCGCGCTTTTCCACTTCTGTGATCCCGGATGGCACTGCGATAACGACACGTGGTCTCGCCTTTACCCGGCGATTGTGCACCTTGGTGATGAAGTGCCGCAGCATGGCTTCCGTCACTTCGAAGTCCGCAATGACGCCATCTTTGAGCGGTCGCACTGCGACGATGTTTGCCGGTGTGCGACCGAGCATACGTTTGGCTTCGTCACCGACAGCCAGCACTCTGTTGGTGCCGGCCTGCACGGCAACGACAGATGGCTCGCGCAGAACGATCCCTTGATCCTTTACGTAAACAAGAGTGTTTGCCGTGCCGAGATCGATCCCGATGTCGCTGGATAACCAGCCGAAAAGTCCGTTGAACATGAATTATTAATTAGCAGCAACTTTCCAGCCCGGGAAGAAGCGCGTTCTTCCGCCCGAGGCGGCCTATCTTTATAGAAACCTCCCCACGAGCGCGATTCGGCCGGCTGAGTCGCCGTAACATGAAACAGAGAGGGACGCCGTCAAGCGCATTCTGTTGGAGTAATGGAGTATTCGAGTGCTGGAGTCTTGTGGAGGGGCTTGCCATTACTCCATTACTCCATTACTCCATCACTCCATGGGAAGAGTGATCGTCGCCCCATCCATTCTGGCAGCCGATTTCTCACGACTCGGTGACGAAATTCATCGGGTGGAGGTCGCCGGCGCCGATTGGATCCACTGCGACATCATGGATGGACATTTCGTCGATAACATTTCCTTCGGGCCGGAGATGGTCGGGCGAGTGCGCGGCCTAACAAGTCTGCCGCTCGATGTTCATCTTATGATCGAGCATGCCGATCATTACGTCCCGCGATTTATCAAAGCTGGCGCAAACTCGATCACTGTCCACGTAGAACCGGAGGCGAAACACAGCGTCACGAAAACATTGCAGCAGATTCGAGACGCCGGTTGCTGCGCCGGCCTCACTCTAAATCCCGAAACGTCATTCGATCTCGCCGAGTCGTTTCTGGACAAGATCGACTTGCTGCTGGTAATGACGGTGCATCCGGGTTTCGGAGGCCAATCCTTTCGAGCTGATCAAATGCAAAAAGTTAAACGTGCAAGATCGTTGAGCAGCAGGATCGACATCGAAGTAGACGGCGGTATCAATGCGGAGACTGCGCGAGTATCGATCGAAAACGGCGCAAACGTACTCGTCGCCGGCACTTCAATTTTTCACGCGAAAGATTACGCAAAGGCGATCCGCGAATTGCGGGGCGAATAGCAAGGCGGGTCATCCCGAGCGAAGCGAGGGACCTCACATTCGGAGTACCAAGCACGCAAGCGAATTAGCGTCATCAATCAGCTTGAGCGAGATCCTTCACTTCGTTCAGGATGACGACTAGCCAAATGAACGCCTACTACGTCTATATGATGACCAATCGCAGCCGGGTGGTTCTTTATACCGGCGTCACAAAGAGTCTCCAACGGCGTGTCTGGTTTCACGGCAACGCTTCAAAGCAAAGTTTTACTAAAAGATACAAGGTCGATCGCCTTGTTTACTATGAAAGATTTGATCGTGCTCGTGACGCAATCTCGCGCGAGAAAGAGATTAAGGGTTGGCGTCGAGAAAAGAAGAATGATCTCGTGCGAAGGCTCAATCCGAAGTGGGAAGATTTGGGAGAGAAGCTATTCGGAGATCGTAGGCGAGGTCCCTCGCTCCGCTCGGGATGACACGCACCTAAGATTGGTGCGCTAGCCCGCTACCACCGGCGCGGCTTCTTCAGTGGTTTCGGCCATCACCTCGTCGGTTTGCGTGACCCGAACGACTTCTTCGATGGTTGTTTTGCCTTCAGCGACGCGTCGCCAACCGTCCTGCCGCAAAGTCTCCATGCCCTCGGCGATGGCGCATTGCTTGAGCTCGCCGCCATCGCGTTTTCGCATGATCATCTTTCTCAGCGGTTCCGTGATGAGGCAAACCTCATAAATTGCCGCGCGCCCTTGATACCCAGTCTGACGGCATTGATCGCAACCGGCGCCGCGCTGGAAACTGGTACCGTGTTCTTTCACGGGAAAACCGATTTCCGCGAGATATTCGCGAGGATAATCGACCAATTGCGCGCACTCTGAACAAATCGTGCGCACGAGTCGCTGTGCAATAAACGATTTGACCACCGATGCGAGTAGAAATGGTTCCACATCCATATCGAGCAAACGGGTGATGCCACCAACAGCATCGTTCGTGTGCAGGGTGCTAAAAACAAGGTGACCCGTCATCGCCGCGCGGATCGCGATATCCGCAGTTTCAACATCACGAATCTCGCCGACCATCACCACATTGGGATCCTGTCGCAAAATGTGACGTAGACCTTTGGCGAACGTCAGATCGATCTCCGGTTTCACATCGATTTGCGAGACGCCGGGAATTCGATATTCCACCGGTTCTTCGACGGTAATAATGCGGCGTTGCACTGAATTGATGCTGCTTAGGAAGCAATAAAGCGACGTCGATTTTCCACAGCCGGTGGGGCCAGTGAGAAGAATAATTCCATTCGGCTGTGCCAGCAGATGCCGAATAATTTTCTCCTGCTTTTCGCTGAGATCGAGCCGCTCGAATCCGAACTGCTGCTCACCGCGGCTAAGCAATCGCAAACTAATCGATTCGCCGTTCACGGTGGGGATGGTTGAAACGCGTACGTCGATGTTTTGGCGGTTCGACTGCAAATTCATGCGCCCGTCCTGAGGCAGACGACGCTCCGCGATATCCATGTGCGACATCACCTTTAGGCGCGAGATGATGGCCGATTGCAGGACCCGCAATTGTGGCGGAACAGCGACCTCGTGCAGGATCCCGTCGATCCGATAACGAATCCTTAGATCGTTTTCCAGCGGTTCAACGTGAATATCGGTTGCGCGCTCGACGATTGCTTCGCGAATGATCTGGTTCACAAATTTCACCACCGACGCTTCGGGGTCGTCGTCATTCAACTCGATGGCAGTCTCGCTGTCCTGCAATACCTCGAAGGAACGATTCGTCTTAAGAATTTCGTCGAACGTTTCTGCGCCGACTCCGTAGAGAGTTTTCATCGCACGCAGAACTTGCGCGCGCGGCACCAGCACCCATTCAACTGGCTTTTTCAAAAGCTGCGACGCAAGCTGGCGGCCAATGGAATTGAAAAGATCGTATGTCGCCAGTACCACCGAATTTTCCTTCACCTCGATGGGCAGAATGTGATGTTGAAAAACAAAACGGCTCGGTAAAACCGATAACGTCGCGCGGTCGACCTTTTTCGCATCGATGGAGGTAACCGGCACGCGGAAGAAATTCCCGATCGCACCGAGGAAAAGTTGTTCGTCCACCTTACCGGAATCGAGCACCTGGCTCACCCACGAACCGCCGTTCAGGTTCACGGCCAGTTGTGCCGCTTCTTCAGTCGAAGAGACGCCGCTTTCCAGCAGCAAATTAATCAATGATTGACTGGCAGGTGAACTCATGAGGCCCAGCGTTCAGTAGAATCGACAACGCAGAATTGGAAGCGTTCGAATGAAGCCGATTTAGGACGTTTCGCAAGTGCTTTCACGTATAATGCGTGGGTACGAATATTACGCGGCAACGAGAGTCAGGCGTCGCAAAGCTCCGCCTTCCATATCTTGTCAAGGCATGTGCAACGCTCGTCGCACAGAATCGGTAAGGGTCCCCGTGACGCGCATCGAATAATTTTTTTGAAGCCGCGCGATGGCGTCGCTTACCTCGGGAGTAAATACGCCGTTAATGGGACCGCAATAATAGCCCAACCGGCGCAACCCGGTTTGCATCGAGCCTACGTAAGCCGGTTGCAGAATGAGTTGTTCGTTGGCCTTGAAGTAGTAAACCCATCGCCACTTATAGCGCGGCGCAAAGTCAGTCGCGTTTACATTCTTCCCCTGATGGAGCAGACCGTACTCGTCTCGTTGAGCTAATGGGTCGGGCGAACGCCAAATGTCGTCAATGATTGCGAAATCGTCGGCTTGGGCGATGGTCGCGGCGAGGCCAAGAATTACGGCGAGAGTTAATCGTTTCATAACTGCGAGATTACTTAATATATTTCGCTGGAGGAATATCGGGCGGTGGTAAGGTTAATTGTTTGCCTTCCCTTGGCTTGGGACATTCAGGACAGTCGTCCTGCTCGAGTTCAGGTCCAAAGTGCGTCCTGTCCTCCTGTTTTTGGCGGAGCCGATAAGCGTCTAGTTTAGTCAGCGTGACCTCTGGGCGCATTAGAATGATTAGTTCCGTACGGATCCGACTGTCCTTTGTGCTCCGGAAAGCCGCACCCAGATACGGGATACGAGACAGATAAGGAATGCCGTTGGTGGTTCTTTGCTTATTGTCTTCAATTAACCCGCCAAGAACAATCGTTGACTTATTCGGAGCAGATACATTTGTTCGGATGTACCGCGTGGTGATTTCGGGCACCAGGTTTCCGCTAATTAGTCTGTTGTTGCCCAGGGCGTCGATCTTTTGAAGGATATCGAGCGACACTTCTTTCTCCGAATTAATGAGCGGGACTACCTCAAGCTGAAGCGCAACCTTTTTGTATTCGATGCTCGATTGCACCGAACCTACATTCACGGTCGTGGTAGCATTCGTCAGAGTGCTCACCGGCACGGGAACTTCCGAGCCCGAGGCGATGATAGCTTTCTTATTGTTGCTTGTGAAGACCGTGGGTCGCGAAATGATTTTGAACTTACCGGTGGACTCGAGCAAGTGCACTATGGCTGCGAAGGCGTCGCCTGCTGCCACATAAACATTGGTACCACTGGTCGCAGTCTTAAGGATTTTGCTGAAGTCGATGATCTTGGAGGGATCCATAACAGCGGTGGCGGGAATGCCTGGGTTGTTGTCGCCAAATACCCCGTTGTTAGTTGAGGTGCCCACAAATCTGTTGTGGTACTTCGCGAAGTAATCCGCGCCGAATTCCTCGTCGTTGTTGAGCGTCAATTGACCGACAACTGTGCTCAGCGCCACTTGCGGGGCCTGAACGTCCATTTCGTCCAGAACCTTTTCCACTTTTACCACAACCTCGCGGTTCCCAAGGACGATGATGGAATTGGCGCGCTGATCGGCGATGAGTTTGGAGTTTCCGACTGTGACCGCTTGCGGCGTGGTGTTGACCGGCTGCGTAGAAAGTTCCTCGGAAATGTTCAGCGTGCTGCCACCGCCTGCCGTGCTGGATGTGCCACTTGTGCCGGTCAGGTCCGCACCAGCGCCTCTGCCGCCATAAGAAGGACTCGGACCGCGCTGCGGTTGTGGACTTGCACCAGGTAGCCCGCCACCGGGCAGTCCGCCAGCTCCAGCGCCCTCTGTGCCCGGCTCCGTTAACGCCTGAACCAACACCGGCAGAACGTCACCGGCTGAAATGTATTGCAAATAGCGCGTAACTGGTTTTGCAAACTCAACGTTAGCGTCGAATTCATGAATTAGTTCACGGATGAAAGGCATGTTGATTGGGCGCGTCACAACGTGGATTCGGTTGGTGCGCACGTCAGGGGTGAGCTTGATTTTCCCCACGATGATCGCTTCCTCGGACAGCACATTCAATCCGGCACCTTCGGCCTGCTGCGGTTGCGGGACCCCCCCTGGCATGTTCACCCTGCGGACACCCGGCTGAGTCGGCGATTCGGTGCCCTTTTCAAAAATATCCTTGAGCATGTCGCAGACTTTGCTCGCGTCGGCGCGATCGAGCTTTATAAACTCACTCACCACTTCGGCCGGCGCCACGTCCACCTGATTAATCACACTGGCAAGTTGTCGGATGATGTCGGCGTTTTGCGTCACCAGAAGAGCGGATGCTTTCGGCAAGGCGAGGATATTGATCGTCCCCGAGCTTCCCTGAAAATATGCCATCAAGACTTGTTGGAGTTCCAGAGGATCAGCATACTGCAATCGGAACAGGAAGCTGATCGCCGGGTTTCCTGCCGGAATATCCGCCAGATCGGAAACGATTGGCACCGGCGCTTTTCGAGGATTTTGACCCGCCCCCACAACGTCCAACAGGTCGCGGCCAGCCGGAACGAGGGAGATTCCGTTCAGGGACATACTCATTTCGATGATTTTGATGGCTTCTTCGCGCGACACGTCTTTGGCGATGAAAATATTCACCTTGCCCTGCACGAAATTATCCATCACCAACTTCTTGCCGGTGAGCTGCTCATAGAGATGCAGTACATCGACGACATCGCTATTCGGGAATTGAAGCCTAACCATAGCGGGGGCGTTTGGAGGGGGAGGAGCCGGGGCTTCCGCCGCCGGCGCTTTCGCCGTCTGAGAAGCAGGAGATGATTCGGGACGCCCCAGCTTGCTCTGAGCCGAGGCTGCGGTCGCGCTGGCAAGCACCAGCGTCGCGATGCAGAAAAAGCGGTGCACAGCCTTATTTAAATGGATGGCCGACGCTAGTGCATTTGTGAGACCCGTCAAAATATTTCCCTCGGTTCAAACAATCCTTTGATGCTCACGCTGGACGCGGCAGGGCACCTAGTTTACAAGAGATTGCCGTCGCTGCAAATGATCAGTCCTGTAAGTCTGGGTGGGGCGCGCTGGATCGCAATCACTTATTGTTCCTTCTTTGCGATCACTCTCTTCGCCGCGCCCAAACAAACCGCAAATGCGCTCACTCAGATTCGATCTGTCCTTCAGGCACAGCAGGATGCTTGGAACCGGGGCGATATCGACGGATTCATGAATGGATACGCCAGCTCGGCATCGACTGTCTTTATTTCGGAAGACACAATCGCACGCGGCTGGCAAACAGTGCGCGATCGTTACAGGAAAAAATATTCCAGTCGCGCGAAGATGGGGACCCTCACGTTTTCTGACCTTGAAATCACTCTGTTATCATCTCATTCCGCGGTGGCGTCCGGACGTTGGAAACTGAAGCGTGCAAACGACCAGCCGCACGGACGGTTTACCCTTATTCTTAGACGCCAGCTGGAAGGCTGGCGAATTGTGTACGATCATACAAGCGCGGCTTCGCCGCCGAAGTAATTCGTTAAAAAGTTACAACGTTAAAACAGCGTTCCTTTTTAACGTTGTAACCCCTTTAACTTTTTAACCTAGCTAGAAGCTTCTCGTGGATATTATCAAACCCGCCATTGCTGAAAACCGCGACGATGTCGTTTGGCCGCAGCATCGGAACCATTCGATCCACAATCGCATCGGCGTTCCGCTCGTAAAACGCAGGACGGCCCGCCTTGGCAATCGCAGCCACAACTCTTTCGGGATTTAGTCGGTCTTCTTCAGGGATCTGCTCCAGCTTGGCGACCTGCGCAATGAAAACTCCATCGGCTAACTTTAACGCGTCCGGAAGCTGTTGTTGAAAGACTGCGCGACGCGTTGTGTTGGAGCGCGGTTCGAAGACAGCCCACAGCCGACTTCCTCGATAGCGATGGCGCAATGCTTCCAAGGTGTATGCGATCGCGGTAGGATGATGACCGAAATCGTCGATCACCTTCACCCCTCGGGCCTCCCCGCGGAGTTCCTGCCGCCTGGCGATCCCGGCAAAAGTCTTAAACGCGTTGTCGATTTTTGCCTTGGGCACATCGTAAAATCGCGCCGCCATCGCCGCCATCGCAGCGTTGTGTACATTAAATTCGCCTACGAGGGGAATTTCGAACGTCTCATCTCCAAGGTTGAATCTGGAACCTTTAGCCGAGGAAGCGACATCACGGATTCGCTGCGCGCAATTCTTCGAGAAACCCACTTCAATCATCTGTGCAAGACAATCTTTTGCCACCTCCACGCAATTGGCATCGTCGCCATTCACCAGCACCATGCCGTTGCGAGGAACGATGTTGAGCAAACGCCGGAAGCTCAGCTTGATCTCATCGAGGTCCTTGAAAATATCCGCGTGATCAAACTCGATGTTGTTTATGATCAGCAGTTCGGGCAGGTAATGAATAAATTTTGAGCGCTTGTCGAAAAAGGCTGAATCGTATTCGTCGCCTTCGATCACGAAATACTTCGAATCATTCAGGCGCGCGCCCTGGCCAAGGTTTTTCGGGAGTCCGCCGATGACGTAACCGGGTTTGAGCCCGGCTTTTTCCATGATCCAGGTGAGCAGCGCTGTTGTCGTTGTTTTACCGTGCGTCCCGGTGACAACGAGGTTATGGCGGCCGCGCAAAAAATAATTCTTCAGCACTTCCGGCAACGAAAGGTAAAGGAGCTTTCTATTTAAAACGGCTTCCACCTCCGGATTCCCACGCTTCATCGCGTTGCCGATCACCACCACGTCTGAATCGGCAGGGATATTTTCCGCGCAATACCCGTTTCTTAACGAGATGCCCTTTTCACGAAGAAAAGTCGACATCGGCGGATACGCATTTTCGTCCGATCCTGTGACTTTGAATCCGCGCTCCTTGAGCGCTGCCGCCACCGACGCCATGGCCGTGCCGCAAATCCCAAGGAAATGAAATTTCTTCGGCGCTTCCTTCACGCCGGAGAAGAAACCACGGATTACGCGGATTTCACGGATAACAATTTGTAATAAAATATCCGTTTCATCCGCGTAATCCGCGGTTCTTATTTTTTCTCAAATACCTCTACCGCGTCCCACGCTTCATCCGGCGGGGCCTGTTCGTATTCGAGAGCGCGATTGAGATACATCTTGGCCAGTAAATCGTCCGGATAAAATTCCAGGAAACGAGAAAACAGAATCTTGGCCTCAGTAAAATCGCGTGCCCGGAATAGCTCCAGTCCCTCCTCGTACGTTTCGAGCCACTTCAAGAATTCTGGGGCGACCTCTTCGTTTCGTCCACCAATGAAAGTGAAAACATCCACCGGTTTGCTTTTGCCTTTTACCTGCACGCGGGCAACCGAGCGAAGATGAACCTCGTCACGCGCCAATTCAGCCGCTGAAGCCCCGACGAGAATATCCACGCCATAAATTCGCGTGAGCCCCTCGAGCCGCGACGCCAAATTAACCGAGTCACCGATGACCGTGGGATCCATCCGCTCGTGCGAACCAATATTGCCGACGACCACTTCGCCTTGATTGATGCCGATGCCCATGCCGAGCCCCATTCGGCCCTCTTCGCGCCATTTTTGATTGAGTGTCCTCAGTTCACGCCGCATCGCCAGCGCCGCGCGCGCGCAATTTTTCGCGTCCTGCGCCATGCCAAAACTACGCACGTTCCCCCACACCGCCATGATCGCGTCGCCGATAAATTTATCGAGGGTCCCACCATTACTGAAAACCACGGAAGTCATGCGGCTGAGGTATTCATTAAGTTGCGAGACTAGCGCCTCGGGATCGGCTTTTTCCGATAACGTGGTGAAACCAATCAAATCCGAGAAGAGTACCGTCGCAGGGACGCGTACTCCGCGAAGCGAGCTGTAATAACTGTCAGGATTTTCGAGGACTTCTTTGACTAAATTTTTCGAGACATAACGCTCAAGCGTGCGCCTGGTGCGTACCCTCTCACGCCATTCGAGTGCGTACTCCAAGCCGAGCGAAAATAATCCGCTTAACACCAGAGCCGAGAGGACTGGAACCGTCAGAAGCAAGAGCCCCGTTTTATCGTAGAAGAATCGTGACGCGCCAAGATACGCGCTTGTAATCAGGACGAGTGTACCAAGACAAAGCAATGGTCGGCGCAAAAAGGCGACCAGCAACCACGCTGCGAGCCCCGCCGCCCCCACGAGCGCGAGGCCGGCTTTGGCCGGTGTGGACCGCAAAAATTCGTGATTCATTGCGGCGGCCATCGCCTGCAAATGAAGCGCGGGACCCAAGGTGGTTGGGCTCATCGGCGTAACAACGGTGTCGTGCTCAACCTGCGCGGATGACCCCACTATTACGATCTTGTCTTTAAAAAACGTGCCGTCGGCATAATTGGCATGCCAAAACTTTGGATCAAAAACTTCGTACAGCGGGCGAGGCGCAAAGGCGTCTGGCGACGTGAAACGAATCTTGTGACCACGAAAATCCTGCGGCACATCATTCGCGTGACCGATTTTGGCCAATCCGCGAGCCGAAAGAGATTGATAAACTTCTTCGCTTGGATCAGGTGGCAAATCGGCGATCTCCCGATCGGTCACGCGATAAGTCACGGCGCGGATTTTTCCGTCGATTGGATCAGCCCAGAAATTCACGAACCCGACGCGATCGTCCTGCAATTGCGGCGGGGGAATCAGCGTATTGTTTGGCGTGACGGCCTGAGCCGCGTTGGCCATGTCGAAATTAGCGCCAAGCACGACCTTATCGTGGTAACGATCGAGCGCGGCATGAAATGTTGGATCGCCATCATTGGGCGGACTAAAGATCATGTCGAACATCACCACTCGCGCGCCCGCCGCGAACAACCGATCAAGCAAAAGCGCCCATACTTCGCGTGACCACGGGAATGGCTTCTCAGTCATCAGTTGAAACGCGCGGTTGCCCGCAATTTCTTCAGCGCTCAACGGCGCTAATTGCAATGTGCTTTGGTCGATCCCGAGGAAAACAAAATCGGCTGGCGCAGGCGTCTTCCGACCTTCGCGCCGAAGCAAATCTTCAAAGCTCTGTTCACCACGCCACGGCGCCGAAATAAATGGGACGCCCGGAAAAAAGTGACCGAGAACGATTACGCCCGTCCAAGAAAAGCAGATGAAGCCAAGGACCAGGAGCCGATGACGCCCGAGCCAGTGCATGCCGGAGTATATGAGAAAAAAGACGAAGCACGAATGTCGAATGTCGAAGGAAGCCCGAATGCTCAAATGACGAAAGCGGGGTTTTGTCATTCGGATTTCGTCATTCCTTCGTCATTAGGCATTCGTCATTTGTCATTGATTTTCGGTTGTCATTCTCGACTCGCTACTTATTGTTCGTCGCTCGGCGCTGCCGCGTCGTGACGATCTGCGCACCTGGTTCCGTGCAACGGGACTGTATCAGCGAGTGAGGTCGCGAAGATCGATAGTGGAACAAACGACTCGCTGAACGAGGAGCTCCGGAGCAATTCGGGGCAAACAACCATGCCAAGAGCTACAAATGCCCCGGCAAGCCGGGCGCGACGCAAAGGAGTCTTAGAAAAAGCCAAGGGTTACCGCGGACGCCGTTCAAAACTCTTTCGCTACGCGAAGGACGCCATTATGAAGGGCAAGTACTGGGCCTATCGCGACCGCAAAACGCGTAAACGCACATTTCGCTATCTTTGGATCCAACGACTAAACGCGGCTGCTCGCGCAAATGGAATGACCTACAGCCGCCTCGCGGAAGGATTAAAAGCCGCGGGCATCGGCCTGGACCGAAAAATTCTCGCCGATCTGGCGGTCTCAGATGAGACCGCGTTCAAATCGATTGTCGATCAGGCGAAAGACGCGCTCGAAAAGAAAAATAAGAAAGCGGCGTAGTACTTGAGCCGCGTCGTTAAAGCCTAAATGCCGAAGGCGGCATTGTCATTCTGAGCGACGCGAAGAATCTCTGGTTAATTCTTCGGGCAAAGCCAAAATAATCAGAGATGTTTCGCTTCGCTCAACATGACATGGGAACGCTTGCCGTTTAGCGCTGGAACAATGCTTCAACCGTTCATGACTCACCCCCTCGAACAACTAAGTGACGATGCACTGCGCGAAATCGAAGCCGCGTCTGACGAACAGGCGCTCGAGGCCGCGCGCGTAAAATACCTCGGCAAGAGCGGCAGCATTTCCGCGTGGGGCGAGCAAATGAAAACGCTCGCGAAGGAAGAGAAGCCAATCATTGGCAAACTACTCAACGAGGTTCGCAACGCCGTCACCGCCGCGATCGAAGCCCGCAACGCACAATTCCGCTTACAAAAAGAATCGGGCGCGCTTGCCAAGATCGACATCTCCCTTCCGGGAACGCCGCACGAGATCGGCGCGCTGCACCCGCTCACGCAGATGTGGGAACGTTCGATCGAAATTTTTCGGCGAATGGGCTTCGCGCTCGCGGACGGACCGGACATTGAAGACGAATGGCATTGTTTCGACGCGCTTAACACGCCGCCCGAACATCCGGCGCGAAACGAGCAGGACACATTTTATTTACCGGACGGCCGTTTGCTCCGAACGCACACTTCGACCGTGCAGATTCGGACGATGCAAGCCGCGCCCCCGCCGATTCGTGTGATTGCTCCCGGTGCTGCGTATCGTCGCGACGAACTCGACGCCACCCACAGCCCGCAGTTTCACCAGATCGAAGGACTTTATGTCGATGAAAACGTAAGCGTCGCCGATTTGAAAGGCGCCCTCGAGTTTTTTATGCTCGAACTTTTCGGTTCGGAAACGGAAGTGCAATTTCGTCCGCACTTCTTCCCGTTCACCGAGCCGAGTCTCGAGGTTTATGTGAAATCGAAAGCGCTCAAGGGTGGCGAGCGCTGGATCGAAGTAGCCGGTTGCGGCGTGGTGCATCCTGCGGTTTTCGAGCAGGTCAACAAAGCGCGTGGTGACAAAGCTTACGATCCCGAAAAATGGAGCGGCTACGCGTTCGGTCTCGGAATGGACCGGCTCGCGATGATCCTGTTCGACATCCCCGACATCCGCCTCTTTGCGCAAAACGACCTGCGGTTTCTCCGCCAGTTCGCATGAAATTTTCCGTTAATTGGTTGCGCGAATTTGTTGATCTTCCAGAAAATCCGGAAGAGATCGCGGATTTGCTCACTCGCGCCGGCGTTGAAACGCAAAACATCGAAACCCGCGGCGCAAGGATCGACAAGGTGATCGTTTCGCAAATCACCGCGTCATCGCGCCATCCGAATGCTGATCGGCTCACAGTTTGCGAAGTGGACGACGGCAGCGGCACGAAACGCCAAATCGTTTGCGGCGCGACCAATTACAAAGTGGGCGACAAGGTTCCACTCGCCTTGCCGGGCGCAAAGTTGCCGGACGGAACCGAAATTAAAAAAAACAATCTGCGCGGTGTCGAATCGGAAGGAATGCTTTGCAGCCCAATCGAGCTTGGCATGGGCGAAGACGCCTCCGGCCTTTTGATTTTGTCGCCCGAAGCGAAAATCGGCACGCCGATCGGTGAATTCTTTCCCGCGGACACGATTCTCGACGTCGAGGTCACGCCAAACCGTGGCGATCTGCTTAGCCATTTTGGTCTCGCTCGCGAAATCGCGGCGCTCACCGAAAAAAAACTTAAGTCAACGGCGCGCGAATCGAAAATTCCCGTCAAGAAGACCGGCGTAACCATCACCTCAACGCACGAATGTCCCTTTTTCTCCGCGCGCAAGATCGACAACGTTACGGTCGGACCGAGTCCGCAGTGGCTACGTATCAAGATTGAGAGCGTCGGCACTCGCTCCATCAACAACATCGTCGACATCTCCAATTTCATAATGTTGGAGCTCGGCCAGCCTACGCATGCATTCGACGCCAATAAATTGAACGGCGGCATCAACGTGCGCCTCGCGCGTGAAGGCGAGAAATTTCTCGCGCTCGATGGAAAGACTTATTCGCTGAAGCGAGACAGTTGTGTCGTCGCCGATCAGAAGCGTGCTGTTGGCATTGGCGGTGTCATGGGTGGCGAAGAAACAGCTGTGACCGATTCGACCAAGAATATTTTACTCGAGGCAGCTTATTTCCTGCCGGCGAGTATTCGTCGGACCGCGCGGGAATTAAATTTACCTAGCGACGCCAGCTACCGATTCGAGCGCGGCGTCGATCCTGAAATGGTGCTCCGCGCGTCGCAGCGGGCCATTCGGTTTGAAGAAAATCAGCGCGGCCAAAATAACGAGATGGAAAATTCCAAGCTACCGTCGCGATTTGCAGCGCGACGTCGATCTTATCGAAGAAGTCGTGCGAGCTTACGGCGCCGAAAGAATTCCGGGAACGGATCGAAGCCTGTTCACGCCTTCGAGCGCGGCTGATCGCGCGCACGATTTGGAATCACAGATACGCGAACGACTGGTTGCAGCTGGCCTGAATGAAGTGCGGACGTCAAAGTTGCTTCCGAGAGAAAGATTCGGGTTTGGGGAAAATGCAATCGAGTTACGTAATCCGCTGAGTGAAGATCACGTGGCGCTACGCCCCAGCTTGCTGGCGGGGTTGCTAGGAGTACTGGATCACAACATTCGTGCGGGAGCGAAACGCGTCGCGATCTTTGAAACAGGCAGGGTTTTCGAACCACCGAGCGGCGCAGAAAAGAAACGAGTAGCTATTCTCCTTTGGGGTAACCTTGGCAATGAAGTTCATTGGCGGAACGAAAAACGGCCGCTCGATTTTTTCGACCTGAAAAGCGCGATTGAATTAACAAGAAACGACAAATTGTCGTATCAGCGCGGTCTTAAGAATAGGAACATGGCACTTACCGTGGACATCCTTACAAACCATGACTTAATTGGTGTAGCAGGCCAGCTATCCAACGCGCTCTCCTCGAAACTCGACGCTTCGGGTGGTGTTTTTGTTGCAGAAGTATCGCTTGATTTTCCGACAACGAGCCGAGGACTCCACGCGACTTTCCGCGAATTTGGAAAGTTTCCGGCAGTCACGCGCGACATTGCAATGATTGTGCCTGAGACTCTGAGTCACGAAGAAATATCGAACGTAATTCTGCAGAAGGAGCCTTTGCTGGAAACAGTCGCGTTTTTCGATCGGGTCGTTGGCAAAGAGGCCGAGCAACTGTTTGGCCCAGGAAAAAAGTCGGTCGCATATAGATTGACATATCGCGACCGGAGTCGCACACTGACAAGCGAGGAAGTGAATGCGGCGCATGCGAAAATTCGCGAGCGATTGCGAAGCGACCTCGGCGCAGAATTGCGCGAATAGTTCTTTGAAAGTGTGAGAGTCGTTTGTTGAGGGTTGGGAAGAAAACCAGTGCTTTTCTCTCAACTCTCAACCAGCGGCTCTCATCAGTGGCGGGTAGTTTCGCGCTTTACCCTGCGATGTTCGAGATTACAGGTGGGATTCCCGAACCGATATTTGGTTAACCTAAGGAGGCTGAGTCGCTCGGAGAAGATGGCAGGCCTTAATTGGAAGTCAGACGCTGCGGCGACGGTCATCCGCCCGTTACGAAAAGGGAACGGGAGATCCGCCTAAACGGCATCAGCGGGGTAACATTTCAAAAAACCCGGATCGAGATTTCGATCCGGGTTTTTTCGTTTAGGCATTCGGCGTTCTAACTGATTTGAAAATGGCGCGCAAAGATCGACAGTGCGCGGTGACATGCGCGCCCTGTTAGCTCTCGAAGACGGTCGATTTTTCGAGGGCGAATCATTTGGCGCGACCGGTACCCGCGTCGGCGAGGTTTGTTTCAACACGGCCATGACCGGTTATCAGGAAGTACTGACGGATCCTTCATACCGCGGCCAGATTGTGGCGATGACTTATCCGTTGATCGGCAATTACGGCACGAACTCGCTCGATCAGGAAAGCCACTCGCCACACGTCAGCGGTTTTGTCATCGAAGAGCTGAGCGAAATCCCGAGCAACTGGCGCTCGGAAATGTCGCTCGATCAATATTTGAAAAAATGGAACATCCCCGGCGCGCAAGGAATTGATACTCGCGCGTTGACCCGGCACTTGCGCACCCGCGGCGCAATGAAGGCTTGTTTGACTACGGAAGAGATTTCTCCGGAAGAAGCGACGCAGCAGGCCATCAAAGGCGAGGGCGTTATCGGCATGGATTACGTTCGCGAAGTTTCAGCGCGCGAAATTTATCAATGGGACGCCGAGGACAAATTGAGCGCACCCTGGTCAATCAGATCCACTAACGGCGGAATCAAACCCAGCCTTCCGGCGGTCCGATTTCGCATCGTCGCCTACGATTATGGAATCAAAGAAAATATTCTGCGGCTTCTGCGGCAGAAAGGCTTTCGCGTCACCGTTGCACCAGCAACCACAACTGCCAAAGAAGTGCTCGCGCTAAATCCGGATGGCGTTTTTCTTTCCAATGGACCGGGAGATCCCGCAGCTCTGCCTTATGCGCACAAAGCGACGCGCGATTTGATGGGCAAGAAGCCGATTTTCGGGATTTGTCTCGGTCATCAGATTCTTGGATTCGCGTTCGGCGGATCGACTTACAAATTGAAATTTGGGCATCACGGTGCGAACCAGCCCGTAAAAGATTTGAGCAGCGGTAAGGTGGCAATCACGGCCCAAAATCACGGGTTCGCAGTCGATCCCGACTCGCTGCCGTCCAACGTAGAAGTGACGCACATAAATCTGAACGATGGCACCGTGGAAGGAATGCGGCACAAGGAATTGCCGATCTTCAGTGTGCAATATCATCCCGAAGCCGCGCCCGGCCCGCATGACGCTTCCTACTTCTTCGATCAGTTCGCGGATTTGCTCGAGAGGAGCGCGTGAGGCAGGCAATCCTGCCTGCCGTTCGTACGGATTTCTCCGATGCGCGAACCCGCAAAACGAATCACGCAGACAGGATTGTCTGCGCCACATGATATTGACCGACACGCTGAGCGGCCGACATTTCTCTCATGTTTAATTCAACAACAAACAGACACGCGATTCTTAAGATCGCAGTCGCTGCAACGCTGATCGGCGCACTGACAGCTTGTCCGCTCGCCATTGCGCAGGAACATGAGCATGGCAGCGATACAGCCGCTTCAAAAGAAGTGACCGGCGAAGTAGTCGATATGATGTGCTACGTCGATCATAATGCGGTCGGGGAAAAACATGGTCAGTCCTGCGGGGCGAAGTGCATCAAGAGCGGTGGGCCAGTCGGTATTGTAAGCGAAGGCCAAGCCTATCTGGTGGTTGGCGAACACAAGCCAATCAACGATCAACTCGCCGAGTACTGCGGTAAGAACATCACCGTGAAAGGCAAGCTCGCAGAGCGTGGCGGCATTGCCATGATCGAGAACGTCGAGATTGTGAAGAAATAGCGAGCGCTTGGTCGCTCGTCATCCTGAGCGAAGCGAAGCGGAGTCGAAGGATCCCGCGAAACTGCCAGACAGCCCTGCTGCGGGGCGATTCTTCGACTTCGCTCGGAATGACCGACGGCTGGTCACTTATAATACGGCCGTAATGACGGCCGTAGCTTTCCGACCTTAAGAGTTGTCTCAACTTGCAAATCAGAAATCGGCGTATCCGCGAATTTGTGAATTTCGCCTGCCTCGAGCGCCGCGATTGGCAATCCGTCCAAAAATAAAACTCGATTTGCAGTCAGCGCCGCAATTCGCGGCCCCGGCGTCAGAATGCCTTGCAAATTCAGCGGATCGGCACCGCTAAGCGTAATCAGCTCGCCATTTGGCGATGCCTTGCGAATGGAACGCAACAGGCCGATGGCCTCAGGCAGCGCAAATTGTTCGCCGCTGGTTCCTCCCACAAAATAGCCCCCGCGAATCTCCCCGCGCGCCTCCCAGCGGCGATAAATTCGCCCCAGCTCATACCACGTAACTGGGAAACTCTCGCGTCCGAGCAAACGGCGAAAGACCACGCCGTACCGATGGAGCAACACCCGCGCAAATTGCTCGATTGCCTCGGCGCGCGCGGAACTTTCCGCTCCATTTCCCAATGACGGCGAAGAGCCGGCGTTCGTTCTCAGAAGCGACCAACGTCCTGCAAACTCGATACTGGCAAGATTGGCTTTGCGCCGCCGTTTCCCGATGTTACGACCAAACGTGGGACGTTTGTTCGAAGGCACCAAAAGAGCTCGCAATCCATCGAAACTATCCGAAGTCACCAAGCCAAGTGCGGCAAGTTGCGACAAAGCTTCTTCAACTTGAGAAGGCAGCAGTCCGCTGCGGCGCACCAGTTCGCCGAAGAAGAGCGCCCCGCCATCTGCAAGTGTGTCGAACAGAGTTCGGCTGGCGCCGGAGAGTTCCATCTCCGAATTCGCCTGCGTCAGCATCAGCCAATGCGGGAGGTTCTCACGTTGATAAAGCGCGATGGGGCTGCTTCGTAATGGAGCGCTCGCCCGCGTGTTTGGATTTTGCGGCGCACTCAAGCGTGCCCAGCCAATCCGGCCCGAAAAACAAAGGCGGTCGAGCCATTCGGGGTCGTAGTCAGCAACACGCGCGGTGAGGACCGCGGATTCCCACGCCGCCAACGGAAGCTCGCAACCGTCGAGCTGCTCGAGAACCGATTGCAGACCATCAAGGCCTTCGACGCGATGTGCCCGATCGGCGCGCTGCCATGTGAAGAGAAAGCGATAAAAATCCTGCGGTGAGACCGGCTGAATTTCCGCGCGCAACCGATCGATCGTGAGCCGATGAATTGGCGCGAGTAACCGGCGGTCGCACCACTCCTGGTCAATCGCCTGCGGGCGAAACTTGCCACGCAAGACAAATCCTTCCGCTTCGAGGGCCAGTAAAGCCGCATCGATGTCCGATCGTGGCAATACCAGTACATCTGACAGCTCGCCAACAGTGATCGGTGCGCAAACTTCCATTCGCCCCCGAACCACTTCGCGAATAGCGTTTGCGCGTTCCCACGTTTTTCCGCGCACTGAATCGGGAACAATCAATTCAGGCTCAACGCGCGCGCTGGGATAAATTGACTGAATCATTGGAAGCCGTTCGGCAGCGGCCCAAAAAGTTCTTTCGCCGAATCGGACTTTCGTTGCTCGATTGGAGGCAATGAGTTCTTTTAGCAAATGTTCCGCAGACGCGCCGTTTCCGTCATGATGCGTGGAAACTGCGACTTCTTCTTCGGTCATCACGCCGAGCAGCATTAATGCGTCGTGCAATTCATCCGCATTCGTTGCTTCGGGCCATGCTTCCTTTTGAACTTTCTCAATCGCTGCCGCATCGAGAACCCCTAAGCCATCGCTGCCGTTGCGCTCAGAGGCTCGACGCGTGTATACCGCCTGGGTGCGGCGTTCTTCCAAAGGCGCGTTATCCAGAAACGCATATGGCCGCGCGTTGAGAATCTCAGACGCAAGCGGCGATGGTTCCGGCAAATCGCGTGCGATACAGCGGATCTGGCCATGTTCGATCTTGCGCAACACTTCTTCCAAACCCTCGATGTCCATCGCTTCGGTCAAACAATCGTCAATTGTCTGTTTCACTAGCGGATGATCCGGAATTTCGCGATCACCCACGATATGTTCGAGACAAGCGAGCTGATCGGGAAAAACTGCCGCTAAAAGATTTTCCGACTCCATGCGTTGCAATGGCGCGGCGATTTTTGCGCCGCCACGAAAACGAGGCACCGCAAGTGAACGCATGGCGTTCCAGCGCCAGCGAATGGTGAACATCGGCGCGTCGAGCAGGGCTTGGACCAGAAGGTCACGCACCGTTTTGGAATTCAGATAGCGAAAAACCTCCTCAAGCGGGAACGAATGCTGCGTGCCAAGCGAAATCACGATTGCGTCATCTGTGGCTGCCGCCTGGAGCTCGAAATTGAACGAACGACAAAAACGTTTTCGCAGCGCGAGTCCCCAAGCACGGTTGATCCGATTACCGAATGGCGAGTGAAGAACCAGCTGCATCCCACCCGATTCATCAAAAAAGCGCTCCATCACCAGAGTTTGCTGTGAAGGAATTGCGCCGAGCGACCGATAAGCGTCCGCGAAGTATTCGCTGATCTGTTCAGCCGCTTTATCCGGTAACCGCATTTCTTCGGCAAGCCATCGTGTGGGACTTTGCCTATAAGAAAGTCTATTCTCGATTTCCATCCGCAAATCGGACACAGCGTGCGACAACTCCGAGGTGCGCGCCGGAGCTTCGCCCAGCCAGAACGGAATTCCCGGCGGCTGGCCTTTTGCATCTTCCACACGAACGACGCCGGAGTTGATGCGCAGAATTCGCCAGGACGCATTCCCAAGCTGAAAGATGTCGCCCGCGAGACTTTCAACCGCGAAATCCTCGTTCACTGTGCCGAGGAAAGTTTCAGACGGATCGAGCACCACACGATAATCTGCATTGTCAGGAATTGCGCCACCGGACGTCAGAGCAACGAGGCGTGCACCGCGTCTCCCACGCAAACGATGATTGACTGCATCATGATGAATCAGCGCCGAGCGCCGGCCGCGCTTGGTGCTGAAACCTTCAGCGAGCATTTTCACTACGCTGTCGAATTCTTCGCGAGCGAGATTGCGATACGACCAGGATGAACGGATCAGATTGAAGAACTCATTTTCATCCCAATCCTCGGTAGACGCGGCGGCGACAATTTGCTGTGAGAGGACATCCAGCGGTTTTTCGGGGATGCTGAGGCGATCAAGCTCGCCGCGACGAATACAACGCAGTAATGCAGCGCATTCGACCAGTTCATCACGGCTCAATGGGAAGATTCGGCCCTTCGGCAAACCACCGCGCTTATGCTCGGCACGCCCGACGCGCTGTAGCAGACTGGCGATGGATCGCGTGGTGCCGAGCTGGCAAACAAGATCAACCGAACCGATATCGATGCCCAACTCCAGCGAAGCTGTGGCAACCAGCGCTGTCAGTTCGCCTCGCTTCAACCGATCTTCCGCATCCAGGCGCAGTTTGGCCGAGAGACTTCCGTGATGCGATGTCACAGCCTCTGAACCAAGCAGTTCGCTGAGATGATGTGTCACGCGTTCGGCCATTCGACGCGTGTTCGCAATCCGGATTGCCGGCCGCATCCACTGCATGCGCGCCGACTAAGAAACGCGCGACTTCCTCGATTGGTTTTTGTGTCGCGGACAAACCGACTCGCTGGAGCGGTCCGCCGGAGGCGGATTTCGTTAGCGCAGCTAAGCGCTCCACGCTCAGGGCCAGATGAGCGCCGCGCCGATCATCGACGACAGCGTGAATCTCGTCCATAATCAGCGTCCGCGTTGTGCTCAACATCCGCCGACCCGACTCGGACGTAAGCAGCAGATACAGGGACTCCGGTGTGGTAACGAGGATGTGCGGCGGCTTTTTGATCAGCGCCTGCCGTTGCGCGGCAGTTGTATCGCCGGTGCGAACTTCGGCGCGCACGTCGATCTCGCGACCATTTGCTTGCTGTAGCAACGCACGAATTCCAACGAGCGGTTCCTGCAGATTTTTTCGGATATCGTTGCTTAACGCTTTGAGCGGCGACACGTAAACTACTTGTGTCTCGTCCGGCAAATCGGCGTGTGCGCCTTCGCGAAAAAGCGCATCGAGCGAAGCAAGAAATGCCGCCAGCGTTTTGCCTGAACCGGTCGGCGCAGAAATCAGCACGTCCCGGCCGGATTGGATTGCCGGCCAGCCGCGCACCTGCGGCTCGGTCGGTGATCCGAACGTCTGGTCGAACCACTGCGCGACCGCGGGATGAAATCGGAAGGACTGCATAAAGGCAAGAGCAATTAATTTAGGTGCCGAAGCGAGAAAGGAAAGTTCTGGCGAAACCTTCCGAGGTGGATCGGCTTCTCCAGAAGACGATGGCAATCGCCGAAGGCGCAGTAATCTGTTCCATGGCCGATCGCACACAAATTCCGTGACAAGCCGCATCTTTGCCACCGCCTTGAGGACACTGCTTTCCCTCCGGAATGCGTACCGGCCGAGCGGCAACGTTACGCGCGCGCTCTCAGCGCGATCACTTCGCGCAACATTCGCAAGCTATCGCGAAAAAAACTGACTTTGCTACCCTCAGCGTGGTTCCAGCGCACCGGAATTTCACGGGTTCGCAGTCCGGCATGCTGCGCCAGATAAAGCAATTCGACATCAAAGGCGAACCCGTCCAGGCGGGCGGCCTCAAGAATCGGGCGGCACACATCGAGACGAAAGGCCTTGAACCCGCACTGTGTGTCCCAAAACGGCAGCCCAGTCGCGGTGCGGACGAGCAGGTTGAACGCGCGCCCAGCCTGCTCGCGTCGCCACGGCTGATGGATGCCAATCAATCCGCGATCCAGGGCGCGCGACCCTAATGCAATGTCGATCTCGCCATTTGCAATCGGCTCGATCAATTTCGGCGTCTCTCCCAGCGGCGTGGAAAGATCGGCATCGAAAAACAGGCCGATCGGTTTTCGCGCGGCAAGCAATCCGGCACGAACCGCAGCGCCTTTGCCGCGATTTGGAAAATTCTCGAGCAAGCGCGTTTCGATCCTGGCATCTTTCAATCTTTCACGCGCAA
>QHQO01000261.1 GCA_003221195.1 Verrucomicrobiota bacterium
TTTCCTCGTTCACGTGCCGGCCGAGTTCCTTCATGACGATTTCGACTTCCGACAAGGTCATGGCCGGCCCGCCTGCCACCTGTACGAGGACCCGCGCGGCGTCCGCCAGCGTGCGACCTCGATCCATCAACGGACTCTTGAGCGCCTGTGCCAGCGCATCATGCGCGCGATTGTCCGAATCGGATTCGCCAAAGCCGAACAAGCATCGGCCATTTCGGCTACGCAACGCAGAAAGCAAATCGTCGAAACCAATGCGAATGAGTCCTGGTCGCTGAATCAGATTTACAATCGAACGGATACTTTGACTGATAGTCGTATCGGCCTTGGAAAACGCCTGATGAATACCGGCGTGCGGCGCGACCATGTCACCCATCTGATCGTTTTCGAAGCAAACCACTGCGTTGGCGATCTCGTTGAGACGGCCCAGAGCTTCCCGGGCCTGAGCGTTGCGACGCCTGCCTTCAAACGAAAACGGCAATGTCGCGAATGCAAGAACCAGCGCGCCCGCCTCGCGAGCGAGATGCGCCACATATGGCGCTGCACCCGATCCCGTGCCACCGCCCAGCCCTGCACAGATGAAGATCATTCGTGCGCCGGTCAACGCCTCGCGGATCTCTTCTGTCGATTCAAATGCCGCCTGATAGCCAAGCTCGGGATCGCCACCTGCACCCAAGCCACGCGTGACAGTGCGACCGAGCTGCACTTTATGCGCAGCAACGGAGCTCGCCAGCGATTGCACGTCGGTGTTGACGGCGAGAACTTCTGCTCCCTCCAATCCGTCGAGCACGATCCGGTCGAGTGCATTCAGACCGGCGCCACCGACACTGACAATTTTGATTGGAATAAATTCCTCCGCCCGCTCGGGGAGGCTGTAGTTTTTACTGAGTTGAATCATATGGTAGAGACGGACTGCCGGCGCCGTCCAAGATCGAGCATTTGCGGCGCGCCCGGCGGTCGCGCCCTATCAAAAATTTGAATCATCTTCATCGTCTTCCGCTGAAAATTCTTCCCAGGATTCGCCCAATTCCTCGCGCTGGCCGCTCTGTTTGCACCGCCTGGGCATATTTGATCAGCCCGATTGCGGTGGAAAATTGCGGGTTCTCTACTGCAGAGGTCACACCTGATGTTGTTTGAGCGTGCGCGACGTGCGCGGGCATTTCGAAAATCTCTTCCGCGAGATTATCGATGCCATTGAGGAGGCTGCATCCGCCCGTGATGAAAATTCCGGCGCCCAGGTAATTGATGAATGGTTCGTCATCGAGCCTGCGTTTGAGCAACTCAAGAGTCTCGCGCAGGCGCAGATGAATAATTGTGTTCAAGGTTTCACGCTCTATTTCCTTCCCCGCAAAACCGGAATCGTCCTTTAGCAAAATCATTTCGCCAGGGAAACAATTGCCGAGCACACAACTTCCTTCCTCGATTTTGAGTTTCTCTGCGCGTGCCATTGGGATGCGCAACCCCATCGAGATATCATTTGTGATATGGTCGCCGCCGATCGCGACACAGCCGCTCTGCTTCACCGCGCCGTCCGCGTACAGGACATAGTCTGTCGTCCCGCCGCCGATATCGATCGCCAGCGCCCCGAGATCTTTTTGATGTTGCGTGAGGATCACCTGGGCAGAAGCAAGGCCGCCGAAAACGACATCCTCGACGTCGAGCGGTAATTCCTTCACACATCGGATTGTGTTCTGGATGCGCGTCCGGACGCCGTGAATAATGTGGAAATCGGCTTCTAATCTTTGGCCGAGCATCCCGAGTGGACTCAGCACGCCGTCCTGTCCATCGACGTGATAATGCTGAATGATGGAATGAAGGAACGCGTTTTGCGCAGGAATGCTTACCTCGCGCGCATTGATTTTCACGTCTTCGATGTCCTGCTCATCAATTTCATCGCGATCTTCGGGCAGCACGACGCACCCGCGATTGTTGAAGCTTTGCAGGTGCGACCCCGCAACGGCCACATAAACGCTCCGGATCATGACGTCGCTTTTCTGTTCCGCATCGACCACCGCTTCGTGCACGCATTTCATTGCTGTTTCAAAATCAACGATCTCCCCCTTGCGTACGCCGCGCGACGGCGTCTGCCCGACACCGAGAATTTTGACAGTGCCGTCGGGCCGGCTCTCTCCAACAATCACACAGATTTTGGAGGTTCCAATCTCAAGACCAATCATCAAATTATTGCTCGCCATTGTGTTAATCCGTT
>QHQO01000262.1 GCA_003221195.1 Verrucomicrobiota bacterium
CACGATATTGCCAATGGCGTAGGGCACGGTATAGCCGAGAGCGGGGAGGTCGCTTTGCGCCTCTTCCTGGATCGCGCGAAGCGCGGCGGTGATCGTCCCCGCGCCGGAACAAGCACCCAGGACGATGACAGGGTTCATCTTCAACACATAACGACCGAATAAGATAGAGACGGTGTGCGGAAGAACCGCGATCACAAGGCCGACGAAGACCAGACTGATTCCCGACTTTTGGAGCCCCGAGAAAAAGCTCGGCCCTGCCGCAAGCCCCACGCAGGCCATGAAGACGGTCAAACCCACGGTGTCGAAGATCCACATGGCGGACCCTGGGATCCGACCGAATGTCGGATGAACCGCGCGCAGCCAGCCGAATATCAGACCCATGATCAGCGCGCCGCCACTCGCGGTGAGGGTGAGCGGCAGGCCGCCGATTGTGATAGTAAGCAATCCCACCAAGCCGCCGAGGACGATCCCCAAACCGACGAAGATCATGTCCGTCATCACCGTTTGCCGGTCGGCGTAGCCGAGGTTTTTGGCGGCCCGCTCGACGTCGCGCGTAGCTCCGATGAGAGTCATGACATCGCCTCGCTCTATCCGCGTCGCGGGAGAGAACGGCATCGGCTCGCCAACCCTGGTCAGCTTCTTCAAAAACACACCCCGGGCGAAATCCATGCCCGCCAGTTCTACAATGGTTTTGCCCACGAGAGACTTGTTGGTGATCACCACGTCGAGGAACTCGATCGGAAAATCCAGGAGTTCCTTGTCATCTACTTCGGCCCCGATCTCTGCCCCGCGGGCAGTCAGCAATTCCGAGCGCGTCAGGACTGCAATGACGTCACTCTCGCGAACGACCGTGTCTGGGTTGGGCTCGATGATCCTGCCGTCCCTGCGGATCCGGGAGATGAAGACGCGAGCTTGTTTGGGACGCGCCTCCAGTTCGGCCACGCTCCGATTGATCAAATTCGGGTTCGTGACTTGGTACGCGCGAACCGCCAGGGCTTGGTAGGCTGACGGAGTCTCCGGCTCGCCAGCGTCCGAGGCCGCGATCTTTGCACGGAGTTTTCTAGCCTCTTCCTTCAAATTGACGCGCATCAGCTTCGGACCCACGTTCGGGAGAAACCAGACGATAAACGCCGTGCCGATGAGATAAGTGACGGCGTAGGCTACCGGGATGTTATTGACTAGGCGCGTTTTTTCCGCGTCCGATATGGTGGCCAGGCGACCGATGGCATCGCTTGCGGTTCCGATGACGGTCGATTCCGTGAATGCGCCGGCAAGCATACCAGCTGCTGTGCCCACGTCGTAACCGAGGAGTTTCGCAGCGGTAAACGCGGCGAGCAGGCACGTGACGCAGAGGACGAGCGTGATAGCAAGCTGCGGCAACGCATCCTTCTTTAGGGCGCGGAAGAACTGGGGACCGACCTTGTAGCCGGTGGTGAAGAGAAAGAGATCAAAGAAGACATACTTTACCACAGCGGGAACCTGGATGTTCAGTTGCCCGATCGCGACTCCCGCGAGCAGCGTGCCCACGGCCGTACCCAAGCTGAACGTCCCGACCCTAAGGCGGCCGATGAAGAAGCCGATCGCCAGGGTTAAGAAGACCGCGAGCTCCTGATGCTCCCTAAGGGCGTGGGTGAGATAGTTCATGGTAGGGCTGCCTTCAGGGTGTCGTTGTTAATCCCAGAAGTTGCCCGAGGTGATCGACATTCCTCCCTGCCCGTCAGCTTGTTAGAACTTGATCACGTAGTTACAAATCGCGCGGAAATCGGTGAGGTTGTTGACATCCCCTCCAAACTGCTGGACGACCGCATAGCGCAGACGCAGAGACAAGCCCTCCAGAACGCCTTTTTTGGGGCCCCACTGGAGATTAAAATCGAACTCGTTCTGCCGAAACTGCCCCGCTAGATCCGGGTCCGTGCCAAACACCGCCAAGGCATAGGCGCTCAGTCCGTCGACCCAGGGAAAGTCATAACCAGCCCGGAGAAGA
>QHQO01000263.1 GCA_003221195.1 Verrucomicrobiota bacterium
CTTCCGGACGGCTTTTTCCCTTCAGTTTCATCGTCATCAACGACGCTGACGCCTGGCTGATTGCGCACCCGCGTCCGGAGAACTTAATGTCCTCCAAACCACCGCTGGCATCGAATTTGACTGCGAGATGAATTTCATCGCCGCAAGCCGGATTGTCACCATGTACTAGCACCGCGGCATCAGGCAGCTCACCAAAATTCCGCGGCCGGCGCGAATGATCGAGAATGACTTCCTGATATAGCTCTTCGATTTCCGGGATCATGAAAAGAAACGCGCAGCCTTGTGCAGGATTTCAATCATCCGATCTATTTCCTCTTTCGTGTTGTAGAAATAGAAACTGGCGCGCGTCGTCCCCGACACACCAAATCGCCGCATTAACGGCTGGTTGCAATGATGCCCGCCTCTTAACGCCAGTCCGTATTGGTCGGCGAACGTGGTGAGATCATGCGGATGCGTCGCATCCATCACAAATCCAACCAGGGCGCCACGCTCCTCGGCTGGTCCAAAAACGCGCGTCCGTGGCAATTCGGTCAGGCGATCGCATGCATAGCGCGCCAGTTGCAAGTCATGTTGGAAAATTGCTGCGCGCCCGATTCCATTAAGATAATCAATCGCCGCAGCGAGACCGATGGCCCCCGCGATATTTGGCGTGCCAGCTTCAAATCGATGCGGCGCTTTCTTAAACGTGCTCTTTTCCAAAGCGACACTCACAATCATTTCACCACCGCCGTGCCAGGGCGGTATGGAATCTAAAATCTCCTTTCGCGCATAAAGAGCGCCGATCCCGGTCGGTCCACACATCTTGTGGCCGGAGAACGCCATGAAATCGCAGCCCAACTCGCCAACGTTGAGCGTCAAGTGTCCCACGCTCTGCGCCGCATCCACGAGCGCAAGGGCGCCTACGGCGTGCGCTTTCTCACACAACTCGGCGACAGGATTAATTGTGCCCAGGGAATTCGAAATGTGTGTAAAGGCAAACAGTTTCACCTCCTGCGTAAGTAATTTGGGAAGGTGTGCGAGATCCAAAGTCCCATCATCGAGAACCGGCACGAAGCGCAGCCGCGCTCCTGTTCGTTCCGCTAACAATTGCCACGGCACAAGATTGCTGTGATGCTCCATTTCTGTCAGGAGAATGACATCTCCTTCGCGGATAAATTTTCCGCCCCATGCCTGGGCCACCAGATTGATGCCCTCAGTGGTCCCACGTGTGAAGATGATGTCATCTGCACTCGGGGCACCGATATATTCCGCTACACGTTTCCGCGCCTTTTCGTAAGCTTCTGTCGCGCGTGAACTCAGGGTATGCAGTCCACGATGGACATTTGCATTCTCATGTTCATAAAAATTCCGAAGCGCCTCGATCACAGCACGCGGCTTCTGTGAGGTCGCCGCGCTATCAAAATAGATCAGAGGATGGCCATGCGCCTGTTCGCGGAGGATCGGGAAATCCTCGCGAAGGCTCTTCCAATCCACCGTGGCGTCAGCAACCTTGTGCACCCCATAATCTGCTCTGCGCGCCGTTCCCGCGCCACTTCTATTCGAGAAAGTTAAGGAGTTAAAGAGTTAGAAGGTTAAAACGGATGAGCCATCGCCCTTTGTAACAATTTAACTTTATAACGTTACTTGAGTTCTTGGTTCACTTCGGCAAAGGCGTTCACCGCGAATTCCAGATCTTCGCGCGAATGCGCTGCCGACACCTGTGTGCGAATACGTGCCGTGCCATGCGGAACGACCGGGTAAAAAAAACCGATGACGTAAACGCCTTTCTCAAGCATTCGACTAGCGAACTTTTGTGATTTGGCTGCGTCACCAATCATGATCGGGACAATGGGGTGTACTCCGGGCTTGATCGTCAGACCACGCTCCGTCAAAGCGGCGCGGAAATATTTCGTGTTTTCTTCAAGCTTGTCGCGCAGTTCAGTGGATGCGCTGAGCAGCTCGAGCGGTCCATCTTGCCCATCACATCGCGATATTCGTGTGTACCTCGTCCTGTCTTACCGAGAAATCCGGTCGCGTGCGCGTCGTCCATCATCGTTAGCGCGTCGTATTTCTCCGCGAGCTCAACAATTGACTTGAGATCGGCAATGGTTCCGTCCATCGAGAAACAGCCGTCCGTGGCGATGAGTCGAAAACGCGCATCCTTTGCAGCGCGGAGTTGGGCTTCGAGATCGGCCATGTCGTTGTGCTTGTACCGAAAGCGTTGCGCTTTGCAGAGCCGGATACCATCGATGATGCTGGCGTGATTCAATTCATCGCTGATCACGGCGTCCTTGTCGGTGAGCAGTGTCTCGAACAAGCCGCCGTTTGCATCGAAACAGGATGGGTAAAGAATCGTATCTTCAGTGCCCAGGAATTTGGTAAGCGCTGCTTCGAGTTCCTTATGAATGTCCTGCGTGCCACAAATAAAACGCACACTCGCCATCCCAAATCCGTGCGTCTCGAGAGCCTCTTTGGCGGCAGCGATCAGCGCGGGATGATCTGCCAGCCCTAGATAATTGTTGGCGCACATGTTGAGCACGCGCTTGCCACCCGTGATCGCAATGTGTGCGTCCTGTGGACTCGTGATGACACGCTCGGTTTTGAAAAGACCTTGCGATTTAATTTCTTCGAGAGTTTGAGCGACCTGCTTTTCGAATTCGGAAACCATAGAGTCCACAGATTACACAGATTTCCGATTGGCGGAAAACAAACGCAAAGCCGCAGAATAGAGCCGCTGGGTAGCGAATGACATTGGACGGGCAGCCCGGACGGCCGAGCCGATGGAATTCGCGAGCTATTACGCGGCTTAAATAAGTGGCGAAGCAAGAATGTCGAATGGCAAGGAAATTGAGTTTCGACTTATCCCCATTATCAGCGCCAGATTTTGAGGCGCAATCGTAAGCTCCTAGCAAAAACATCTTAAAACAGGGCTTGCGCGCCTTGTGAATAACTGTTAATAAGTTCCCCGGTGTTTCGCCTTGACCTACGCTGAGCGTCGAAATCTTGCCTGGGCCATTCTTGCGGCTTTTATCGCCATCATTCTGCTCAGTGGTTGCGGGACAAGTCACCATGCACTGCCTCCTTACGAGCCACCGCTGGCAAAAACGGATTTTCAACATGTCCGCACGACAGCGTACACGCACACCGAGTCAGACCACCGCGAGTACGGCAATCACAATGCTCTGGGCGGGGAATTGCAGGCAGCTGGCCCACCTATCCACCGAGCCGAAGTAACGCGGCGCGCGATTCCCGTTGATGGTGTGCCCCGCGCCATGCCAGTGGACGAGACCGATTCGTTTTCACCACAGCTCCAACCATTCTCGATTGAAGAAAAGCGAACAGTCGCGCGCACGACAAAACGCGGGCCGAAAACAACCCGTACGGTGAAGCGCGCCGTTGTAATCTCGAAACCGCGTATTGGCAGCGCTGCAGCTGATTGGTCACGCTGGCCGGCGGGCACGGCCTTCCGACTGGTCTCCACTGGGCAAGTTTATCGCGTTGACGATTACGGCTGGGCGCTCGCTGGCCGCAACACGATTGATCTATACATGCCGAATCAACGTGAAATGAATTCATGGGGCGCTCGCCAGGAAACCATCCAGATTCTACAATGGGGTAACCCGCAGGAAAGTTTGCAATTTCTGAGTCGGCACCAGGACTACAGGCACATTAAGCGAATGGTGCTTGAACTGGAAGGTCGCCATGAGCAAGCGGCCGCGTTGCGGTAAGGGCAGGCGGGTTGTCGCCCTGCGCGCATTGCGGTAAGGTCGATGATTGATGCACAACGAATTCACGGCAATCATTGAGCGAGACGGAGATTG
>QHQO01000008.1 GCA_003221195.1 Verrucomicrobiota bacterium
CGGTAGAAACCTTGTCGGTCTCGAGCGTGAAGAGGGCTTCGCCTTCGCTTACGAGCTCGCCAGATTTCTTGTGCCAGGCAGATACAACACCGCTGGTGATCGATTCACCTACCGAGGGAATTTTAACTTCAATCGCCATAGGTGAGAATTTTGTAAGCTAATCGAGCGTCGCGGTCGAGACACGTTTCGTCAACAGATGAGGCGAATCGCCGGCTCAAACCGCAAACGCGTCAGCTACCAAGCGAGCTTGTTCGCGCTTGTGGCGAGCCAGTGCGCCGACGGCGGGGCTGGCGCTCGCTTCGCGGCCGGCGTACGCGATTTCGCTACACAAAATCGTGCGCAACCGGGATTCGATGAAAGTCCATGCCCCCATGTTTTCCGGTTCTTCCTGGCACCAGACGAGCTTCGCGTTCTTCGAAAATGGCTTAAGCATTTCGCGCAGTTTTTTTTCTGCCAGCGGATAAAGCTGTTCTACGCGAATGATCGCAGCGTCGTCGATTTTGCGCTGGGTGCGGTAATTGAGCAGATCGTAATAAACTTTGCCGGAGCAAAAGATGATCCGCTTGACTCTGTCGGCGGGAGTCGCTTCGGGCGAGCCGAGGATTTCTTCGAAACGGCCATGGATGAATTCTTCAGCAGGCGAGGAAGCAAAGCTGGCACGCAACAGACTTTTCGGGGTCATGATGATCAGGGGCTTGATGAAGTCGCGCTTCATCTGACGCCGCAACACATGAAAATACTGCGCGGCCGTGGTCAGATTGCAGACCTGCATGTTGTCCTCGGCGCAGGCCTGGAGAAAACGCTCGAGTCGCGCGCTGGAATGTTCGGGGCCCTGACCTTCATAGCCATGCGGAAGCAGTAACACAATCCCACTCGGCCGCTGCCATTTGGATTCCGCTGACACGATGAATTGATCGATAATGGTCTGCGCGCCATTGGAGAAATCCCCAAATTGCGCTTCCCACAAGCAAAGCATCTTCGGATAATCGAGGGAGTACCCATAATCGAACCCGAGGACCGCACCCTCTGAAAGCGGACTGTTGTAAATGCAAATGCGTGCTTGTTTCTGGGCGAGATGCATGAGCGGCACGTAGGGTTTCCCCGTCTTTGCGTCGTAAAGCACGGAGTGCCGTGTGCTAAAAGTCCCGCGTGAGCTGTCCTGGCCTGACAATCGAATCGGAATACCCTCCAGAAGCAGTGATCCAAACGCGAGCGCTTCGGCAAAATGCCACTCATAGGGACCGCCTTCCTCGAAAACTTTGCGCTGATGATCAAGGACGATGCGCTTGATCTTCGGCTGGATTTCGAAGCCTTCCGGAACGCGGGTGAGACCATCAACAATGGTCTTAAGCGTTTTCTGGCTGATCGCAGTCGGTTCAGACTCGCTCGAGTACTCAGGTTGAAATATCGCTGTGGATTCTCTGAACCTGGCTTTCTCGCTGGCCTTGCGTTTCTCGATGGCGTCGACTTCATCTCGCGTCATTTCGAGTCGCAAACCGAACTCGGTTTCCAGCGAGACGGCATCGTCTTCGCTCAGCGTTCCCGCTTCGAGCAACTCGCGTTTGTAAAGCTGCGTGACTGATGGCCGCTTCTCGATTTTTGCGTAAAGATCAGGCTGAGTAAATGAGGGCTCGTCGCCTTCGTTGTGACCGTAGCGACGATAGCAATACATGTCGATTACCATGTCGCGCCCGAATCGCTGACGAAAATCGAATGCCATATCGCTAACAAATTTAACGGCCAATGGATCGTCGCCATTCACATGAAAGATCGGCGCCTCGATCATCTTCGCGATATCGGTGGAGTACATTGAGGAACGCGCATCTTTCGGAAGGGTCGTGAACCCAATCTGGTTGTTGACAACGATGTGGATGGTTCCGCCTGTGCTGTATCCGGGTAACTGCGACAAGTTGAGTGTCTCAGCCACGATCCCCTGCCCGATGAAAGCCGCGTCGCCGTGCACGAGCAGCGGTAAGACTTTGCGCCTATGCTCGGTGTCCCCGCGAAGTCGTTGTCTGGCGCGCGCTTGTCCTTCGACTACTGGATCGACAGCTTCCAGGTGGCTTGGGTTCGATGAGAGCCGGATCTCGATCTCCGCACGCGAAGCAAGTTTGCGTACCGAGTGATAACCGAGGTGATATTTCACATCGCCGTCGCCGGCTGCCAACTCGGGAACATAATTTTCGCTAAACTCGGTAAAGATGACCTTGAGCGATTTGCGCAGAAAATTTGCAAGGATATTGAGTCGGCCGCGATGCGCCATGCCCATGCAAATCTCCTCCACGCCACCTTCCGGACATTTGTGAAGGATGGTGTCGAGAATCACCATGAGCGATTCTGAACCCTGAAGTGAGAACCTTTTCTGCCCCACGTAACGCGTATGCAGAAAAATCTCGAAGGATTCCGCTTCAAGCAGTGCCCGCAACAGGGCCACCTGCACTGCTGCCGGAGTCGAATGCTTGTGCGGTCGGGTCTCCAATCGCTTGCGGATCCAATCACGCACTCGCGGGTCCTGAATGTGCATGAATTCGGAACCGATGGAGTCGGCATAAATTCTCTCCAGGCCGGAAACCATCTCGCGCAAGGTCATCGACTGATTGTCGAGGAAGAATTTCGATGAAACGCGAAGGTCCAGGTCCGACTCGCTGAAACCGAACTCGCGAAGACTCAGCAATGAATTTTGCGGCCGCGTCTCTGCCAGGGGATCGACCCGCGCAATAGTATGACCAAGCGAACAATACGCGTAAATGAGACCATCAACGCGTGTCTGTAACGCCGCTTCGCGAGCCGCGGCAGCCGTCGCGCCGTCGCGCTGCGGTAGGTTTCCAAGCTCGAACCCTTCGAAAAAGGCCGACCACCCGGAATCGACCGACTGAGGATTCCGCTGCCAGCGGCGATAATTCTCTTCGATCAGTTCTAAGTTTGCGCGAGCACCAATTGAAGTGCGCATACTGAAATTAATCTCCGACGATTACGCGGTGCGGCAAGTTGACAGTGCGCGGGCAGCCTCGTTACTTGCTGCGCAAGGCTCCAACAGAGATCGTAGAATGGTTGGAAGCGATCTGAGGATGAAAACAAATCCACACCAGAAGCTGTTTGTTGCGCTACTGATTCTGGCGCAAGCAGGAGTTTGTTTTGGCCAGGCCGATCCAGCTTCGGAACCATCTGTACTGGCGGTGGCAAAGGTTTTGCCTGCGGTTGCGAATATTAACACCGAACGTGTGGTGAAGCGCACCGTGCGCGATCCGGTTGAGGATTTTTACGCGCAGTTCTTCGGCTACAATCGCGTCCGCCCGCGCCAAATTCGCCAAACTCTGCAAAGCCTCGGCTCGGGTTTTATTGTCGATCCGGCAGGCTACATCGTTACCAACCAGCACGTGGTTGAGCGCGCCGCGGACTTGAAGATTCACGTCACGACGGACGACGGCAAAACCTACAATGCGCACTACATTACCGGCGATGATAAAACCGATCTGGCGTTCATCAAGATCGATGCCGAGACCGCATTTCCCTTTATTAACCTTGATAATATTTCCCCGAACCTGCTGGGCCAGACGGTAATCGTGGTAGGCAATGCGGTCGGATATGGTAGTTCGATCAGCCGCGGAGTTCTTAGCGCTGTCAAACGTGACATCACCGTGGACGATACGGAGTATAAGGGACTGGTACAGACCGACGCGGCAATTAATCCGGGTAACAGCGGCGGACCGGTGATCGATCTATCGGGCCGGCTGGTTGGTATTAGCTCGGCGAAAATGGCTTTCACACCGCAAGGCGTGCCCACTCAGGGAATGGGTTTTGCAATTCCGGCGGACGTAGTGCGCGATAGCGTAAATCAATTCAAGAAGATCGCAGAGAAACAGGGCACACCAAAGAACCAGCCTGCATCCACCGCCGATAGTTCCGCGTCGAATGCAGGAAAGCTGTTTGGGCTGCAGCTACAGGATTTGAATCAGGAACTAAGCGATGCGCTGGGTTACATCCGAGGACGCGGCGTTTTGATTACTGCAGTCGAACCCGATAGCCCTGCAGACGAGGCAGGACTTGAGCGCGGTCTGGTGATTTATCGCATGGGCAAATCCGAAACGAACTCCGTCAAACAAATCGAGGAATTGCTTCGAAGTGTGCAGAGCGGCGCGAAACTCGAATTCACAGTTGGCGTAATCCGTACCGGCCGACAAACCCGGCAGCTTGCCACTTTGAGCATGACGGCGCGTTAAAAAAACGGCAACGCAATCGAGCTTCGGTTGTCTCATGGAAATATTGCGAAATGATTAAAGTCGAAAATCTGACAAAACGCTATGCTGGCCAGCCTGCCATCCGGGATTTGAATTTCGAGGTTAGCCGCGGCGAAATCATGGGATTTCTGGGACCCAACGGTGCTGGCAAAACTACCACCATGCGAATTTTGGCAAGCTTCATGCCGCCAACCTCCGGCCGCGCGACGATCGCGGGATTCGACGTTTTTGAACAATCGCTGCAAGCTCGAGCACATCTCGGTTACATGCCAGAAAACGTGCCGCTCTACAGCGACATGCGCGTAACAGAGTACCTGCGTTACCGCGCGGCGCTTAAGGGTGTCCAGCATCGTCGCATCACCGAGCGTGTTGGCGACGTAAAAGAACTTTGTGGTCTCAAGAGCGTAGAGAACAAGCTGATCGGAGCCCTATCCAAGGGATACCGGCAGAGGGTGGGACTCGCGGACGCGCTGCTCGCTGAACCGGACCTGCTCATTCTGGATGAGCCGACAATCGGCCTCGATCCAAACCAAATCCGGCAGGTGCGCGAGCTAATTAAGAACCTGGGCGAGCAGCATACTATTTTGCTTTCGACGCACATCCTACCCGAGGTGGAGATGACATGTAGCCGCGTGATCATCATTCACAAAGGAAGAATCGAGGCATGCGATACTCCGGGAAATTTACTGGGAAAAATCAGGCAGGCCGGCGGTGTTATTCTTGAAGCAAAGGTGGGAATGGATAACGGCGCGGACGAGCTAAAGAAGATTTCAGGTGTGCGAGAAGTAATCACCGATGGGGAGGATGATTGGAAGAGATTTTCCCTGCGGGTGGAATCAGGAGTCGATGTGCGCGAAGAGATTTTTCGTCTCGCCACAGAGCGCCACTGGGCCGTGCGCGAGCTGACTCAACGCCGGGCGACGCTCGAGGATGTGTTCGTGGAAATCACGCACTCAGACCAGGCCTAGCGATGGAGTGATGGAGTAACGGAGTATTGGAGTAATGAGCCATTACGAAATGGACCTTCGGAATAAGAATCGGGGCTACATGAAATTGGTTGTCTGGCAAAAGGCCATGCAACTATTTGAGCTGATTTGGAAGACTCTCTTCATCGAAACGAAAGTTGATTTCAAGCTTCAATCGCAGTTGGCTGATGCGGCCCAATCCGTCGCTGCAAACATCTCGGAGGGATATGGGCGGCGCTCGCTCAATGAATACATTCAATTTCTTTACTACGCACTTGGATCGACGGCCGAGACGATGACTCGTGCAATCGGTTTGAAGCAAACAAACCAGATTCCCGACGAACGTTTTCACGATTTCGATCTGCCGCATTATGAAGTCGAAAACAGGCTTTTGAGTTTAATCGACAAGTTGGAACAAAAACGCGATGACGAGGATTGGATCGCGCGTATCGCGGAGGATTCTGAGGAACACTCCATTACTCCAACACTCCACCACTCCATTACTCCGCTTCAACGTCATGCGTAAATTCTACGCTCTCCTTTCGCGCGAAGTACGCGGCTATTTCCATTCTCCGATCGCCTACATCGTGCTCATCTTTTTCCTGATAGTCAGCGGGATCGATTTCTATTTCCAGATCTCCTTTATGAACCAGCGCCAGGTGCAGTATACGGTGCAGGAGGCATTTTTTAACTCAGTCTTCTTCTGGTTTGCCTTTGTTCTAATTTTTCCGCTCATCACGATGCGTCTGTTTGCTGAAGAATTTAAGCTCGGCACGATTGAGCCACTGACGACTGTCCCGGTGCGTGACTGGCAGGTAGTACTTGCGAAATTTTTTGGCGCGCTGGTTTTCTACGTGATTCTCTGGATCCCGACGCTGCTTTACTTTGCCATCTTCCTTAAGGTCGCCAACGAGCCGGCTGCCCATTCTGCCGGGGCATATGCCGGGTCTTATCTGATGCTCTTGTTACTCGGAATGTTTTATCTCTCGATCGGTTGTCTAACATCCGTTCTAACCCGAAACCAGATCATCGCGGCGGTCATCTCTTTTTGCGCAATTACACTGCTTTTTTTCCTCGGTCTGGTTCAGTTCATTCTGCTCGATGTAAGCTCCGAAACGCGCGACCTGCTGGGGTACTTCTCTGCGATCGAACATATGGGGACGTTCTCGCGTGGAGTGATCGATACACGGCCAATCATTCTCTACGTGAGCATGACCATCGTGATGCTGGTGCTCACGCACCACGCATTTCAATCCCGCAAATGGAGGCTTTGAGCGATGGCTGAGAAAACAAACGCGCGCCAAACACGTCCCCGGAAAAAAATTCGACGGGTTCGAATCGGTTTCAACGTTCTCGCGCAAATTGTGCTCGTCTTATTTCTCGTCGCGATGGTGAACTCGATCGCCTTTAAACACTACGCTCGCTGGGATTTTTCCCGCGATCAAAAATATGCGCTCTCAGATAAGACGAAGCGTTTCCTCGATACACTCAAGGGCAAGATGCGTATCACGGTTTTCTTTCCGCCTAGCACGCCGATTGCCACGGATGTTCAGAATTTGCTGACGGAATATCAGTATGCCGGTAAAGGAAAAGTCGATATTGAGCACATTGATCCCGAGCGCAATCTTTCCCGGGCAAAGGAGTTGTTCGACAAATACAAGGTCGTTACCGACGAGCCGCTTCTGGTAGTCGATTACGAAGGACGTAACAAGACGGTCAAGGCGTCCGAGATGGCTGACATCGACCAGAGCGGAATGGCCTTAGGTGAAGGCCCTCGCGTCGCCGCGTTCAAAGGCGAACAAGCCATCACCAGCGCAATGATCGATCTTGTGGAGGGTAAAAAGAAGACTCTTGGTTACGTCCTCGGTCACAAGGAACCACCACTCACGGAAAGCAGCGCTATCTCCGTCCTCAAGACGTTCATCGAAAACGAAAACATCCAGTTCAAAGAACTGAATCTTCTCGATCTGGATGCGATTCCCGAAGACGTAAAAACCGTGATGATAATTGGGCCGCAGTACGATTTTTCGGACCGCGAAATGAGATTGCTGCGCAACTTCTGGGACAAGCAGGGGCGGATCTTGCTTCTCCTCGATCCGGCAGCGAAAACGCCAAAGTTAGACGCGTTTGTCAGCGAGCTGGGCGTAAAGGTGAATGACGACAGATTGATGGTTTTTCTGCGAACCGGGATCCAGGAACTGGCACTGACACGAGATGTTCAAGCGCGTTTCCTGGGCGACAGCCCGATTACCAGACGACTAGCCGATGTACGGGCGCTCTTTTTAGGTGGCACTTCCTCGCTCACGCTCGAGCCGGATCGCGCCCGCGCTGCCAACATCCGGATCGAACCGCTAATTCAGGCGGAAAAAGGCTATTTTGCCGAGACTGATTATAACACAGACAATCAGGCGAAATTCCAGGCTGACGCGAAACGGGACGACAAGACGCCAATAACAATAGGGGCAGCCATCGAAAAAGGGGGTAGCGCCGACGAACGGGTACAGTTGAACTCATCGCGCCTGGTAGTCGTCAGCAATTCCACGTTTGTTCAGGACAACGCAATCACGCAAGATCAGCAGGGACTCGATTTCATGTCCGGCAGTGTGAACTGGCTGCTGAGCCGGGAACAGCTGATTGGTATTGCACCAAAAGTTTCTAAACCTCTCACCTTCAGTCTGAATGCCGACGCGTTAGCTCGCCTGCGCTGGATCGTTCTCATTTTCATGCCGTTGATCCCCGCAGTGATCGGAACGGTGGTTTGGTGGCAACGGCGCGTGTAGAACGTACGATGGGACTTAAGCGTCGCGATAACATGCATTTTCGGTGGAGCGCGGCCCTCCGCTCACATCATCGGCAGCACCGAAGGCTTCGCGCGCTGCCTTGCTAAGATATGAATTGGAGAACTACGCTAATTCTCGCTGTGGTTGTGCTCGCCGTGTTCGCTTACCTCAGGTTCTTTGAGATGAAACAGCCGAGCACTGGGGAAGCGAGACGGCAGGCGCAAAACGTGGTGAATTTCGATCGAAATAAGATCGATGGTGTG
>QHQO01000009.1 GCA_003221195.1 Verrucomicrobiota bacterium
CTGCCTAGAATTCCCGTGGCAATTCAACTGCTCTACGCAGGAGGCGCAGGTAATAATCTCGCGAGATTTCGATACCGCCAAATTGTTGCAGGTGTGGAGTGAGCCATTGGGTGTCAAGCAAGGCAAACTTTCGAGCGCGCAAATGCTCTACCAGGGCCACCAACGCGATTTTCGAGGCATTCGTCACGTGGTGGAACATCGATTCGCCAAAAAAAACGCCACCGACGGCAACGCCGTAGAGTCCACCAGCGAGCTTGCCTTGCTTCCAGGCTTCGACGGAATGTGCGTAACCGAGCTGATGCAATCGCATGTAGCTTTCAATAATTTCGAGATTGATCCACGTATCCTCGCGTTTCGCGCACGCCTCGATGACTTTCGAAAACGCGTTATTTATCGTCGTTGCAAAAACTTTTTTGCGCACGAGACGCCGCAGCGCGTGTGGCACATGAAAATCTTCCAAGGGCAAAATTGCGCGCGGATCGGGCGAAAACCATTGGATAGAGTCGTCCTCCATCGCCATGGGAAAAACGCCGAGCCGATAACCCTGCAGCAAGAGTTCGGGATCGATCATGGCGGACGAAGTGAAAACGTTAAAAGGTTACAACGGAAGGGCATGAACCGTTTCAACTATTTAACCTTTTAACCAATCACTTGGTGTTGTTCCGCAATCGGCAATTGCAATGCCCCGCGGTCTTCATAAAATACGTAGATGAAACGCATGTCGATCCTGATCGCGATCGCATGCCTAGCTGTGGCTGGCTGCGCCGACCCGCTCGAACAACGCTCGACGCAAGAAGTTCAGGGACAATTTCAACGAGGAGTGACGGGTCAGGGAACAGTCGGCCCATTGGAGCGATCTCCGGGCGACCCAGCCGCAGAGCATGGCGTCCCACAGACTCATCCATAGCGTGCGCTGAAGATGTCCGACAAATCCACGCACTCAAGAATTCTCATCCTCGATTTCGGCTCGCAGTACACGCAAGTCATAGCGCGGCGAATCCGTGAGTGCCAGGTGTATTCGGAGATTATTCGTTTCGACACACCCGCCGCTGACGTAGCCGCGTCGAAACCGAAGGGGCTAATCCTTTCCGGCGGGCCCGCCAGTGTTTACGACAAGGGAGCACCGCAAATCGACCCAAAGATTTTTTCGCTCGGGGTTCCCGTGCTCGGAATTTGTTACGGGCTGATGTTAATGGCGAATCATCTTGGCGGCCGCGTCGTATTCTCCGGTCGACGCGAGTATGGCGCGGGGGTCCTGCACATCAAGAACGGTTCAGAACTTTTAGGCGGTTTAGGCGAGCATCTCGACGTCTGGAACAGCCACGGCGACGAGGTGACTGCGTTGCCAAAAGGCTTTCGCGTTGCAGGGACCACCGAAGGCTGCGATTTCGCCGCGGTGGAAGATCCACAACGGAAGCTGTACGGATTGCAATTTCATCCCGAAGTCGCACACACGCCGCGTGGCCGGGAGATCCTTCAGAATTTTCTGTTTCACATCTGCCATTGCGCGATGGACTGGACAATGGGCTCCTTCATTGAAGAAGCTTGCGATCGCGTCAGGAAACAAGTCGGCAATCAAAAGGTTGTGCTCGGTTTGAGCGGCGGCGTCGATTCTTCAGTGACCGCTGCGCTCCTGCACAAGGCGATCGGCAAGCAGCTCACCTGCCTTTTTGTCAACAACGGGCTGCTCCGCGCGCGAGAGGAAGAAGTTGTGCAGCGCGTTTTCGGCGAGAATTTTCACGTGCGTCTAAAATATGTGGACGCCAGCGATCGCTTTCTCTCGCTGCTCAAAGGAGTGACCGATCCCGAAACGAAGCGCAAGCTGATCGGCAATGAATTCATCAAAGTATTTCAACATGCCACCGAGGAGTTGCTCGAGGAAGATCAGAGCAATGGCGAACGCAAACACGGCGGCTACAAATTCCTGGCGCAAGGAACTCTTTATCCTGATGTGATTGAGAGCGTATCGATCCAGGGCAATCCCGCGCAAGTGATCAAAAGTCATCATAACGTCGGCGGATTGCCTGAGAAGATGCATTTCGAGCTCGTCGAGCCCGTGCGCCAGTTATTCAAAGACGAAGTGCGTCAGGCAGGATTGCAGCTCGGTTTGCCAAAGGAAATCGTATATCGTCAGCCTTTCCCGGGTCCTGGTCTCGCCGTTCGGATTCTCGGAGAAGTTACGCCCGAACGTTTATCAATCCTGCGCGACGCTGACACGATCGTGCAGAGTGAAATGGAGGCGGCCGATTGGTATTACAAAGTCTGGCAGTCATTTGCTGTTTTGCTTCCGGTGCAATCGGTTGGCGTGATGGGCGACCAGCGCACTTACGAAAACACGATTGTCCTTCGTATCGTCGAAAGCCAGGACGGCATGACTGCTGACTGGGTACGGCTTCCCTATGAATTGCTGGCGCGAATTTCCAATCGAATCAGCAACGAAGTCAAAGGCGTCAACAGGGTTTGTTACGACATCTCAAGCAAACCACCGAGCACGATCGAGTGGGAGTAAGCTTATTTTCGATCTTCTTCGAAACCACGTGAACATCGTATTAGCTAAAACAATCGCCGCGCTGATCCCCGCCAGTATGCTCTTCGCCGGCTCGGTCGTGCTGTGCGTCAGATATAAAACTCCGAGCGCCCTCTTACAACTAATCGGCGCTGGATGCCTAGCGATAGTTGTTTTTACCCATGTCTGTGAAGCATTCGGCCTGTTTCCGTGGATGCATTGGGGCTTAAAGGTAGCGTTGGTCATTACGTCGATTTCTGCAGTGCGGTTGTGGCTCTCATCTTGTTCCCCCTAGGATATTTGATTCACGCTGTTACAAAATCGACAAGCCTAGGTTCGGGGTTGACTTGCGATATCAGTCGATATCGCTACTGTTTTACGCACGAATCATCGACCTATGACACGAACGACACTCTCCCCCAAATATCAGATTGTCATTCCGAAAGAGGTACGCCAGGCGCTTAAGTTGAAGCCGGGAAGCGTCTTCAACGTGGTCGAGCACAAGGGTCGTATTGAACTTCTGCCAGTCCGCTCCGCAAAAGAAATGCGCGGGTTTTTGCGCGGGATCGACACCACTGTTCCGCGCGAAAAAGATCGTGTGTGAACCTGGTCGATTCTTCAGCGTGGCTCGAATACTTTGCCGATGGCCCAAACGCTTCCTTTTTCTCAGCGGCGATTGAGAAAAGCCGGGAGGTGATTGTGCCGACAATTGTCGTCCTTGAAGTTTACAAACGAATTCTCCAGCAACGAAACGAACGCGCCGCCTTGGAAGCCGTGGCCGTCCTTGGACAAGGACGCGTCATTGATCTGACGGCTACGCTGGCGATCGCTGCGGCGATGCTCAGCCACTCTGAAAAATTGCCGATGGCTGATAGTATCATTCTCGCGACAGCGCGAGCAGAAAATGCGATCATTTGGACGCAGGACAGAGACTTCGAGCGGTTTACGGGAGTAAAGTTTCGCGCCAGGAAATGATCAATCGACCTGCGCGATTGCATTCATGAACTCCGAGAAATCCTTGCCGTTACGCGCAGCATGATTGAGTGCATTCAGGCGCGGATTCATTGCCGCTTCCGGCAACGCAACGCGGCATGACTGTCCCGCGGCTGCGGGATTAGCAAAGACGATTTCGTCCCACTGGATTGATGAAATCTCGTCATTAAAACGCGCCACCGAGCGGCCGCGGAAAAACGCGCGCGTTGTTTCTGGCGGATTGAATATGGACGCCTTGATTTCCTCCTCGTTTGTGACGCGGCGCATCAAGCCTTTGCGCAGTAGCTCATAGTATAATCCCTGATCGAGATCGAGATCGTGGTATTCAAGATCGATGGATTGCAGCCACGGGTCGCTCCAGGAAAGTTTTTCCTCGTCCTGTAATGCATCCAGTAAAAATTTCTTTGCCGTCCAATCGATTCGATCTCGCGTCGACATGACGTCCCGCTCGAGATCGTTGAGCACATTTTCCCATTCCCGTAATATCCATAGTCGATCTTCGCTCGAGTCGTTATTGAGTTTGCTCGCAGCGCGTAAGTAAATCCGTTGCACATCGATTGCAGAGATCTTGCGCCCATCTTTAAGCTCGATAATCCAATTATAAGTCTGATCGCGGCTGATCGATTTGTTCGCATCAACGGGTTGCGCGATCTCGAGCTGCGGCGCTTCCCCGTGCTCAATCAAGTCGAGGATGAGCGACGTGGTCCCAACCTTCATGGCGGTCGCCCATTCGCTCATATTGGAATCGCCAAGAATAACATGGAACCGGCGATAACGGCTTGCATCCACATGCGGCTCGTCGCGCGTGTTGATCAGGGGGCGCCGATTCATCGTATCGATGCTCACAACTACGCTGAAGAAATCAGCGCGCTGCGAGACCTGATAAACGCCGGGCTCGCCCTGAGCACTCTCAGTCTCGATGCCCATCTTGCCCGCACCCCCGAAAATCTGGCGAGTTATGAGAAACGGCAGCATTCCAGCGACAATCCGGTCCCACGCGATATCGCGCCTCATCAGATAATTGTCGTGGCAACCGTAACTGTGCCCGGCAAAGTCGGTATTGTTTTTGTAAAGACGAACTTCAAATCCGGCTGGCAACTTCTGATTTCGACGTCGTGCGCACTCTGCCAGAATGCGTTCCCCTGCCTTGTCTTGTGCAACGATCTGCCGAAGGGTTGTGCACTCGGGCGTAGAATATTCCGGGTGTGCGTGATCGTTGTAAAAGCGCGCGCCATTTGATAGCACCAGATCGCTTTTTATTTCCTCAAAACTGAGGGGCCGACTTTTATCGATCTCGTAATAGGCCGATTCGTCGGTGTCCTGAAGTAATTCTCGCGCGCGAAACCCTCGTGCATCGAGGTGCGGATCCTCCAGTTCGTAATCCCATTTCATCAGCGCACCGTTCTCGGTATAACGCCGGACCAGTTCGATCGACTCCGCCACGACGTCGACACTCTCGGCACCGCTGAGCGTAATGCCGTATTCCGTCTCCAGCCCAAAGACGCGTTTCATCGGGTCCTGCTCTTTTCCGATGTCACCCGGCCAAGGCACAGATGGAAATCGAGCTAAAGCGGCGCGACGCAGTGGTCATTTTCTCTTCGCAGCTCAGATCACGCCAACGGTTGCACGCGCTCGCGCGTCGGAAACCGGTCTAACAGGCGAAATTTTGACAACGTTCTCCGGATCGTAATCGATCAACTTGAGCCAATCTTCGGTGATGTCAGTGGTCGGAAAAATATCGTTCTCCATGTACTCAGCGTTAAATGCGAGCTGCAAATCCGTTTCCCGAATTCCCTGCTCCTGTTCGGTGGCAATGGCCCGCTTAATCGCCATCGCTTTTGCGCGCTCCACAATCGAGGCGACGATCGCCCCGCTGATAAGATCGCTGCGGTAAAGCGTCTCCTTGCGACCGCTGCGCAGCGTCACTTCCAGGAATTTATTCTCGTCTCGGCGAGTAAACTGCCAGTCTACAAAGCGCTCAATCAGCCGCTCGATCGATGCATCCAGACCATCGGCTTCCTTGGCAAGCACACCGTCGTAAGGAAGGTCGTCTGTGAGATAGATGCGGTAGATGTCTCGCGCATCCTCTTTATCTGGCCGGCTAACTTTTATTTTTCGATCGATGCGGCCCGGGCGCAAAATTGCCGGATCGATCAGATCGGCGCGATTGGAAGCTAGGATGATGACCACATCGTTGAGCGAATCGATCCCGTCCATCTCCGAGCAAAACATCGGGACCAGCGTCGAAAGAATGTTCGAATGACGCGATGCGCGGCGCGTGCCCAGAATCGATTCGGCTTCATCGATAAATAGAAACGGCATAAAACCCTCGCCGCGTTTCTCGCGAGCAGTGGCGAAAATCTCGCGCACCATTCGCTCCGATTCGCCGACCCACATGTTCAGTATCTCGGGGCCCTTGACGTGCATGAAATATTCCTGCATCTCAGCGCCCGTTTTTTCGCGAAGCTGTTTAGTCAAATTATAAGCAGTCGCCTTTCCAATCAGCGTCTTCCCGCACCCCGGTGGACCGTAAAGCAGAAAACCTTTCGGAGTGGCGTGGTGAAATTTCTGGAAAAGATCAGCGTGTAAAAGCGGGAGCTCGATCGCGTCTTTGATCGCCTGCAGCGCGGTCTCCTGCCCGCCGACCTTTTCCCACGGCAACTCGGGTACATTATCGAGATAATGTTCGTGAGATTTGGGACTCGAGAGCATTTCCAACGCCATCCGGTAGTTTGAATCAACGCGGACGTCGTCGCCGGATTTCAAAGTCGCGCCGGCAAGATCGGCAGAACGCTGCAACACCATCGATTGCAACCCGTGCTCCGAACCGACCCGCAGCCTGTCTTTGCCGAGAACCTCGGTGATTTTTGTCACCGGACCCGCCGTTTCGAACCCAAGATCGCCAACGATGACGAACGCCTCGTTTACCAGGACACGCGTTCCCTTTTTCAGCTTCGCAAGTGGGATCCGCGGATCGACGTTGCAGTAATAATCGGCACCGCCCACTACGATATGCGCCGTATCCTTTGAAGTGGCTCCGAGAAATGTGCCGATCCGGTTCGCAGGCGAAGTCACTTTCTTAACGACTTCTTCCAGCTTCTCGATCATTCGGCGCGCTTCGACCATCGTCTCCTGTTGGTCGGAAATCTGCGGCCGCAGTTCCAACAGATCGCGTCGTACCGGATCGCCCGGAGGCAACAAGGCGATCACTTGATCAAATGAATCGAGGAGATTGTCCGGACCCGAGTCCCCCACCCCGCCCTGAAGTCCCTCGCTGCGCTCGTCACTCATTTATGGTTTGGGTCAATCCGCCGAACCGCGTCTCATTATAGCGTTATCAAGCGTATCTGCAATGTTCACTCGCGAAATCTTTCGGGATTCGACGCTGCGATCTACAAAATGTTCAACCATGAGGTCGATTTGGTGTTGCGCAAAAGTCTCTTCTTCCTCGTGCTCGTGCTCTTGATCTTACTCTTACTCGAAACAAAAGAATATGAGCAAGAGTAAGAGAGAGAAAAAGGAGGAACAGTTGCGACTGAAGAGAGCTGCCTCTACAGTTTCTCCTTCCCAGGGAGTCTTAGCTCAATTGGTTAGAGCGCCGCCCTGTCACGGCGGAGGTTGCGGGTTCGAGCCCCGTAGACTCCGGATTGTTTTCTTTCGTTTAACGCGATGCGGGCGGCCACTGAGACCTGGCCCTTCCCCGCATTAAGGCGGCGTCGAACGACCACCGCCCGGCGCCGACGATTAGCAGAAAGAGCAGACCAAGCCACATCGAGAGATCCGTACGCGCCTCGTGCATCATGCTCCAGAAACCATATCGCGGCAGTTTCATCAGCGAAAATCCCCAGAAACCGCGACCCAGAAGAACGGGAATTTTGGTCGAAACAATTGCAACGCTAATGTCAATCAGCAGCACAATCGCTGCGAGCCGGGTTGACAATCCAACGATCAGCAGCGCACCAAAAACGGCTTCGCATCCTCCGACAAACGGACCCATGATCTCCGGCGCGGGAATGCCTATTTTGGTGAAACGTCCGACGGCAAGATCTTCTGGATAAAGAAATTTCTGAATTCCTTCGGACAGGAAAACACTGCCGGCCATAATTCGCACAAGAATAGTCGCCGCAGGCGCATCGGTAACGAAAAGTTCGCGCATGGCCCTTACATCTTCGGCGTAAACTGGGCGAGGTCGTAAATGCCCAATTGCTGTTCGATTCCTGCAACCTGACCTACCACTTTCTCAAATCCGTCTTCGCCAAAAAGCTCGTCTTCTTTCTTCTCGAAATCTTCGCCTAAGGCATCGAACTCATGCGGGGAAACGATCTTTCGAAAAGCGGGGAA
>QHQO01000010.1 GCA_003221195.1 Verrucomicrobiota bacterium
CTAAACAAAGACACGTTGACTCTTTCAACAGCGCCTATGCTAACGGAGGGGCGGAAGGGCAGCAACCGCCTCACTTGGAAGCGTATCACTTCGATGCCAGTCAGGTCGTAGGCAAATCTCGTGTACGCAAGTCTCCGAAGGGCGGAGATTGAAACGAGGGTTCGATTCTCTTCACCGCTCCCGCCTACGCTTTTGAAGTGCGAAGGACACCAGCATCGACGATGCCTGCTACACCATTATCGTCCGCCGAAAAGTCTCCGGAACGATTTGAACAACTTACCGGGAAAAGTTGCCGCTTTTTGTGGCAGCCCATTGAACTGCTGAGCAAATGGCCACTGCTCCCCGCCGTGAACCTGGCACGCAGCAGTCGGCACCTTGTCGGCGGGCAGATCAATATCGTACGCTGTCCCGGCCGACATGCATCCCGTGGTGGCGAGTTGGCTCGAGATTGAACAGACCGTGGCATGTTGAATCGCCATTTTAGGTTGCAACAGATCTGCTGGGTAATGTTGCGCCGCCTTGTTCATTACCTGTGTCCAGACCGGCAACGCCAGCGCGGCGCCGTAACCGCGTGAAATAATTGTTGTCGGCTGATCGAAGCCGACCCACACACCGCAGGTCAGAGTACTGGTATAACCCAGAAACCACGCATCCTTGTAATCGTTGGTCGTACCAGTTTTGCCGGCTGCCGGCAATCTGAAGCCTAACGAGGACCGGGCGCTGGCGGCAGTCCCGCGCGTCAAAACTTCTTCCATTAACCGCGAGGTCATCCAGGCCGCGCCCGGGTCGAGGGCTGGCGTAGAGATATGCGCTGCGAGATAAATGGGTTTGTGGTTCGCGTCATCAATTCGCTCGATGACATAGGCCTGCTTACGCATCCCTGCATTAGGAAAGACGGAGTAAGCTGCGGTCAAATCTTTCAGGTCTGTCTCAAATGAACCAATGTAGATTGCAGGACCGTGAGGAATATTTTGAGAAATTCCCAGTGTGTTCGCGACTTTTTGGACTGTGTCTAGTCCGGCGAATTGTCCAACGCGCACGCTCATGGTGTTTCGCGAATGGATCAGACCGTAGGAGCACGGGAGAACACCGCCGTAAGTTCCGTCGGAATTTCCAGGTGACCAATTCCCCGCACCATCGATTTCACCAGGTCGAATCGGACCATCGCTGATGGCCGCTCCCGGCAAGAGTCCGTGACTAAAGGCGACCGTGTAAACGAATGGCTTAAATGCGGAACCCACCTGTCTGTTTGCAGGAGCCAGCGCGCGATTGAATTTGCTTTGCGCGTAATCGCGCCCGCCGACGAGTGCGCGAATTCCACCACTGGCATTGTCAACTACAACCACCGCGCCTTCCAAATAAGGCATGGCTGAATCCCCTTCTCCGTTTTCGGGCGGATGATAGTTTGCTTTTACGGGATGATGAAAATTGGATTGATGCTCGATTTTGGCGAGCTGCGTTTCAAGCGCGTCTTGCGCGGCATTTTGCACTGACGGATCGAGCGTGGTGTAGATCGAGAGACCACCGTTATCGATCTGGTCCTGTGTCAGGATCAAATTCAGGTGGCGCTGCACAGCGTCCATCGCGTAATTCTCCTGAACAAAAGGCATACGCCTGGGGTGCGGCGTGATCTTTGCCCGCTTCGCGGCTTCCGCATCCGCTGACGAAAGTTTCTTCAACGCCACCATCCGGTCCAGAACGGCGTTGCGTTGGATTCTCGAGCCTTCCGGATTTTTTAACGGTGAAAATCGATTGGGACTCCGGATCAATCCTGCCAGGAGCGCCGCCTCGGGCAGGTTCAGCTTGGACGCGCTTTTGCCGAAATAGGCTTGCGACGCGGTCTCAACTCCGTAGCAACCGTTACCGAAATAAATCCGGTTTACGTAAAGCTCGAGAATCTGCTGTTTCGTAAACTGGCGTTCGATCCGCAGCGCCACCATTGCTTCGAGCAATTTCCGGCTGAGAGTGCGGCCGCCGAGTGGAAGGCTGTTGCGGGCGAGTTGCTGCGTGATACTGCTCGCCCCTTCTTTGGGTGAGCCGCTCATAACGTCCCGGACCAGCGCACGCAGAATTCCGCGCCAATCAATCCCCTTGTGCTCGTAAAAGCGGCTGTCCTCGCGCGCCAGAACAGCAGTGATGAAAAATGGCGAGACTTCGCTGAGCGAAACTTTTAGGCGATTTGCGCCGGCCAGGCGGCTATAAATTTTTCCATCGACATCATAAACTGTATTTCGCTCCGGCATCTCGCCGACATTCTTCATGTCGAACGTTTGCGCCCATGTCCCGTAAAAGAGGAAAATCGCGAAGCCGGCTCCCACCAACAGGATGAGCAGCGTGACTTTCCAGCCGTAACGGAAAAGACGGCTCCCGCCTTTCTTTTTTCTCGAGCGAAGGCGAGCGAAAAATTGCATTACTGAAAGGTTAAAAAGGTTAAAAGAGTTACAAGGTTAAAAGCGGTTTAACCTTCTGACTCTTCAACCTCTCAGCGGTTCAACGATTTAACCCATGTAACGTTGTAACCCTTTTAACAAATTAGAGGTTCAGCTTCACAACGCCCTCGTGTTGCTCGGTAGCACACGGTGCATTCGTCGGAACATCCGTGGCCGCGTCGCTGGGCTGGACGACTTTGTTGTCGATCAAGTAGCTTTCGACCTCTTCGCCGCTCACATCCGCGAGCATATACCCATTAATTTCCACGCAGGGCGAGAGCGGCTGCCCGCTCTTTGTCTCCATCTCCCAACGAAACGCAGGATTCTGGATAATGTCCTTCTCTGTGTAGGGAAGATTGTATTTGGCCAGCACGGCGCGCACCCCGGCGCTCCAACCACAATAGGTCTTCAAATAAGCGGTGATTTCAGGCTTTTGCATTGGACGAATATATCACAACTTCGAAAATTGTAACCCGGGGTCTTGCATTCCAACTCTTATTCTTCCCCCTAAAGGAGAATATGAACCTGGAGCGTCCAGCGCGTCCGGCGCGCCCGGCGGTCGCGCCGAACCATGCTCATCCTCCTCAGAATCATGCGCTGATTTTGTTTGTTAGCTTCTGTTAACACTACGCGCCGAACGAAATCCTAGTTTCAGAGACTTTCGATCTCCTTTCGCAAATCTTCCTTGGATTTGCCGAGTTTTTGTTGAAGTCGCCCCAGCAATTCATCGTCTTTGCCTTCGGCAAACGTGAGATCGTCATCGCTCAACTGCGCATATTTCTGTTTCAGTTTCCCTTTTACTTCGTTCCAACTGCCTTTGAATTCCAGTTTCGTCATAGTGATAGAGAGTTCGCATGCGGAGCGGAGATCAGTTTTTCGAAAATTACTTGGCACCGGGGGAACCAAACAACGGCGGTGCTCCGAATCCGATGGGATATTGCCTTCGCAGCCAATGGGTGACAACGGCTCCATTACCTCAGTCCTGCATCAGACAGCCGAACAGTTCCACATTCTTGTGGATAGCGTCGAAGAATACGCCATTTACATGCTCGATCCGAACGGCACTGTCGTGACGTGGAACAAGGGAGCCCAGAAGATCAAAGGCTACATGCCGGGAGAAATTATAGGTAAGAACTTTGCCTGTTTCTATACCGCAGAAGACGTCGCTGCTGGCAAGCCCCAACGTAATCTGAGCGAAGCAGCTCGTCGCGGGAACATTCGTGATCAGGGGCTCCGCGTCCGCAAGGATGGATCGACTTTTGAAGCCGAAGTCATACTCACTGCGCTGCGCAACGACCAGGGAACGCTTCGGGGCTATTCCAAAGTCACGCGCGACATCACCGACCAAATCCGTAGCCGGGAGTTCGAGGCTGAGAAAATTGCAGCGCAAAAAGCGAGCAAGGCCAAGGATGATTTTCTTGCGGCACTGAGCCATGAACTGCGCACTCCGCTTACGCCGGCGCTTGCGGCAGCGACTTACCTGGAGGAGAACGCTAAAAAAATTCCCCAGGAGTTCGTGGAGGATGTGCAACTGATCAAACGCAACGTGAAGTTGCAGGCACGTTTGATTGACGATCTGCTCGATCTCACCCGCATCACGCGGGGCAGGCTGCGCATCGACTTGGAAAACTGCGATGCACATATCATCATTAATAATGCAATCGATATCGCAAGTTCGGCAATCGCGGCGAAGCAATTAAAGCTCTCGACCAATTTGGACGCCAAACAACATCACATATTGGCTGATTGCATCCGGCTTCAGCAGGTGTTTTGGAACTTGATCAACAATGCCGTGAAATTCACGCATCCCTCTGGACAGATCACCATCCACACATTTAACGACGAGGCAGCCCGTTTCCATTTCGAAATTACCGATAACGGGATTGGAATTGAACCTGAACGCCTGGCCTCGTTATTTACGCCATTCGAGCAGGCTGACGCGTCTGTGACCCGTCAGTTCGGCGGACTTGGTCTGGGGCTTGCGATTTCCAAGCACCTTGTCGATCTGCACCACGGCACAATTGAGGCTAAAAGTCGTGGCCGGAGTTTCGGTGCCATATTCAGCGTCACTCTCGACACAGCCGCGAAGGGAGATGCGACTGAGTTGGATTCTCCCGGTCGTAGTAAGCCGCCAAAACCGTTACGGGTGTTGTTGGTAGAAGATCACCGGGACACCCGGCGCATGTTGTCGCGCCTGCTCACTCATTTCGGCCATCAAGTTTTGACTGCAGATAACGTGCGCAGCGCGCTAGACATCGTCGGCTCGGGAGAAATCGATGTGCTCGTATGTGACATCGGACTGCCCGATGGAAGCGGCTACGAGGTCGTGTCACAAACTCGTCGAGCGCGGCCGATCAAGGCGGTCGCGCTGACCGGCTTTGGCACCGAGGAAGATCTACGGCGCTCGAAAGAAGCGGGATTCGACTTTCACCTTGTCAAACCAGTGGATTTTCACGAGCTACAAACCATTCTCGACAAGCTTGCGGCGTAATTGACTCGCGTGCTGCTGGCAGTTTTATAACGTTGGGCGCCTGCAAGCGCCTAGTGAGGTTGCGTTCCTCGCTTATGAGCATCGCCGTAGAAAGATCACGGTCGAGAATGCGATAAAGATTACCAAGAGCCAAACCAAATTGACCGCGATGCGGTCAGACCGCTCAAATCTCCATCTTCGGCCCATGCGAATTCACTCCCAGATATGACACACGCCGAGGTGGGGACCGCGCAACTCGCGCTCGCCGTCCCGGCGCGCCTTTTACAAGCCGTCCGGAGTCATAACACCGCTTAGGGAACCCTCCTGCCTGCCGATATGCCAATAACAAAAAATATCAGGCAAACCACCAGGAACAGGAAGAACAAGAATTTGGCAATCCCCGCGGCCGCAGCGGCAATACCCGTAAATCCAAAAAGCGCGGCCACCAGTGCGATTATAAGAAAAATTAATGCCCAACGCAGCATGCTTTCACCTCCTAGAAAACAATCGCATTGGTGAATGGCTGCGCGCGTTTTTTTAAGCTACTAAATCCGAAGAGCCTCCGAAATGCGTTGTCTCAGCATAATGAACACAATTCTGTTAATCATTCTCATTCTTCTGTTGATTGGAGCATTACCTACGTGGCCGTACAGCCGCGGCTGGGGCTATTATCCAAGTGGCGGACTCGGTTTAATTCTTTTGATTTTGATAATTCTTGCTTTGGCCGGCGCACTCTAACCTGGTGACGACACAACTCGAAGCGCGTCAATAAATCCGACGCTCAACGAGATTGGGAATCTGATCGAAGGCGACAAGATCTGTTCCGAGACGCGATTCATTTGTATGAAAAGATATATTTGCCTGCTTGCAGGCATGGCCCTGCTGGCAGCTTGCGAGCAAAAGGAGACAACGGTTAATCCCCCTGCGGAAAAGAAAGAAAGTAATACCACCGTAGTGAACCCACCCACGCAGAAGAAAGAGAGCAACACGACGGTGATAAACCCCTCGCAAAACCAATCTCCATCGACGACGAAGGAGAAAACCGAAATTAACATCAACTCTTCACCGAGTCCGCACTAGCGAGAAATTGCGCGCGGCGCCTGCACCAGATGCGAATCAGGTAGAACTATGCGCTTCCTGCTGTTCATCATTCTGATTCTTCTTTTAATTGCTGCCCTGCCAACATGGCCGTACAGCACCGGCTGGGGATACTATCCCAGCGGCGGTTTGGGCCTTATTTTGCTCATTGTGTTACTGGTCGTTCTGCTGCGTTAGAGGTGGTCCTCAGCGCTAGCTAACGAGCAGCGGCTTGTCGCTTTTGATCTCCACGCTCTAGAATCCATCGGATTGTCCGAAGGCGATCGGACATGATTTACACGCAGGCGCGAAATTAAGGTGGTTCGAATCACACCTTGTGGCGCAGCGGTCGCAGCGTATGAGTCAGTTTTTGCAGGCCTAGTTCCAGCCGTGTTTTTACCGTTCCCAGTGGAGCATGTGTCGCGGCGGCAATTTCTCTGTGACTGAGTCCTTTGAAAAACGCGAGCTCTAGCGCCTCGCGCTGAAGCCGGGGCAAGACTCGCATGCACTGCTTGAGAAAATGACGCAGGTCATTCAACACGAAAACGTCGTCTGCCTCACGTGGCGAGTTAGGCTCCTGCTGGATCACGCGCTTTTGATAACGCTCCCGCACACGAGAATAAGCCTGACGCCGGCGCAACCGATCGATGGCACGACGGCGCGCGATGGTAACCATCCATCCAAGCGGTTTACCGGCTTTAGGGGAATAACGGTCTGCTTCTTTCCAAATCTGGATAAAAATCTCCTGCAAAACATCATCAGCCTCGGCTTCTTCATGAACGACTCCGTCGATTGTCGCGCGTAACCTTTTGCCATGCCGGTCATATAACTCGGCAAGCGCATCATAGCGCTGTCGTGAAACCGCCGTCATCAGCGCCTCGTCGGGCACTGGAGATACTCCCGGTTGATCAAGAGTGGATCCAATCATACTTGATGCCTCCGTGCCTGTGGCATTGACTCCGCCGCGCGACGCGCCGCTTGCTTGTTGGCGCCCCACCAACCCGGCTTGGCTATCTTAGAAACGACCGCCGCTCGCGGATAAAGCCATTGATGCGGTTCTGAAGTGCATCCCAGAGTAGGGCAATGCAGTGTGTACCTGCCCCTACTGAAACACCGGATCTCGATCTGCCTACCTTTGAATTTTCGCTTGCAAACACTACAAACCCGCTGATCGTCGAGCGAATTCCATTTCCGGAATCGATCTCCCGTGCGCAGTATCGACAGCCGATCGTCGAGTGTGACATGCGCGATCATGACAGAAAAACACGTTGCTCATTGCATCGAAACAAACAATCGGGACGCTGGATGATTAGGTGATCAGATAAAATCCTACCAAGGTTCTCTCCAGAGACGGTAAGTCCTGCGAGCCCGTCCAGGCTCGGGCTCGCAGTAGTCGGAGGGATCAGGCGTTAAGAAGCTAGCTTGAGATGCAGCGCGAATTTGCGCAATCGCGATGCCAAGCCGCCGTGTTCTTCGCCGCGATCCGATACCCTCAAAGAAGCAGTGTTCTGATCGTCAGGTGTCGTCGTCGCCGCCAGCGCCACGAGTTCGTCCGTAGGCAATACCCAATCCATCGGAATGGAGTTACATCGCTCTGTTGGACAAGTCAGTCGTAACGGTCCATTTCCCCGCGTTCCACCTGCTATCTCAATTTGCGAACCGACAATAATCTTACCGCAAACAAGACAGAAACGTTTGTCATCCAACGAATGCCACTCCCGAAACTGATCGAGCCGCCGCAGCACATCCAATTTCTCTACATCGGACAACGTGCTCTGCGGGGAGAAGCTCATGAAAAAACATATACACCCCTGGCAAGTGACGGAACAATCAGGCCCACGACGGATTTACCTATCAGTGAAAACCTTATGGCTATGTTACGCTTAGCGGGCCCGGTCGAGTTTGTGTTCGGAGGAACGATTCGGATCTAACGCCCGTAACCTTGGGTGTCTTGTCATTCCAAGCGCAGTCGCCTGCCAAGCCGTAGCTTTATGCGAAGGCTGGAGGAATCTCCAATTCCAAGGAGGAAATAATCAGAGACATCTCGACTTCGCTCGACATGACAATTGAATCATGGCTAAGCGCTGTAGCCGGGATCGCTGATCGACAGGTA
>QHQO01000259.1 GCA_003221195.1 Verrucomicrobiota bacterium
AAGCAGGCGGATTCGCGCCACTGCTCGGCAAAGCATTTACCGAGATTGCTGCGGCAAGCTTGAGCATGCACAAGAGTCAGGGCGTAGGCAGTCCGCCGCGCCGCGGCGAACGCAAGGAGTATTTTAAATTGCTGGCGGGGCCGCCGATGACAAACGGATTGTTCGATGGTGTCGATACGACGTGGAAACGAGTCCCGAATGCAACCGACATCGGCAACCAAGTTCAGCAGCTGATCGCAAACTTTTCGCCAGTCAATCCAGCTGCGTCGGTGCCGAAGCTTCTCGAATTGCGGAAGGCGCTCACTGCCGTCGACAACGATTGGGCGGTATCGAAACGCGCCGAAGTTGACGGGCTGATTGCGAGCTGTGCCGCGCTTTACATGGAGAGTTCAACTGCGTTGGCCGCGGTCTCGCCGGGTCAGCTGCTCCCGATCAAATTCGATGCGATCAATCGATCATCCGTACCGATCAAACTGATCAGTGTTCATGCTCCGGTTTCCGGTGAAACCCTGCGCATCGACGCGCCACTCGCTCGCGATCAATTTTTGACCAAGGATCTCGGGCCGACGCTGCCAGCGAACATGGTTTACTCGCAACCCTATTGGCTGCGTAAAACGCCGACGGTCGGGCTGTTCACCGTAGACGATCAGCAGTTGATCGGGCTGGCTGAAAATCCGCCGGCTTTTCCGATTGAAGCGACGCTCGACATTGCGGGTCAGGAAATACGCTATCTGATCGATACGTTCTTCCGTGGGGTGGACCCGATTGCGGGTGAGGTTCACGAGTTGCTGGCCGTGACTCCGCCGGTATTCGCAAATCTACCGAGCAGCGCTTTTGTTTTTGCCGATGAAAAGGCTCGGCCCATCGTCGTCGAGATAACTTCATCGACTGCGGCGGTGCAGGGCAGCGCCCGTCTCGATGCTCCGGCCGGATGGCAGGTCACGCCAAAATCTGTTCCGGTTGATTTGAAGGTGCCTAACGAAAAGATGTTTGCCGAATTTTCCGTAACACCTCCGGGAAGAGCAGGGGATGGAACTCTTCGTGCGGTTGTATCTACCGGCGGCAAGGAATTCTCATTCAGTCGCGAGCAAATCGCGTATCCGCACATCGGCGTCCATATATTGATGCCGGCCGCCGAAGCCAGAGTGGTCCGGGCCGAGATTCGGAAAACGGGGCAACAGATTGGCTATCTTCCCGGTGCGGGAGATGACATTCCCCAGTGTCTTCAGCAGATCGGCTACAGCGTCAAAGTACTCGAGCCCGCAGATGTGATGCCGGAAAATCTGGCCCGATTCGATGCCGTTGTGCTCGGTATTCGCGCTTACAACACCCAAAATCGAATTGCGGATCTGCAACGCAAGTTGCTGGACTATGTGCAGGCTGGTGGTGTGGTCGTTGCGCAATACAACACCACGGCCGATGTCAAGACCAAGGATATCGGTCCATATCCGCTCGAAATCTCGCGCGATCGCGTAACCGATGAAAGTGCCGAGGTCCGAATCCTCGCGCCGGACCATCCGGTCTTAACTAGGCCTAACAAGATCACTGCCGAAGATTTCAAAGGATGGGTTCAGGAGCGCGGACTGTATTTTCCCAACAAGTGGGACCCGCGGTGGACCGCAATTTTGTCATCCAATGATCCCGGCGAGAAACCGATGGACGGCGGGTTGCTAGTCGCGAAA
>QHQO01000011.1 GCA_003221195.1 Verrucomicrobiota bacterium
AAATCATTCATTCTTATCGTCGCGCTCTTGAGCGCGCTCAGTTTGCAAGCTCAGACCGAATCACCAACCCAGCCCGCTGGAAGCGTCTCGCCAGTCAACCAAAATCCCCCGCCACTGGATCCGAAGAACATGGATACGTCCGTCAAACCGCAGGATGATTTTTATCTTTACGCCAACGGCGGCTGGTTAAAGCGCAATCCCGTGCCGCCGGAATATTCGCGCTGGGGCAGCTTCAGTGAGTTGGAGGAGAAAAATAATGAAGCGCTCCACAAGATCGCCGAGAAAACTGCCAATGCCCATGTCGATGCAAACGCGGCGCCGGAAGTCCAAAAAGTAGGCGACTACTACGCGAGCGGCATGGACGAAAAAACAATCGAAGGGGCGCAAACCAAGCCACTCGAAGACGAGCTAAAACGCATCGACGCGATCAAAGATCGCGCCGATCTGCTGAGCGCGATCGCGCGATTGCACACTATTGGTGTCGATGCATTCTTCGAATTTGGCTCCGGTCAGGATGCAAAAGATAGCACGCGCGAAATTGCGCAGGCCCACCAGGGTGGACTTGGTCTCCCGGACCGCGATTATTATACAAAGACTGATGAGGACTCGAAAAAGAAACGCGCTGCGTACGTGGATCACGTCACAAAAATGCTGACGCTGCTAGGCGAGGCCCCGGGCAAAGCTGCCAGCGACGCCAAGAAGATCATGGCTCTGGAAACTTCTCTGGCCAAGGCCTCCCGCACTCGCGTGGAGCTTCGCGATCCACAAAAGAACTACAACAAGATGTCGCAGACCGATCTGCAAAAGCTAACGCCGGACTGGAATTGGGCCGATTATTTTAAAGCGATTAATCTCACCGAGCCGGGTGACATTAATGTGGGGCAACCCGATTTCTTCAAGGCAGCCAACGCGATGTTCACCAAAACATCCATCGACGATTGGAAAACCTATCTCCGTTGGCATTTGATCGATGACGCCGCAGCGGAATTATCGAAGGATTTTGTAAACGAAGATTTCAATTTCAATCAGGGCGTTCTACGCGGCACGAAGGAAATCAAGCCGCGCTGGAAACGCGTGGTCGCTTCTACCAACGGCGCGTTGGGCGAAGCATTGGGCAAACTTTATGTTGCCGATTACTTCCCGCCTGAAGCCAAGGCGCGCGCGTTGGAAATGATTAACAACCTGAAGGCTGCGCTGGCTGATCGCATTAAAACCTTGGACTGGATGGACGAGCCGACCAAACAGCAAGCGCTCAAAAAACTCGCGGCTATGAACGTCAAAATCGGTTATCCGGATAAATGGCGAGATTACTCGCTGCTCAAGATCGACAGGGGCTCGTACGTCTCGAACGCTATGCGAGCCGCGAATTTCGAAGTAAATCACGAGCTCAAAAAAATCGGTAAACCGGTCGATCGCAGCGAATGGGAAATGACGCCGCCAACAGTGAACGCCTATTACAACCCAATGATGAACGAGATCGTATTTCCGGCGGGAATCTTGCAACCGCCGTTCTTCGACCCGAAGGCCGATGACCCCGTCAATTACGGCGGCATGGGCGCGGTAATCGGACACGAAATGACGCACGGATTTGACGATCAAGGCCGACAATTCGATGAAGTCGGAAATTTGCGCGACTGGTGGTCGAAGCAATCAGCGGAGGAATATGACAGGCGTCGCAAAGCGGTTGTCGATCAATATTCGGAGTATCAACCACTGCCGGGCAAGCACATTAACGGCGAACTGACGCAAGGCGAAAACATCGCAGACATTGGTGGCATCAAGCTCGCTTATGCTGCGCTGCAAAAAGCGCTCGATAAGAACCCACAGGCGCGCGAACAAAAGATCGACGGGTTCACGCCGGAACAACGCTTCTTTCTCGGCTGGGCCCAGGTATGGCGGGCGAATCAGCGCGAAGATGACTTGCAACTGCGCCTGAACACCGATCCGCATTCACCAACCCATTACCGGTGCAACGGCCCGATCTCGAACATGCCGGAATTCGCCAAGGCGTTTAATTTGCCAGACAACTGTCCGATGATCCGACCGGCAGATAAGCGGGTCAATATTTGGTGAGATGTAAGAAGTGAGACGTGAGAAGGCAGCGGCACTTTCTCACTTCTCACAAATCACTTCTCACTATTGGACTCTTTTGCGATCTTCCCTCCCCAACCTAAAATCTTTGCCTTCGCGCCGGCTGCTTCGGCCTCTTTAATGTTGCCGGCGCGATTGTAAAACAGCGAAAGACTTGTCCAGCCGATCTGATCGTTGGGCCGAAGCTCGACTGCTTTCTTTCCCGCTTGGATTGCTTCGGTAAAACGCCCCAGTTTCATCAGCGCCATTCCAAGCGCGTGCCAGCCGTCAAAAAAATCCGGCGCTATCTGCACACAGCGCTTGTACTTTTCCACAGCACTGTCTAGATCGCCGACGGCCAGGTCCCCGTTGGCGTCGTCAAAAATTTCGTCGGGCGTTTGTTCCATCTTTCGAAGAAGAAACCACGAATTAACACTAATAATAGGAGTCTTCTTGTAATATCATTCTGATCCCGCAGTCGCGGGAGAAGAATCTCAGATCCATTTCGAAATCGGCGACGCAGGTGGAATCAGAGATGTTTCGCGGAGCCTGTCCTGAGCGAAGCCGAAGGGCTCAACATGACAATGCCACTTATCGAATCATCGCAAGGCAATCGATCCGCCAGTCGCATTCAGGCATTCGCCTCAATTCGTGGTTAACTCGGCTAGCTTAGCCTTTCTGGAATTGCAGACCCGCGGCTTGCCCGCGGTCGCGCAGCCATTCCATAAAAACAATTCGCCGTTTGTTATCGAGAAGCCTTTTCTCGTACGCCGCCTTCTTCTCAGCAGCGTTCGCATCGGCTAATGGCTCCCGCTTTTCCAGAACGGCGATAAATCCATTTTCACCAGCTGGGAAAAAATCACTGGTCTCACCCGGATTCAGGAACGCCACCGCCTGTTTGATGGCGGGAAGATCAGCCGGTTCGTTCTTCTTCGGTTCTTTGTCTTGCGATTTTGGTTTCTCCTCTTCGATCAGTGAAAACGGCGGGACTTTCTCGGCTTTCACTCCAGATTTTTGAATCGCTGCTTCAAGTGGTTGCCCTGACTGCTTCGCTTCGCGTAATTGTTGAACGACCTCTGCTGCTTTCGTCGACATCAGCTCGCGTGCCTTGGATTTCTTGATCGTCTCTACAATTTTAGGCTTCGCTTCTTCGAGTGCAAGCGGACGCGCTTCGGTATTTCCTGCAAGATGCAAAATATAAAATCCATCCGCCACCTGAATGGGATCGCTGTTCGGCTCCTGCGCTGAAAGCTTGAAAGCTGCATCGCCAAGTTGCGCGTCGACTTTCAACTGTGGATCAGGCTCTGCTTTGGTAAATTCGCCCGTCTCATGTACCGGCAACTTAAGTTTCTCAGCGGCGTGGCTGAAATCCGCCCCTTTCTCTAACAGCGCCTGCGTAAAATCAGTGGCGCGGTCGGAAAGCTTTTGCAAAGCCTCGATGCGTTCTTTTCCGGTTAATTTCTTTTCCTCATCGGTGAGCGCGAGGCTGACAAACTCGACCTTGCGTTTTTCATCAGTTTTAAGCTCGGCCTTATGGGCGTCATAATGCTTCTGCACTTCCTCATCGCCAATTTGGATGTCCTTACTCAAATCAGCCGATTGAAATCGAATAATGGTCACAAATAACGTGTCGTGACCGCGCTGAAAATTTACATCGAGTTCACCTTTCGGGACTGTAACACCAGCGGCTAAAAGCTGTTTGATCTGATTCAACGACAGCTGGTCGCGAACCAGTTGCTCGACATGCTCTTCGGCAAGACCCATCGGTGCCAACGCATTCTGTGCAAAGTCAGTGAACTTTTTCATGTCGAATCCCGAATCGCCTTGAAATGCCGGTAACGTCCGTACGACCCCGGCGATCTCAGCGTAACCCGGACGAATACCCAGCCGAGCCGCTTCGTGCCGAAGGACCAGCAGGTTCACAATGAATTGCACAGCAGTCTGATTCGGGTTCTGGCCGGCCCCTGCCGTCAAGGTCTGCACAAAATCGGACATGCCGAGTGCCTGCGCCAATGTGAGCAGTCGCAACGTTTGCTGCGCCTCCAACATCGAAACATTCCGATCATACATGCGAGCAAATTTATCCGAGCGCATCGCGCCGTAATCTGGCCGTTGTACAAAATAGAAAATGAACGGGATCGCGAGAATCGCGATCACTATCATCAGCCAGTCCCGGTGCTTACGCAGTAACTTCATCATAACGGAACGAATTGTAGAGGCGGCTGTCCTCAGCCGCAAATCCGAGCGACGCTGACAAAGTGAGATGTGAGAAGTGAGACGTGATATAGCCGGTAATTCACCTCTCACTAATCACTTTAATCACTTCTCACGATTCAGCTCATTTGCTGTTTCCTGAATCATTTCCCACGCCGTCCTCAGATGCTCCTCGGTCGTGAGCACGTTACCGAGACCAATTCGCATTACCGTTCGATCGCGTAATTTCGTTTGCGTGAGATAAGCGCGACCGCTTGCATTGATTCTTCCCACGATTTCGCTGTTCAGGGCATCGAGATCAGATTCCCCAGTAGGGACGCCGCGCTGCGGCGTCCGGTCGGCGCGGCGCGCCGACCCTACCCATCGAAAACAAACCACACCCATGCTGACCCGCGCGACCAGCTCGAAGCCATTGTCGCTGTTGATCCAATCGGCGAAAAGGTTGGCCAGCCGGACAAATTCGCGAAGACGTGCGGCCATTCCTTCGCGGCCAAAACTGCGGAAGATCACCCATGCTTTCAGCGCGCGAAACCTGCGGCCGAGTTGGATGCCGTAATCCATGTAATTTTTCTGCGCCTCGACCGTGTCGCCGCGCAAATACTCCGGCACAAGCGTGAAAACGCGCCGCAGCCTCTCGAGGTTACGCACGTAAAGAACGCTGAAATCCAGCGGCACGAAAAGACTTTTGTGCGGGTTCACAACGATGGAATCCGCTTCACTCCACCCGTCAGTCAGCGACTTTTTCTCTGGCAGAATGGCGAAGCCGGCACCGTAAGCACCGTCAATGTGAAGCCACAATTTATTTTCGCGGCAAATGCTTGCGATCTCGGCAACGGGATCAACGCTTGCCGTTGATGTTGTGCCGACTGTTGCGATGACCGCCAACGGTCTGAAGTTGTCACGAACGTCTCGCGCAATCGTTTCGCGCAACGCGCTAGGATCCATCCGAAAAGCCGCGTCCGTCGAAACACGCTGCACGTTTTCTTCGCCCAAGCCGAGCGCAATCGCCGCTTTTTCTGCCGAGCTATGCGCTTGTTCAGAAGCGTAAATGCGGAACACTGGCGCGCCGGCACCCACTAACCCGTGCTTCCGCACTGATGGCGCAGCCTCTTCGCGCGCCACAGCAAGCGCATGCATCACCCCCACGGATGCGGTGTCATACACGACGCCACCAAACTCCTGCGGCAAGTGCATCCACTGCCGGATCCAATCGACTACCAACGTCTCCAGTTCGGTCGCAGCGGGACAGGTGCGCCAAGTCATCGCATTCACGTTGAGCGGCGCGGTGATGATTTCGCCGAGAATTGCCGGAGCAGTCGTCGTCCAGCCAAAATAACCAAGAAACATCGGATGACTCCAGTGCACCATCCCGGGAACGATATCCCGATCGATGTCACCCAGAATTTTCTCGAACGGCTCGCCTTCTTCGGGCGGCTCGGCGGGAAGCGCAGCCAGAATCGCGCCCGGTCCCGCGACTGCGGGATTAGGCGCAACGGGCAGCGCCCCTAAATTTTGTCGAAAATCTGCAATCCAATCCGCAAGCTCGTGCAGCTGTTTTCGGAAGTCCTCCGGTGAAGTATCCCCGAAATTCTGTCGATTTCTCATTCTTTAGAAAAATCTCGACTCTAAAAATGGTAGGGACGGACCGCCGGGCCGTCCGTCCGTTATCGGCGCGCCCGGCGGTCGCGCCCTACCAAAAAAATTGGGTTCATATTAAAACGCAAAACCAAAGCTGAAATGAAACGCGCCAAAATCCTCGAAAGGACGAGGATCGGGATTGACGCCGTAGTCGAGACGAATGGGGCCGACCGGCAGCTTGTAACGCAAGCCCGCACCTACGGCATAACGCATATCGTTTAGACCGATCTCCTCCGACGTCGGCAAAAGATTGCCCGCATCGGTGAAGATTGCTCCCTGCAATTCCCCGAGAATTGGGAAGGTGTATTCGACATTAAACACCGTGAAGAATTCACCGCCGACAGGATGCCCATGATTATCGTGCGGACCTAGATCGCGTTCGCCGAAACTCCGGACCGTATCGGCGCCTCCGCTGAAGAAGCGTTCATCTATCGGAATCGCGGTTGCTTCATCCGAGCCGCTGGCACTGAGTGAATGAATAATGCCCGCGCGCGCCCCGAATGCCAGCGAGGACTGTTGGAACCAGTGCTGCAATGGAGTGCCTCCTTGATCTTCCGTCACGCCTGGCGTGGTCACCTTCGGCGAAAATGGCAGGTAGTACGATGCACTCATCGTGCCCCGGATAAATTCAATGTCGCTTCCGAAAGCGTTCGATGCCAAATCCACCGTGTTTTTGATCAGAAACCCGCGCGGGTTCACATACGGGCTTTGCCGCGTATCCAGAGTGTTGGTAAGTCCGACCGCGTTGATCTGATAATTCGTCGACGACCCAAGGAGAAAGCTCGGCTTAATCTCGGAGTCGGTGATTTTCACATGACGCACGGCGACGGTCAGGCCTGCCTCGTCATATTTCGTAATTTTACGATTCAGCTCGAATCGTCCACCCAATTCGAATTTCGTGTAGCCATCGTAAGCGAAAGTGAACGCGGCAAGCCGGGCTCTAAAGAAAAAATCCGTATCGAAGAAGAACGGATCTTCATACAGGATTTCTCCCTTGTAGCTGCGTTGTGAGACCTCCACCGATGTTGTGAGCGGCCTTCCATAGCCGAAAAGATCGCGATCGCGCCATTGCACGCCGGCGATGGCGCCCTCGAATGTGCCATAGCCGATCAAAAAACCGAATTCCTTGCTCTTGGCTTCCTCGGCGGAAATATCCAGACGCAGAAGATGTCCATCCACAGGGACTGGCTTGATTTGAAGGACATTGAAAAGCCCGGTGCGCATCAGCGTGCGAAATCGCTCGTCGAGCGCTTCCGGGCTATAGGCCTTTCCCTCCAACTTGGTGAAACGTTTGACGACATAACTGGGACGTAGCCGATCAAGCCCACTGACCGTGACTCCGTCAAAGTAGTAAACCGGCCCTGGCGAAATCGTGATGTCCACCGGCACCCTGCCATTGACCGCATCGTCCGGCGCGCCGCTGGCGACGACCTTCACATCGTAATAACCACGTGTCTTATAATACGACTGGAGCCGCCGCGGAATGTCTTCCACTCGCGCATCCGTGTAAGGCCGCTGCAGCAGATCAAGCATCTGCCCGCGCAGCGCGTCAGCGCCGTAAATCGTGCGCCCGTTAAATGAAATGCTGCCGAAGAAATATTCGCGCCCCTCGTGGAGCGGGATGACTACATCCACTTCACTGCTCTCCCGGTGAAACGTGTAACGCGGTGCATCGACCACCGCATCCAAAAAACCGTCGGAGAGATAGAAACGATGCACCAGGTTCGCTCCTTCCTGCATGTCAGCGGCAACAAAAGGCAACTTTTTCTCTGTCCTTGAGTACCGCTCCCGCGTGGGACCAACAGCGTACTCAAAAAGTTTGTCGCTCGGCTCCCGCACATTTCCATCGAAAACGATCGTCCGCAGCGTGTAACGGGGGCCTTCTGTGATATCGAGGCGCAACCTATTCTCCGATTCAATCGTGTAGTGCACGTTCACGTCTGCATAACCATGCTTGCGGTAGAACACTTCGAGAAAAAACGCGAGATCGTCGGCGCGCGCCGGGCTTAGCCCGAAGTCTTCGACGGTGGTGATTTCCTCCTTCAGAGCGGTGCGCAGGTCCTTTTCCCCGAAGGCTTGCTCACCGCGAAATTCAATAATGCTTGCATGACGAATCAGATACTTAAGCATCCCGCGATAATCGCCGCCGACACCGACATCGCCCACAAGTACAAACTGATCACTTATTTTGAATCTGGCACTAACCTGTTGGCGGCCGGTTCGAGGATCGACCGCTCCCACGTCCAAATCGAGACGATTAAAGAATTCGTTGCTCTGAGTCGGCTCGCCTTTTTTGAAAACTTTCCGGTAAAGCTGTTGCACCAGTAACATGGCGGCCCGACCGGCCAGAACGTTGCCGCGGCCGGACAACTCTTGCCTGGTAGCGCCGGTAGCGATCAAGGAAATAATTTCCTCCTGCGGCAGCGGCGGTTCGCTGGTGAAAATGGCTTCCGGCGCCAGCATGGTTCCGTAAACATAAACGCGCACCGTGTAATCGCGGATCACCGAAGTGCCACGCAGCTCGAGCCTCGGGTTCATTGAATCGCTCGGGTCAAAATAAAGAAAGCCTTGAGAAACCTCCAGCCGGCTGAATGGCAGCGTCGCTTCTACATTTTCCAGACGCACCGTTCCTTGCAATTCTGGATGCAGACCTGTTCCCGTAAGTTTTATGTCAGCGATCGCACCGCCGGTCGCCAGGTTCCCGCGAATCAGCACCGGATCTTTTGTTTTAATCGCGACATTGAATTTCCAATCGCGGAGTGGCGGGTTCGGGAAAGAAATTTGCGGGCGCTCTGATGGCGGCTCCGGCGCGGGCCTGCCTGGCAGGCCGATCGGAATAAGATCGATGTTTTTCAAAATATGACTATTTGTCATTGCGACGTTGCCGCTGACTGTCGCCGCCGCGATTGGGCCGGTCACCGTGATGTCTGCGTCCGCGCGGGCGGTAAGCGTGTCGTTTCGCGCGAGCAACACGCTGTCGGCTTTCAATTTTAGATCCAGAGTCGGTTCAGTCAGCTTTGGAAAATTGAGGCGGCCATTCATGGTAAAAGGGCCGCCCGCCAGATCACCTCCGAATCGTTCCAGGCTAATGGCGTTCTGTGCAAAGCTTAAGCGCGCACTAAAATTCGTTAACGCCGGAATAGTCGCGTTCGTAAAACGCGCAACGTTCACTGTCATGTCGCCTGCCCCGCTAAAGACCGGTTTGCCGATCGTTCCACTCAGATCAACATCCAATCCAAGATTGCCATCAAGTTGCTCGAGTGCCGGAACAAATTGTCGAACAAAATTCATAGAGCTGCGAGGGAGACGCGCTTTTGCTGTGATAGGTGTTTCGTCTGGCAATTTCCGGGCGCGAGCAATTTTCGGAATATCAAAAGGCATGTTCGCATTTAATTCGAGCGGCTGAATTCGCGCCTGCTGCAGTTTCCCTAAAACTGTCAGGCGATCGTGCACGGCCTGTGACCTCAACTCAAAAGTTGCCGGCTCCATTTTCGGCCAGCGATCATTTCGCAAATCCCGCATCTGCAGGCTGAGACTGGCATTCAAGTCTCCGATTGTCCCATCCGCGTCGAGCCTCGCGTTCAGCGTACCAGATGTCCCCGCTTTGATCCCGAGATCGCTAAACAATTTTTTTAGATCGAGGTTTTCGGACTGAATTGTGGCGAATACTTTGCCAGACGACGGAATGGCCGCAGCGTTCGTCCCAAGATTTCTCCACACAAGCGGAAAAGAAACGTAACCCGACGCGAACCTCGCCTGCCCTTGATCGAGTTGAATCCTGGTTATCTCGAGCGTCTCCCCATTTGCCTGCGCGACTGCCTGAAAATCCGTATTGCCGCTGGCGAAAAAGATGATCGGCACATCAAGGCCTTCGGGCGAATAGGACGCATCGATATTTGCCCGGAGCGATTGCGTATTTCCGTAACGTCCCTTCTCCAGGACGAACTTCAGTTTGCCTGAATTCTTCCAAGGAGCGACCCCGAAGGCTTTCGGGGTCATTCCTTGTCCCTCGCCTTGCCAGTCAAGTATGACGGATCCTGCCAATTCATTTTGATTTCCAAAAGTGCGAGCCAGAGGCTGAAGCGTCGATAAATTCACCACGCTGGCGGAAATCTTGCCGTTGTATTGATAAGGCTGGCGCAAATTCAGCCTTCCGGTGGCGTTAAAGAAATCCGAATCGTTCAGACTCGCCCTGCAATCGTTTAGATACAGGACGCTATTAGAAATCGAACATTGCGTGCTGAGCTCGCGGAAAACCAAGTCCCGCATTTTGAGGTTTGATCCCGAAATCGACAGCTGTCCGTTGGCTGTTTGTTGTTTCCATTCTATTT
>QHQO01000012.1 GCA_003221195.1 Verrucomicrobiota bacterium
GCGCCTGCTCCAGTTCAGCAGACGGAAAAAACTTTACTGGCGCCCGGCGGAATCCTGCTCCGGCAAAAGCGAGCGCAAGAGTCTCCCAACGTGGCTCAGCGACGATGGCGATCTTGGAAATCTTACCGCCGTGCGAGATCATGAAGTCGAGATCATTCCCGCAATCTGCGCCGCGCTCCCAGCCCTCAAAGTTCTCAACAATCACGAGCAAGCGAGGTTTCGATCCCATGTTAATCCTGCGGGCGGGGGGCGTTTTGCTCTGCGCCAAATTCGGATCGTTTCAAAATGCCGCTGATGCGTAACACACAGATGTCGTCAGGCTAATATTGGATTTGCACCGGCAATTGCGCCTTTTATCGTACCTGGCTTGCCTAGAAATCGAAATCGTGGCGGACGTTTTTCACGATACGTTTTATACCTGGTGGTTGAACGTAAGGTCAACGCGCTAGTTTCGCAGTTAGATCTTGGTCGTACTTCGACATGACGAGTTCGTGTATCGGTTTATTGCGGAAGCATCAGCGTCCGGATAACCGCAAACGCAAAAACAGCCACAGCAAAAGCGAATGCGACGACACGCACCCTGCGTTGCTCGAACTTTCCCGAGGCGCTGGCGAAGAAAAGCACTGCGGCAAACAAAACAGTGTTCGCGAGGTACTGACCGGAAACAGTGCCGGCGTTGCGCGCTTCCAGCAGGCTACTTGCAGCCTTAGCGTTAGCCTCCGCGGCCTCGCGCGTTCCCCGCACTTCGTAGAGTTTCGGCACAAAAGGATGCGGGTCGGCGTTTGGATTTTCAAAAGGCCTTTCGGCCAGCCATGCGTCGTAAGCCTTGCGCACATCGGGTGGAAAACGTTCGACGTAAAAATTCACCAGCTTCTCATTGCCCGCCTGTTGTGCCGCGAGCATTTGCATGAACATTGTGGTGTGAACCGTCGCTTGCTGTATCCCCTGGATGCTCAGCAGACCAGCCTTGCGCTCCAGCGCGTTAAATTCATTCATCAGCCGATTACTCTTTCGAGTCCAGGCCGCTGATTGATATGAGCACCATGCCGTGCTGAGTGTCGCCAGCGCCATCAACAAGGCCACGACGGGCTCAATCCATCTCTTTTTTTCCTGTGGCTCTCGGTTTGGCAAACCGGCCGGATCAAATCGCCTTTTCACGTGGTCAGACTTGGCTCATTACCGTCGATGCAGTTCAAGAATTTTTTTGCTTAGTATGACGAAGAAAAATGCCGTCGAGAGCCCGCACATCAGAATGCCAGTCAATCCCTCGACCGGCCCGAACAGTTGCCATTCTTTTGGCAACACCAAGTCCCCGTAACCGATCGTGGCGTAGGTAACACCGGAAAAATAGAAGGAGGACCCAGCATCGGGCAGACAGTTCTGCCACCAGAAAAACAACCCCCAGACGGCGATCTCAAACAGGTGAATAACAATCAGGAGCCACGCGATGCGAATTAGAAGCCATGTCATTGGCCAGAAGCGCGTATCCGGCCGCTCGGTAGAGTGCAACACGTGGCTTAACACCATGCAGAGGCCTGTGGCGTGAATTATTACAGTTGTCGCAACCAGGCACGAGGCCATTAAGAACTTCGCGATCATCGCGGTGTTATTGTTTGTTATTGATCGCGGTTTTTTTGAAAGTCTTCGACCGCGTCCGCGACCGAAGTAAAGCGATTGACCTGGCTAACATGCTCCTCGATTCCCTCTGCGCGGAGCCTATCGCGCACAGAGGAACGAGCTTCGACAATTTGCAGGCGCGCGCCAGCTGCTTTGATGTCGTCAGCCATGTTCATGACTACGCCGCACGCTTGAATGTCCATATGCGGTGACGCCGAAAGATCGAGGACTACGATTTTTGGCGGCGCAGTCCCGGCATGAAGTCGGGCTGCGACCGTGTCGCGCACGTGCTCCGCGTTGAAGTAAAGCAGGCTGGATTCGACCCTGACTAGGAGCGCGCCAGGCACGGGTTCGTTGTCCGGATGGCGCGCCAAATCGGAGAATCGTCGCGTTCCCGGGATGCGTCCCAGCCAAGCCACATGCGGCCGCGAAGCACGGCGCAGAAGTTGCACCAGCGAAATGATCGCGCCGATGAGAACGCCGCGTAACAGACCAGACCCGAGCACGCCTAACAGAGCAGCGATCGCCACCACGAACTCAGTGCGGTCCGCTCGCCAAAAATGTCTGAGTGCTGTCACCCTGAAAAGACCCATTACAGCCATGAGCACAATGGCTGCGAGGACGGGCTGTGGGAGGTAGCGCAATGCCCCGGACACAAATAACACGATTAGCAGCATCAAAAGGGAAGCGATGAATCCCGATAACGGTGTGCGCGCACCGCTACTTTCGTTCACGAGCGACTGTGACATCCCGCCGCTGACGGGAAATCCGTGACCCAGCCCGGCCATAACGTTAGCACTGGCTATGCCGAGCAGTTCCTGGTTCGCGTCGAAACGATAACCGTGCTTGACCGCGAAGGTGCGACCAAGAGCCGCGGTCTCCACCATACCGATAAGAAAACAACCTAGCGCGAGGGGTAGCAGATCGTTGAGGTCGGACACATGCACCGCTGGAAGTCCGAATGGCGGCAGCCCCTGTGGCACTTGGCCGAGCAGTTTCACGCCGAGGGTACCCAGGTCCATGGTTGCAGCAGCCACAATGCCGGCGATGACAACGAAGAGCGACACCGGTTTATTCTTGAGAAATCGTTTGCCTAATAGTAACACCGCGAACGCGCCGAGACCGAGCAAGAGCGAAGTCATGTTTGTTTCCCGCAGGTGTGAAAAAAAGTAGCCGGAGCGTTCCCAAAAATCGCCGTGCGATCCTTTGAATCCAAAGAGCTTCGGTAGCTGTGTGCTTGCTATAAATAAAGCGATACCACACTTAAAACCGACAAGGACACTTTCGGAAATGAAGTTCACAATCACTCCGGCTTTTGCCAGCCACGCGATGAAAGCGAGCCCCCCAACAATCAAGGCTGTGCACGCCGCCAGAGCACCGAATCGTGAGACGTCGCCTCCGGCCAGATCACCGAGCGATGCTCCTACCAGCACCGAGATAGCGGAGGTCACCGTGATAGCTGTGTGTTGCGAGCTGCAGAACAACCAGAAAACAAGTCCGGAAAAGAGACAGGCATAGAGACCTGCTTCAGGCGGAAGATTAGCAAGCGAAGCATCCGCCAGCCCAGCTGGCATGAGGTAAGCCGCCAGAGTGACGCCTGCAATCAAATCCGCGCGCAGCCACTTAGGTTGGTAGGCGGGCAACCAAGCGAGAACTGAAAATATGTTATACCACGCGCGGCGAGCGGCAGGCTGCGACTCAGACCCCGCTGGTTCTAAATTTTCCGCAGTCTCTTTCGTTGCGGCAATATCCTTGCCCATAATGTCGACTTGCTATGGCCACGACGCTTTTTGCGGTGGCGTTCTCGATATCCGACCGCCCATTCGTGAGCTGCTTCTAATGGATTGCCACTTTTCTGACGTTCTATCCAGGCATTGAGTCCCGCTTCATTCACAGGCAGGTCGAGAATCTGAGGCCGCCCCATCAATTTGCCGAATGCTTCCATAACTTCCGTCGTGGTGGAAAAAACAATCTCGTCCATAGCTTCCGGCTTATCTTGACAAACGTATGCGTTGAAATCAACCCAGCGGCCATCCGGACGAAGCACAAACATCCGCTCCTTTGCGAGTGGATCGTTTGGGGACGCACCCGTTTGAGTCACCAGATAAGGACCGCGCTCACCAGCCGAGCCTAGATTTAATACGTGAGAATCCCGATAATGATTTGTAATCGTTCGCATAGCTGATCCTCTTGTGATGGTTCTGAGCAGCTTTGCTCGAGCGGGGGATTAGCGATAACAAACATTACGCATGTTACTTGAAGTCCGGCTTCTTAATTGTTGTAAGCTGCGGACTTGCTTCCATCGTAAAATGTGTCGAGCTCATTTTGGCGCGCCAGTTCCCGCGAAATCACCGCCAAGCGCCAGATATAAGTTCACACGTTCGCGGAGGCGGGAAGCTCTGACCTGGGTGAGTTGAACTTTTGCGGCAAGATTTTCCCCAGTGAGACGCAAGACGGTGAACATGTCGATCTGGCCCTGTTCGAGTTGCTCCCTGCTGAATTTCACCGAATCGGCACTGCTCGAAACCGCGTCGCCCAACGCGCCTTCGCGTTTACGTAGATAGTAATCCCCGGCGAGAGCATCTTCGACCTCTCCGAACGCGCGCAACGCGGAGCCCACGTAGCTTGCGGCAGCGGCCTTTTGCTCGGCGGTGCGAAGGTCCTGGGCAGCCTTGAGTTCACCGCCAAAGAAAATCGGTTGAGTAATTCCACCGGCGAAACTCCACACGAGAGCATCGAGCGCGCCGACTGAGTCGAGTGACGCGGTTCCGAGTCCGCTGGTCGCGCTGAGCACAAAGCGCGGCAATCGCGCAGTGCGCGCCTCGTTCACTCTATGAAAAGCGGCGGCGAAGCGGCGCTCGCTGCCGATGAGATCCGGCCTGCGCTCGAGGATTTGCGCGGGCAAACCGGCGGGCACACTTCTTGGTTGACCGGGGAAGGAACGTCGCACATCAAACCTTCCGGCAGGGTAGCGGCTGGTTACCACCTCGATCGCGCGGATGGTCTGCGCCCGCGCCTGCTGTGCAGTGTACAGTGCATCTTCGGCGGCGGCTGTGCGCGACTTGATCTGCGACACGTCGAAGTCGCTCGCAAAGCCCTGTTGTTTGCGCACGTCGGTGAGTTTCGAATAATCCTGGTAGATACCGAGTGTCTCCTGAGCGTTAGCTTCTTGTTGCGCGGCCTCGATGGTGGAGAAGTATGCACGCGCTACCGCAGCGGCGAGCGACTGGCGGGCAAATTCGTAGTCGGCTTCCAGCGCGGCGCTTTCAGCCTTCGCGGCAGCTTTTTTCGAGCGAATGCGGCCCCACACGTCGGCCTCCCAGGCGGCGCCAGCGGCGAGGCCATAGACCCAGCGCTGTGATGTCTCATCCGTGCTGGTATCGAGTCCGGCGCCACCGCTGTTCTCTGTTCCCGAACTTCCGAACTCCGGTGGATTGATGCCGCGACCAATGTCGCCGCTAAGGTGCTGACCTTGGCGCTCACCCAGTCCTTTCATAGCAATCCGTGGGTAGAGCGATGACGCGGCGATGCGTACAGCAGCGCGCGATGCTTCCACGCGAGCGGCGGCGGCCTTGAGATCGGGATTCCGCTCGACGGCGTCCGCGACAAGCGCGTTAAGCTCCGGGTCGCCGAAATTGCGGATCCAGTTCGGCACCACAGCGCCGCTGCGATGCGGACCGGCCCAGGTTCCTGGGATTTTCGCACGAGCCGACTCAGGCATGATGTCCGCGCCAAAGGGTGGATTTTTCAGAGCGCAGCCCGCAAGCACGAGGCTGCCGCCGGTAACAATAAGCAGAGTGCAGCACCGAGCGTTCATCGTTTGATCCTTAGTGAGCGCCGAACAGAGCTGAGAGATGTTTGATGACGAACCAGTCGAATTTCGCCGCGATGCGGACGATCACGCGACGGAGGATCTGGATCGCCGTAATATCGTTCGTGTAGATCGCTCCTCCACCGCGGGCGCCAGCAGCGAGGAAGACGTCTTTATCCTTCCCATCTGTGACGAGTCGAACTGCGATGCGCTGTTCGGGCGCGACCAACGGCTGCGTGTTCGGCAGGTTCCCGCTGATCGGCAGCTGGCCTTGTGCCGTCGCCCAAAGAATGGAATCGACCTTGCACTTGATGATGCGGCCTGGATACACCTTCATAAAGATTTCCGCCTCGTCGCCGGGTTCGACGTAGCGCAGTTCGTTTTGCCTGTAGAATGCCAGCAGCCACGGATCGTCCTCCTGGATGAAGCTCATCACGGGCATTGTGGCGAACTGGGTCGCGCGCACGCCGGGTTGCAGGGAAAGATTGGCAACGCGACCGTTGGCGGGAGCAACATGTACGCAGCCTTCGAGGTCGAATTTCGCACTGCGCAGGTCGGCTTCGGCCTTGATGATCTGCGCCCCGGCCTGCGCTTCCGTCGCGTCGGCAGCGAGGAATTCGCTTTCGAGATTTCCGAGGTCGCTTTGCGCCTGTTCGAGGTCGGCCCGCTTCCCGGCCCCGGTCGCAGCGAGTGCCGTGAATTGCTCGACCCGCTTTTTCGCCAGATCGATCCGCGGAGTCAATGCCGCTTTCTTGGCCGCGGCGTTTTTGAGTTGATCCTGCAAGCCGCGCAGCGTGGCCTCGGCGGCTTTCACCGCCGCCTCGAAGGGCACGGGGTCGATCTTGAAAAGCACGTCGCCCTTCTTAATCGGCCGGTTTGGTTGAATCGGCACCTCGGTGACCTGACCGGTTATGCGCGGCACGATCGGGATCACGTAGTTCATGGCGCGCACGTCGTCAGTTGCGGGCGCGGCAATGTTCAGAAGAAGGAAAAGCGCCATCATTGCCACGATGGGCAGCGTGATGGTAATGACCGCCGCGGTAAAGTTCATGGGCAGCCACTTGAATTTATAGAAAATGAGCCAGACGAAGAACCCGTAGATGCCAAGCAGGATGACTTCCATTACGCCTTTCCTCCTTTAATCTCCGCTTCGAGTTCCGCGACCCGGGCGCGGAGTTGCTCGAGTTCAGTGGTGGCGGATTTTTCTCCACCCGTTTGCTCGTGCGAATGATCGACATCCGTGCCGTACGCCATCTTGTGAAAAACCGGCTTTGAGTAGGCCCAAAGCCAGGCGATCGGCCAGAGCAGCCCGCCGAAGCAAAGTGAGAGCAGGCACAGGCACTTGATAGCCCCGAGCTGCGGATGGTGCCGCTTTTCGGCAACCTTTTCGGGGAGGATATGGATCAGCAGGAAGACCCCGATTAAGACGGGCGGGACGATGATGAACGCGAACCACGCAATGACGTTCGCGACTGAATCGAGGGTCTCACCGTGAAACATCGAAGCATGAGCGCGCGACGGCACTCCGAGGAACGTTAAAGCAATGAACAGAACGAAGCGTCTGCCGCGAGACCGTCGCGGGCTATCGGTGGATAGGATGGTGGAATCTTGTGGTTTCACGTTGTATCAATTGGTCTTGAGTAAAAACTAGCCCTCACAGTTGAGCAGATCATGACCGTTGTCTAAGTAAAAACTATTGACTGTCGTAGTATGCCCTCCCACGCCAATCCATTATTTCCGCGATTACCCTCTTGCTCCTCCTAAGTAACGTATCTGTCACATGGTAATCCGAGCCCGCACCCAATTCCATTCGTCACTCTCGTTACGGCTTCCATGACATGCGCGTTTCTGATAATCAGAGTCCTGTGACGCGGGGGAATGGATGTCGAACCACGCGCCTACCTCATGGGAAGGGCCGTCGAGTCATTCGTGGCCCTAGAATTGCCTCCTCTCTGATGGCCGTTTTCGTTGTGCTGACCGCGGTCTGCGCGGCGGAAAGTGAGCCGAAGCGCGTTCTCGTCGTTCATTCTTTCGGAAGCGTCGCGCCGCCGTTCACCACTCATTCGATCGCTTTTGAGACCGAACTGGTCGAGAAGATGGGAAAACGCGTTGATCTCGACGAAGTCTCGCTGGATATGGCGCGCTACGCAGATTCAACTTTGCAAGAGGCCCTGGTTGAATACCTGCAAAAGCGGCAATCACATTGGCAACCGGACTTAGTGGTGCCAATCGGCTCACCCGCGGGCGTCTTTGTTGCGCAATACCGGGACCGCCTGTTTCCGAAAACTCCCATCCTCTACACTGGAATGGATCGAC
>QHQO01000013.1 GCA_003221195.1 Verrucomicrobiota bacterium
CGAAATTTTCGCTGCGGCGTCTCTTTCTTTCTTAATTCTTTCAAGCTAAAACCGCGTTGCCGTCCTGTTTTGTAATCGACAACCCACAGATCTTTGTAACCGATTTGCGACTGGTCAGATTTCGCTCGCGCGAGGATCAGATCGATCCGGCCACGAACTCGCAACGTCTCTTTCTCGCTGAGTGGAATTAAACTTGGCTCGCCGAGCGAGTATTCGACTGCCATTTCCGACCAATCGTGGAGATCAGAAACTTTTGCGGCGAGGCAGTCGGCAATATAAAGCGCATTACTCCAGCCGGAGCGCCACCAATCTGGAAGAACTTTGCCACGCCCGGAGCAAAGCGCGGCGACGCGTTCACGAAACTCGCGCGCTTCTTTCCAAATACGCTCGCGGATTTCATCGGCGCGATCTACGCCGACAAACTTTCGGTGTTCGCCATTTCGGACGCTGTGCGCGAGCCATCGATGGACCCATTGTCCGGTTGCAATCGCCCAGGTGTCGCCGGTGTCATCGTCGGGCTCGACGCCGAGAAAGATTTCCATCCAGACGATAGCTGGCCACCGCAATGCTTGTTCCCACTGGGTAACGCGTAGCGATTTTTCCTGATCCAGTGGACTTCGGAGCGCGAATTCATATTCGCCCGCAGGCCGCAACTGCCGGCGCGCATCGAATGCGTACCCCGTTCGGCCAACGCTAATCGAATCGACTTTCTGCGCATCGACCGGGGACCAATCCTTCAACCAATCGCGGGTTTGCTGTTCCAATGAATGGAGCGTCTGCTGTGAAACGCCGCGACCATGTGTATTGAAGTAAAGCCAGGAAAAGAATTCGCTTGGATTCGCGATCCGACTCGGCAGTGCTTCGGAATAGAGGCTCGCACTGGCGGCGATGCCTGTGCTAACCGATTCCACCAGGTCGAAAAGCTGCCGCCGACGGATCTGTCGTTGTTCGTTGGGTCCCAGCAGCAGCGTTTTGCCGTCGCGCAAGCTGCAATGACCTTCGCCTTGCCGGCCGCGCTTCGATGCGCGGCGGTTCAGTGTTTTGTTCTGGCGATTGAGCTCGTCGATCTGCTCGTCGCGAATAAAAGCAAGCTCGTCGTTAAGCGCCGGCCATGCTTCATCGTTTAAGCCGGCAAAAATCAGATGCGACCAAGGCTGGCCCTGCGCGTTCCCGTAAGCGAGCAGGTGGACGCGCGCGTACGGATGCAAGCCGAGATCGTCGCGCTCCAGGGTGGGCGCGCCGAGAAGTTCCCGCAGCCATCGCAAATAAGAACTCTTTGAAAAGTTCCCCGGCAGCAGATCGCTCCAATTGCGGCTGAGCCGCTCAAGTTCATTCCAATGTTCTCTCCAGCGGAGCTTTGAAAAGATGGTTCGCGTGTGTGAGAGAAATTCAGCGAGTGTCGCGTTCTCTGGCAGAACCTGGATTTTTTCCAGCTCGCGTGCGGCAGCATTGCCATGTCGCAAGTCAGAACCGTTCGCGCAGTAGTCACGCAGCAGCTCGATATCGTCGATGAGCATGTCGTTGTAAGCGCGGCGCAGAGTTTCTTCTATCTTCAGCACCGGCAATTCGTCGAAAATCCGTCCTTCGATAACACGAAGCAGCCGAAACAGAGCCTTTAGTCGCGGCGTTTGTTGCAATTCGAGCCACGCGCGCCAGGCGTCATCGTCGAAGGCGCTCGGCGCGAGATGCGCGATGCCATCGTTGTGAGCAATTCCGGCTGATTCGAGAAATGTTGCGACCAAACGGGGAAGCGCGCCTGGTCCTGAAAACAAGATGCCGAGGCGTTCGCAGTGGGAATCGGCCAGGAATTTCGCGGCAAGAGCGACGATCGCGCGTGCTTGCTGGGTTGTGTCACGACCGATAACAAAGTGAACGTTCGAGGCCGGAACCAGTAAAGATTCGACCGATGAGGCTGTCGATTCTCCATTGGTTCCTGGAATTACCTCTGCCGGCCCAAAGGTTTCCTCCCATGTTCCAACCCAAGCTTCGTCGAGATCGCGGGCCTCATCGCGCGGGTCGCTCAAAACAACGGTGGCTTTGTCAGCACGGAGTGTCGCGGCGTGAAGCAACGGCCAAAGCGGCCAATGCGCCGCGTCGAATCCAAACAAAAGCAAATTGCTGAACAGTGGCTGGGCGTGCGCACGCGCGGCGCGATCAGCGTCGTGAACGAAAGTGAAGCCGCACTCATGCACTCGTTGTTCGAATCGCGCCGCGATTTCGCGCAAAGCCGGCGACTCGATCTCATCAAAAGTCCAGCCAGCGGCGCGCAGTTCGTCAAGCGCGCGCAGAAAACGATCCGCATCTCGAGCGATGGATTTCGCAACGAGTACTGTTTTGTCATCGGTACTTTTGCTTGCGAATTCTTCGGCAGTGACGGTGAGAATGAGCCGAAGATGCTCGCGCAGCGGCACGCGCTGGCCACCGTCGCGAAGCAATAGTTCCCGCAGCTGCGGCGGCGAGAGAAATTTCACCGCGAGCAGGGATTTACCTTCGGCAAGCAGGCGGCTGCGAAAAAAATACGCCTGGCTGCGAGACGCCGTTACGACAGCCGCGGGCTTTTTGGCCTGCAAAATGCGAGTGCCAATTCTTTCAAGCCAATGGCGGACTACGTTCTTCCACGCCGCTTCCGGCGAAGCTCCGATGTGCAGCGATACGCGCCGCGAATGTACTTCAGGTTCGCTGCGCGCGTGCGACATCCCTCAATTTAGCGGCTACCGATTTCTTCGCGAGCACGCGTTCATCTCCGATCCGCCGGGTGACACCCGTGCGATCCAAATATTCCAGGAAAGGGATAATTACGCGGCGCGTCGTGCCAATTTTCTGTCGAAGCTGACTGGCAGTGGCGGAACCGTGTTCGGAAAGGAACTCGGTAACGGTCTTCTGCATCTGTTCGGCAGCCTCGCGAAGAACAACGATCTCCCGCGTGATTTCAACGATCTCGCCCTTATCGATTAGGAATCGCAGCGCCTGTTGGAGATTTCGATCCTGTGAAAGCCCTTTGCGGTCGGGAGGATCGAAACGTTTGGCCGAGAGCGCCGCGCGAATGTTTTCCGCGACAGATAGCAATTCCAGCGGCAGCGACGGCTGGTGAGTAACGCGAGCAATTTGATTTTCGAACCGAACAAAACCGTTTCGTGTCAGTGCTAAAATTACTACGCTAAATAATTTGTCGGACTCGATTTCTAAATCCGTTCGAAACTCCGATAGATCGACTCCACGGCGTTCCGGGTTTTCTTCGTGCGCTCGGTCAATTAAGGTGGCTGCGCTACTGATCAAATTGTGCCAGTAAGATGCGCTGGCGATGATACCGCCCGCCAGCACGATTTGGCCATCGTGGCTCAGCCGGGACAACGCTTCAGAAATTTCATCGGCGCTAAAGTTCGATTTCACCAGGAGAGTTTTGGAATCGGTGCATTGATCACGTTGAAGCTGCGATCGAACGCACATATCGACGTCATGCGGGGCGGTCGCGCGCGCCCTCAGGAATTGAATCTGCGCAGGAAAGCGGAAATTCGCGCGATTGGCGTCCGGATCGAGCACTGTGCCACCGGCAATGGTGCTTTGTTCGGAAGAATCGCGGATAACGAAGCGGTCGCCGACAAGCGCGACAATCGGTGAATCGAGCCGCAATCGAGCAATTGCGCTTTGCCCGGCTCCAACCGCAGGTTGGTCCAATAATGTGACTTTCGCAGCGATCCGACTTGTTCCAAAATGAACTTGAACGAAACTGGCGTTCTTGATTGGACGAGCTGCAGGAGAGTTTCGCTTTAGTCGCGACGATCTTTCGAGGAGCACGTCGATTGTTGCCTGCGGACTACTGAGGCTGTCGACGGTGATGATGTCGCCCCGTTGAATTCCGTTCTCGCCAATTGAGAAATCCGGAAGATTGATGGCCGTGCGCATTCCTGGCTGAGCGATTTCGACGTCGCGGCCATGGTTTTGAATGGAACGAACCCGAGCTGAAACATTTCCGGGTTGAACGAAGACATCCTGGCTGCGTCGGATTGAACCGCCGCTCAGCGTGCCTGTGACGACCGTTCCGATTCCACGCAGCGTAAACGCCCGATCCACGAACAAGCGCGGCTTACAGATGTCGGGTTGCGGTTCCGCCGTGGCGAGTTCGGTCGCGAGCGCATCCTTGAGATTTTCAATCCCTTCTCCGGTGCGAACCGAAGTTGGAACGATTGACGCTCGCACAAATGGAGTGTCGCGCAGTTTTTCTCGAATCTGCTCCGCTACGATGTCAATACCGCCCAAATCGCTCTTCGTAAGCGCGACTACGCCGCGTTGCACGCGAAGGTAATTGAGGATTTGCACGTGCTCTTCAGTTTGCGGCATCCAGCCATCGTCAGCAGCAACGACCAGCAGCGCGAGATCGATCGAGCCGACTCCCGCAATCATGTTTCGAACAAAATCTTCGTGACCCGGTACATCGACGATTCCAACGTGGAACCGTTGCTCGTCGGGCCCGGCAACATTCAGCTCTGCGAAGCCGAGATCGATTGTGATTTGTCTCGCCTTTTCCTCGGGGAGCCGATCAGGATCGGTTCCCGTGAGCGCTTTCACCAATGCACTTTTTCCGTGATCGACATGACCCGCGGTCGCCAGGATGAAATGTTTCTCCGTCATTTGGTGCATGCTGCGCGAATCGCATCGGCGACCGCAGCATCCTGGTGCGGAAGAATTGTGCGCAGGTCGATCTTGAAACGGTTGTTCGCGATATAGCCAATGAGGGGAGGCGCTGACTTGCGCAGACGGGCCGCTAAGTCGGCCGGCGAACAATGCCTAGGAACAATTTCAATTGTAACCGATGACATCGTCGATTTTGGCAATGTGCCACCGCCAACCTTGGCTCTGCTCCGGCCAATTTCGATTTGCAGCTGCAGATCACTGAGACCGTTTCTTATCACCGCGGCTCGATTGCGCAGCTCGTCTTCGGCAACTTGCAACAGACCAATCGCCGGAATTTTCGTCACAGCTTGATTGAGGTGAAGATCGATTGTGGCTTGCAGCGCGGCAAAACAAAGCTTGTCACAACGCAACGCGCGAAAAAGCGGTTCGCGTTTCAAGGCGTTAACGAATCGCTTCTTTCCCGCAATAATTCCCGCCTGTGGCCCGCCGAAGAGCTTGTCGCCGCTAAAGCAGACCAGATCGGCTCCGGCTTTCAATGCGTCCGACGGCGTCGGCTCGTGCTCGGCGATGTTAAATTGCTCGGTCGGCACGACCGCGCCGCTGCCCAAATCCTCCACAAAAGGAATTCGCTTTTTCCTTGCGAGCGCAGCGATTTCCGCCGCAGACGGCGACTCGACAAAACCACTCATAACGAAATTGCTGCGATGAACTTTCAGAATCATCGCGCTCCCGAGACCAATAGCGCGTCTGTAATCGTCGAGTGTAGTTTTGTTGGTTGCTCCGACCTCGCGCAAGGTCGCTCCCGCAGCTTCGATTATCTCGCCAATTCGAAAACCGCCCCCAATTTGCACGAGCTCACCGCGTGAAACGATCACTTCGTTCTTAGACGGCGCGCCCGGCGGTCGCGCCCTACCATTTCTTGCCGCAAAATGGTGAACGATTAGAACGAGAGCCGCTGCACAATTGTTGATTACCGTAGCGGCTTCGGCGCCGCAAAGTAGCGCAAGCGCATTCTCGATGTACGCGCCGCGGTGTCCGCGATCACCTGTTGCAAGATCGTATTCCAGATTGGAATAGCCCGAGCCGATTTCGGTGAGAGCCCGGACAGCCTCGGGTGTAAGCGGCGCGCGGCCGAAGTTCGTATGGATTACAATCCCAGTTCCGTTGATGAGCGGTTGCAGCCGGCCGGCGCGAAATAGCTCAAGTGATCGATGGAGTCGTTCGACTGTCGATTCAAATTCCGGGATCTCGCTGTCGCTCCGTATTTTCGACAATCCTCGTCGGACAACATCGACAACCAATGGGCGGGGCAGCTTGCTCGCTGTGGCGAGGTCGTATTCGCCCAGCGCATCGAGAACCTTGTTAACGGCAGGAATTTCCCGGCGGGAGCGCGGTTTCATCCTTTCACGCATATCAATGGACGCCGAGACCGACGGGCGCTGATTCTTCCGATGACAGCCGCGCAAGGCGTTCGCCTTTGTCGCAAAATTCCAAGAACTTTCTCCAGCTTCGCTTCGGGTACGCATAAGAGTAATCCGCCGCTGGTTTGCGCGTCGGTTAAGAGAATGCGTTGCGGTTCGTCGGTCTTTCCCCAATCGACAGCCACGGTTGTGGCAACGAGATTTTCGCGGCTGCCCCCGGGGACGCAGCCTTGTTCGATTAAATCCACGATCTCATCACTGATCATGGGCACCGCGCTCGTATGGACTTCGGCAGAGACACCGCTGGCGCGGCAGAGGGAAATCAAGTGGCCCATCAATCCGTAACCGGTCACGTCAGTCGCCGCGCGCACCAGCCGTAGCTCCGCCAGTTCGGCGCCTACGGTGTTCACTTTCGACATCAGCGCGATGACCTTTTTCTGCAGGGGCCGCGATGCCGCTCCGCGTTTGATCGCTGTGGTGGCAATGCCTGTGCCCAGCGGTTTGGTCAACACCAGCACATCGCCGGGGCGCGCATTTGCATTTGTTGTCAGACGGCGAACATCAATCAATCCGGTGACGGCCAATCCGTAAATTGGCTCGGGATTGCGAATGGAATGGCCGCCGATGATAGCGCAACCCACCTCGGCAGCTTTGGCCAGACCGCCGCGTAAGATCGCAGCAATCACTCTTGGCCGAACCAAGTCCGTCGGGAAACCAACAATATTCAGCGCGGTCAACGGCCGTCCACCCATCGCGAAAATATCCGAGAGCGAATTGGCGGCCGCGATTTGTCCGTAAGAGAAAGGATCGTCCACAATGGGTGTGAAAAAATCGACGGTCTGCACTAGCGCACGATGGCGATCCAGCCGGTAAATGCCGGCATCGTCGAACGTGGTCGAGTTCACGATAACTTTTGCATCTGCAGAAAGAGGAAGCTGCGGCAAAACTTGTCGCAGGGCTTGTTGGCTCAATTTGGAAGCTCACCCGGCGCAGGATGAGAGCGAAGTGAGTCTTCGGACTTGCTCACGCGACATGTTTAGTCACCTCCTTTGTGGAATCGGCATCCCTGCCGATAGGATTGGCTGGACGCCAATGCCACTGAAAAAGCGGAGAGGATAGGAATCGAACCTACCTCGGTCCCGGTAGCCGGAACCGACAACGGTTTTGAAGACCGCGAGGACCACCAGGCACCCTTCACTCTCCGGATTGCGGATTGCGAACTGCGGATTGCGAAAAGATTATTTTGCTTTCTTGATTGCCGTGACAACGGCGTCGAAATCCGGCCAATCGCCGGTGTCGAGTTTGGAATGGAGTAATTTGCCATTGGCGCGAATCTCGAAAGCGCCGCCGCTCGAGGGAATCAAGGTGAGCGACTTGATGCGCTCGCCGAGCTCAAGAATTTTGGCCGCCAAACTGACGGCCTTCGGCGTGTAGTTTCAAACGACGCAGTATTCGATCGATACCTCGGTTTTCACCGGCAATCTCCTTTCCAAAATGAAACTATCGGCGCGATGAAATCAGGTCAAGAAGTGGTGTGCAGCATCGACCAGGGCATGAATGCGCGCTTGACACCAATCGCCTCAAATGAGGAAGTGTAGCCGCAACCCGCTCCACCGGGTTGCGGCCTCTCCACTTCAGCAACTCCGAACGCTTTCGGAGTTATCAGCCCTGAAGATGTTTTGGTAAGCGTTGGGCCAGGACGCCTTTTGCGGTGATCGTCAGCTAGAAAGCGAAGTTGAGACCGCTGCGGAACATTCCGAAATTGTTTTGCGGCCCATCGATCACGCCGAAGCTCAAGTCGTTAGTCCAACCGATATGCCGCGAGAATCGGACTTCGAGACCGGCTCCGAATTGACCGACTACTTTGGTTTCGCTACCGAAGTGATCCGTCTCCGCATGGACAGCGAACGCGTCCGGCGGCCCCTGTGTGTGAACGATATCTCTTTCGCCGCCGCCGAAAATCGCACCGACACCCGCCCAGGTATAGGGCGCAAGACGCGTGCAAGGAATCGGATAGCGCAGCGTGAGTGTTCCTAAAACAGAGCCGATAGTGTGATCGTGATTGATTCTTCGGTGAACAAAAATCGGGACCGTCGGGTCCTCGAAGATATCGAAACCAGGCTTGCTGGCGTCCAGAGCAAATCCTTCAACACCGAGACCAACATAGCGACAGAAAAAATATTTGATGTCGCCTCCGCCGCCCCACGCGTGATCCCCACCAATATAATGGTCGTAAGTGCCAAGCACGGCGCCGCCCTCACTGGTACTTTGCACAATATCTACCAACGAAGGATTAGGAGCGAATTCGGTGTTGGTGAATGCATATGTGCCCCAGAGGTTCACATTCCATTCGCGATCGCCATACCATTCGGGACATGGTGGCGGCGCGACCTGTTTCATTTCCTTGTCCGAATCCTTGTCGGCACGCGAAACCTTGCTGAGGTAACGGAACCGTGAGGACACGGGCGCTTCAGCTTCGCCTCGTTCGCCACCAAAGAGCCAGGAAAAGGCGACAAAGACATCGGCTACTGGCGAGTCGTCAGTGCAACCGAACAGCGGCGAAATGTCGAGGCGCGTACTTGCCGTCGGTTTCCATGCAACGGTCGGGCCGAGGACGAAACTGTTCACGGCATCGCCGCGCGTGTCTTTCGTGGTGACATTCTTATATTCCATTTCTATTCCGACTTTCAGACGTTCGTTAGGTAGGAGAACCGGCGTCAGCGCGGCCTGAGAGAACCCCCATTCGCGTCCACGGTCGCCGGTGTTTTCTTTTTCAAAGAACCAGTTCATCGCCCATTCGACGCGTTCGAAGAAATCCTGAGCAAGGAGCAAACGAACTTCGTAGGCATCGGGAACTTTGGGTGGGCCGCCTTCTTCCTCCTCTTCTTCCTCTCCTCCTCCTCCTCCTGGAGCAGGTGGAACTTCTTCGTGTCGAATGGTGCCGACACCGAATTTGTATTCGGCGAACAGTGTCGGATTGAGGGGAATTTTGTTCCAATCAGCAAGAGCCCATCGGGCTTCCAGACTCACTGTTTGCGCTCCGCCCCCACCATTAAATCGTTCGAACTGTGATTCCGCGGCTACATTAAAGCGATACGGCAAACCCATTTCGATCTCTTGAGTGAAAAGATAATCCGGTGGTCCATGGCGGAACCCCTGGCCCTCAAAAAGCTCCCCGAAGAAAAATGACCATGGCGGCAACACATATGCTTGCACTGTGTTGGAAAAACGGCTGCGCGACAGTCCGGGAGGCGCGCCGTAAGCGCTGGGCACTTCTTCGCCTGTAACTACAATTGACGGCTCCTCTCTTAGCGTTACTTCCTGCGCATCTACTGAATGATTAGCCGCAGAAAGTATCAAATATACACATGCAATTAATGGGACGAACCATCGCGCGGGAATTCCACAGAAAAGTGACGTTTTTGTCATAGATCGCGCGCATAATTACAGAACTGTAATAGTTGGCAAGACAAATTTTTGTCGGCGTTCTAAGCTCCCACCGTTAGGAGAGGCGTCGAATTGGTCGCGTCGGGTACGGCGCCTCGATGGGGGCTCACCAGAGCGTCTCCGCAGCTGCGTAAAAGTGTAGCCGCAGCCCGCTCCACCGGGCTGCGGCCTCCACTTCAGCAACCCCGAAAGCCTTTGGGGGCTGTCAATTCCTGCAGGTTTCATGCTATAATTACAAAATTGTAATAATTGGCAAGATAAATTTTTAGTCGGAACCCGAGAATGCGTTTCCGTTCTGTTTACCCTTACTTGGGAAAAGTGAGGCTAACTGTAGTACCGCGATCGATTTCGCTTTGAATCCTGGCGGTGCCGCCGTGAAGATCGACGATCGACTTTACCAGAGCCAGGCCCAGGCCTGCTCCATCAGATCCGCGCGATGGCTCTGCCCGGTAAAATCGATCGAACACCCGCGGCAAATGTTCGGGAGCTATTCCCGAGCCATTGTCGCTGACCGCCACCTCGAAATCCGTCGGGCCATCGGCTAGCGCGATTTCAATTGAACCATTCTCAGGAGTGAAACGCAGCGCGTTATCGACAAGATTGCCCACCGCGCGCTCGAATAGGGCGGGATCGGCAGAAATCTGTCCTTCGCCACTGCAACTGATCGCGACATGATGGTCTTCTGCGATCGTTTGATAAAACGCCGCAATTTTCTCTACAGCCGCGCGCGCGTCGAACCGCTTCCGCTCGACCGGTTCGCGTGCTGCGTCGGCTCGTGCAACGAAGAGCAAGTTATCCACGATTCCTGAAAGCCGTTCGCATTCGCCGATGGCGGACTCGATGGTTTCACGGTATTCCGCAGAGCTGCGGTCGCGCGACAGGGCGACCTGTGCTTCGCCCAGCATATTTGCGATGGGAGTTCGTAATTCATGCGCGAGATCCGCGGAGAATTGAGAGAGACGCGTAAAGGAATCATCGAGGCGCTTAAGCATTTCATCGAATGCGATGGCCATGGGCTGAAGCTCGCGCGGCCAGTTCGCGGACGCGACACGCTCGTTCAGGTGCGTCGGCCCGATTCGCTCCAGGGAAAGCTTCATTTCTTCCAACGGACGCAGACCGCGCCTGGTGACCGGGATCGCAATCAGAACAGAGGCGAGAATGCTGCCTGAAAGAACGAGCAGAACCAAAATACCAAATCTTCTCTCGACCTGCTCGTCGCTCGAGCGGTCTTGTGCCACCTGGATCGTAAACTGCTGGCCGTCTGCAACCGCGCGTCTCGTGGTTAGTGCAAACGATTTCCCTGCAACTCGATGTTCCGTCGGCACTGGAATTTCGCGTGAAGCGACCGGTGGAAAAATATTTGCCGGCAACAGCGTTTCCATCCCGGTTGTCTGCCCAATGGTCGCGCCAGTCGGGTCGAGCACGCGCACCAGAAACGGCGCGCGCTTCCGGCTACCTGCGGTGTTGATCTCCGCAGCGACTGCCTCCAAACCGCCGCGTTGTTCAAAACTTGTTTGCAACGCATCGACTTTGTCAGCGAGCACCGCATTATCTTCCGCGAATGCATGCCGGACGACGACCCAGTAAAAGACACCGAGTCCGCAAGCGAGCAGGAGGGCCGCCGCCAGCGTAAAGAGGAGGATGAGCTGGGAGGCGATGGAGCGCGGTTCAGGGCTGCTCGTGCTCATTCTCGTCCTCGAACCTTTCCTCCTCCGGTTCTTCTTGAATAAGCGAGGAGGAGGAGGACGACGAGGACGAAACATCGAAGCGCTCGATCAGTTTAGTCAGCATCGAAGCGATCCGAAGGAGCAGTTGCTTGCCTTCGTCGATCTCTCCTCCACTGCAAACGGCCTTCGCGACCAGCGCATCCAAACATGCCGCGCATTCAGTAGCCGAACCACGTGCATCATCGAAGAACTTCGCTCGGGTTCGTCGCTGGCGTCGGCCGTTCCCTTCAGCCGTATTCAGCAAAGCGGAGAGACTAGCTCGATCAAGTTGATCCGAAACGTCTGCGATGCGAGCATTCGTAGAGCGCTGCTTGATGTCGAGGAGCAGCCTCGTCACCCACGTGATAAAACGAAGCTCTAGCCGATAAACATCCAGTTTTTCATGATCGAAATACGTTCTCATCTCAATTTTCTATTCGTTTCCTCGTCATGGAAGATCCATCAAATGGCGAGGACGAGGACGACTACGAGGACGAAAACGATCGTCGGCAGTGTATTGTGCGGCGGTTCAGGGCGCTTTGAGAACATAACCCATGCCGCGGATCGTATGAACCAGTTTGGTCTTAAACGGATCGTCCACCTTTGCCCGCAAGCGGCGCACGACCACATCGACTACGTTCGTATCGGTTTTGAATCCTATGTCCCACACATGTTCTGCAATTTCATCGCGGGATACTACTTCACCCACGGAATGCGCCAGGTGGGTGAGAAGGAGAAACTCTTTGGGCGTAAGGTTTAGTGGCACACCACCGCGCTCGGCGCGTTGATGACGCGTATCGATTTCCAAATCGCCAATGCGCAGCTTGCTCCGACGCGCAGGAGTACGACGCAGAAGCGAACGCACGCGGGCGAGCAATTCCGAGAACGCGAATGGTTTCACCACATAATCGTCCGCGCCGAGCTCGAGCCCTTTCACCCGATCGCGCACACTGTCGCGCGCTGTTAAAAAAATGACGGGCGTCTGCACCCTGGCGTCGCGCAATTCTTCGACGAGAGCCCAGCCATCTTTTTTTGGAAGCATGATATCCACAATGAGTAGATCAAACTTGCTCGCGCGCGTCGCTGCCAGCCCCGCCTCGCCGTCAGGGGCGACATCGACAACGAAACCGGCCTCGTGCAAGCCTTTTGCCAAGAAAGCCGCCGTCTTCTTTTCATCCTCGATCACCAGAATTCGCATAAGCGCAATTATCTTTTCTCGTAATCGTTACTCATAGGTCACCATCCTGCCCGTGCTACACTGCGGCGCCCTAAACAGCATGAGCGATAGCAAGCGCAAGAGCAAGACGACAGTGGACTCAGGAGACGGATCTGTCGCCTCCGGGCGGTAGAGCAATCACCAGTCCCGAAAGCAGAAACGTGGTTGCTGCAGAGAACAGGCAATAGCGGCAATAAGCGTGCAGCAGGAAAGCCTGAACGTAAAGGAACCACAGTGTAGCGAGAAACATCGCGCCGATGGTTACAATCAGAAAGATCCGTGCGCGCGTGTAGCCAAACGCCGCGAATGTGGCAAAAACGAACACACTGAAGTAAGCCAGCACGCCGAAGGAGGCGACGGGAATTCCCGCTACCCTGGCGTAGGAACTGCCCAAAACTCGGAAACAATCCGGGGATCCCCCGCAGCCGAGCGTCTCGCCCGTCAACGCCTGCACCGCGAGGTAAGTTGCATCCGCTAGCCCCGCCAGCGAAACGATCGCGGCAACAACATAGATCATCGTGCGAAATCGCGATACGGTCATGTCTGCGATTTTTTCTCCAGCGCAGCGTTGATCTCGGCCCGAATGCCCTGCGGATTCCTGTCTTTCTGATCTACCGGCTGATTATTAATAAACAGCGTCGGAGTGGTCTGGATCCCAAGTGATTCGCCGCGCTGGCGATCGGCTTCGACCCGTTCTTTGGTTTTCTCGCCGTCCATGTCTTTTCGGAACTTATCAAGATCGAGTCCGATCGTTCCCGCGTACGATTCGAACAATTCGCGCGCATTAGGCGCCTTGCTCCAGGTCTCTTGTTCTCGATAGAGCACGTCGTGCATTTCCCAAAAATGGTCCTGCAGTCCTGCGGCTTCCGCGGCCAGCGCCGCCTCGCGAGCGTGTTCGTGCACCCCAAGCGGAAAATTTCGAAAGACTACGCGCAAGCGCGAATCGTACTCTTTTTCGAGCTGGCCAACAAACGTTGCGAACATGCCGCACGGCGGGCATTGAAAATCGCCATACTCTTCCAGCGTTACGGGTGCGTCCGGGTTGCCGCGAATATGTGCTGACTCAGTGCCGCTTTTGGCGGCCATCTTACCCTCGGGAATGGAGAGCACGTGCGGTTTTTTTGCGCGGTAGAGCATCG